>JBKBXN010000153.1:0-6252 GCA_046314055.1 Brevundimonas sp.
GTCCTGCTGGCCCTGCGCGCCGGGGGCGAGGCCGTCGGGTGGGGCTTCCAGCTTCAGTCGCCGGCGGTGATCGCGGGTCTCGCCCTGCTGATGCTGGCGGTGGGGCTGAACCTGTCGGGCGTCTTCCATGTCGGCGCCGGACTCCAGGGCGCCGGGGCCGGTCCCCTGTCGCGCCTGCCGGGCGGCGCGGGCGCCTTCTTCACCGGGGTTCTGGCCGTGGTCGTCGCCGCCCCCTGCACCGCCCCCTTCATGGCGGCGGCCCTGGGCGCGGCCCTTCTCATGCCCTGGCCGGCGGCGTTGCTGATCTTCCTGATGCTGGGTCTCGGCCTGGGCCTGCCCTATCTGGCCGTCAGCCTGTCGCCGGGCCTGCTGCGGCGCTTCCCCCGGCCCGGCCCATGGATGGATCGGCTGAAGGGCCTGCTGGCCTTCCCCATGTACGGCGCGGCCCTGTGGCTGGTCTGGGTCTTCTCGCGTCAGACCGGCGCCGAGGGACTGGCCCTGCTGATGGCCGCCGCCCTGACCACCGCCTTCGCCCTGTGGCTGTTCGGCCTGACCCAGGCCCAGCGCGCCCTGGGTCGATCCGCCCGCCTGTCCGGTGGATCCAGCCTGATCGCCCTCTTCGCCGCCCTGGCCCTGGCCGTGATCGCCGGGCGTGCGCCGACGCCTGAGACGGCCTCAGCGTCAGAGGCCGGCCCCCTGGCCTCAGCGCCCTGGTCGGCCGAGGCCGTGCGCGCCGCCCAGGCCGAGGGCCGCCCGGTCCTGATCAATTTCACCGCCGACTGGTGCGTGACCTGCAAGATCAACGAGCGCGCCGCCCTGTCCTCGCCCCGCGTCGCCGAGGCCCTGAAGGCGACGAACGCCGTCTATCTGGTCGGCGACTGGACCCGCCGCGACGACGCCATCACCCGCGAGCTGGAACATCACGGCCGCTCGGGCGTGCCCCTGTATCTGCTCTATCCGGCGAAGGGCGGCGCCCCCCGCATCCTGCCGCAACTGTTGACCGAAGGCGTGGTCATCGAGGCTCTGAAGGGGGCGTGACGGCCTCCGCCCGATGACGAAAGAGCCTAAACCTCCGGCTGCGGCGGGGCGGTGATGACCTCGACATTGTCGTTCAGCAGATAGGACAGGTCCGACAGGGCGACGGCGCGGTCGGCCGGCGTGGCCGCCGCCTGAACCGCCTGGACCTTTTTCGGCATGTCCTCGGAGATGCCGCGCAGGATGCATTTTAGATCGCCGTCCGTGCCCCGTTCCTTCAGGATCAGGTGGCCTTGCATGTCGAGCGCCGCCAGCTGTTCGGCCTGGGCCTTGAAGCCGGTGAAGGCCTGGCTGGTGAAGAAGTCCGCCTGGTCAGCCGCCTTGGCCGCCGCCCAGCCGTCGACCAGGGCCTTCAGCGCGCCGGACCGGGCGACGATGTCGGCGAACAGGGGCTCGGTCGCCACCGACACCGGCGCCCCGACCGCCGCAGGGGGCTGTTCAGCCGCCAGGGCCACGGCGGGATTGGACAGGGTCAGGGCGATCGTGAGAGCAAGGCCGCAGGACATGAGGGTGACTTCCTGTTTCAGCGTCGGCTAGGACGTTGAACCGACATACGCCCGACCCGTAAACGAGTGTTTACCTTCTTCTCTTCCCAGACTTTCTCCCAGAGGACGCAAATGACTCGCGACGACGCCTGGACGACCTTCGACCGCACCGCCGCAGAGGCCGGGGCGACCCGTATCGACCAGCAGTTCGCCGCCGATCCTGATCGGCTGGCGCGGATGTCGGTCGAGGCGGCGGGGCTTTATCTGGACCTGTCGAAACAGAGCTGGACCAAGGCCGCCTTCGAGGCCTGTCTGGATCTGGCCCGTGCGTCGGATGTCGAGGGCCGCCGCGCCGCCCTGTTCGCCGGCGAGGCCGTCAATCTGACCGAGGGCCGAGCCGTGCTGCACCCCGCCCTGCGCGCCCCCGCCGGCGCCGACTTCAAGGCTCTGGGCGAACCGGTCTCGGCCGAGGTGGACGCGGTGCGGGCGGACATGAAGACCTATGCCGACGCCGTGCGCTCGGGCGCCGAGGCGGGGGCCACGGGCAAGCGGTTCGAGGCCATCGTCCATGTCGGCATCGGCGGGTCGGACCTGGGACCGCGCGTGGTCTGGGACGCCCTGCGCCCGCTGGACCCCGCCATTGATCTTCGCTTCGTCGCCAATATTGATCCGCGCGACATGGCCGAGGCCCTGACCGGCCTGGACCCCGAAACCACCCTGGTCGTGGTCGTGTCCAAGACCTTCACCACCCAGGAAACCCTGGCCAACGCCGAGGCGGCCAAGGCCTGGCTGGCCGCGTCCCTGCCGGCCGAGGGGATGACCAAACACTTCATCGGGGTCACGGCGGCGCCGGAAAAGGCCGGACAGTTCGGCTGCGGCCGCACCTTCGCCTTCCGCGACTGGGTCGGCGGTCGGTATTCGCTGTGGTCGGCGGTCAGCCTGTCGTGCGGCATCGCCCTGGGCTGGGACGTGTTCGAGGCCATGCTGGCCGGCGGCGCCGCTATGGATGATCATTTCGTCTCGGCTCCGCTTGAGCAGAACGCCCCGATCCTTCTGGCCCTGGCCCAGGTGTTCAACGTCGATGGCCTGAACCGGCCCGCCCGCACCGTCGCCCCCTACGCCCACGCCCTGGCTCGCCCGCCTGCCGGCCTGGCTGCAACAGTTGGAGATGGAATCGAACGGCAAGCGGGTCGATGGCGCGGGCCGGCCCGTGCCGTTCCCGACCGCGCCGGTGGTGTTCGGCGAGCCGGGCACCAACGGCCAGCACGCCTTCTTCCAGCAGATCCACCAGGGGCCCCAGATCGTCCCGGCCGAGTTCGTGATCGTGGCGAAAACCCATGCCGACGCGCCGGAATCGCCCCTCTGGTCCAACGCCCTGGCCCAGGGCCAGGCCCTGATGCTGGGCAAGACCACCGAGGCGGCCAAGGCCGAGGGCCTGGCCCAGGGCCTGTCGGAGGACGAGGCGACCCGTCTGGCGACCCACCGCACCTTCACCGGCAACCGCCCCTCGACCGCCATCCTGATGGACCGTCTGACGCCCGAGACCCTGGGCGCCCTCTTGGCCCTCTATGAGCACAAGACCTTCGTCGAGGGCGTGATCTGGGACATCAACAGCTTCGACCAATGGGGCGTCGAACTGGGCAAGGTCCTGGCCAGGGCGATCCTGAAGGACGTGGACGCCGGCGGCCCTTCCGCCGATCTGGACCCATCGACCGCCGGTCTGATGACACGGCTGATGGGGTGACGCACCAGCAAAAAGGCCCGGCCTTGCGGCCGAGCCTTTTGCTTTGGGTGAATAGCCCGCGCCTACCAGCGCCGGTCGTAGCGGTAGTCGCGACGATCATCCCGGCGCTCATAGCGTTGCTCACGGCGATAGTCGCGATAGTCGCGGCGCTGTTCGTAGCGCGAGTCCCGGCTGTTGATGCCGTGCTCGCGTTCCCAGTGGCCCTGGTTCCGGTAGCACTGGCCGCCGCGATAATATTCGCAGCCCGAACCCCGGTTCGAGGACGAGGCCACCGCGCCGAGGGCCGCGCCGCCCAGGGCGCCGCCCGCGATATAGCGACCGTCGCCGTTGCCGTAGAGGGCGCCGGCCAGACCGCCGACGGCGGCGCCGATCAGGGCGTTGCGGCCGGTGTTGTCGTCGCCGCGATCACGGTCGCGGTAAGATTGGGCCGAGGCCGGGGCGGCCATCAGGCTCATGGCGACGACCGGGGCGGCGACGGCGGCGGTGATCTTCAGCAACTTGGACATGATCGTCTCCTTTTATTTTCGGGCCGGTTCGGCGTTTCCGGGAAAGGAAATGCGTCCAGCGTTGAAACGGTTCTGCCAGCCTGTGCTTGAACAGCCTCGGAGCGCGTCATTCATTTTCGGTTCATTCGTCGCGGAAGTTTCGCAGACTGGCGGCGGGCCTGCCGCTTGACGTCGCCCCGCCCTCTGACTACCTCCCGGTCGCGTTAGCACTCTCACCGGTCGGCTGCCAAAACAGTGATCGAAGAGAGGCTGACCCACCGTTTTCAAGTCGCCCCCGTCCGGGGGTACATAAGGAGAGAACCGATGGCGTTTCGTCCGCTCGGCGACCGCGTGCTGGTTAAGCGCGTTGAAGAAGAATCCAAGACCAAGGGCGGGATCATCATCCCCGACACCGCCAAGGAAAAGCCGCAGGAAGGCGAAGTCGTCTCCGTCGGCCCCGGCGTTCGTGACGAATCCGGCAAGGTCAACGCCCTGGAACTGAAGGCCGGCGACCGCATCCTGTTCGGCAAGTGGTCGGGCACGGAAGTGAAGATCGACGGCGAAGACCTGATCATCATGAAGGAATCCGACGTCCTGGGCGTGCTTTCGTAAGCACCCGACGGTCGCGTTTCTTCAATCAATCCATCTAGATAGGAGCTGCCCGCATGGCCGCTAAAATCGTACAGTTCAACACCGACGCGCGCGACAAGATGCTGCGCGGCGTCAACGTGCTCGCCAACGCCGTCAAGGTGACGCTCGGTCCCAAGGGCCGCAACGTCGTGATCCAGAAGTCCTTCGGCGCCCCGCGCTCGACCAAGGACGGCGTGTCGGTCGCCAAAGAGATCGAGCTGGAAGACGCCTTCGAGAACATGGGCGCCCAGATGATCCGCGAAGTCGCGTCGAAGACGAACGACAAGGCGGGCGACGGCACCACCACCGCGACCGTCCTGGCTCAAGCCATCGTGCAAGAAGGCCTCAAGGCCGTCGCCGCCGGCATGAACCCGATGGATCTGAAGCGCGGCATCGACAAGGCCGTGACCCTGGTCCTGCAAGAGATCAAGGACAAGTCCAAGCCCGTCTCGAACAACTCGGAAATCGCCCAGGTCGGCACCATCTCGGCCAACGGCGACAGCGAAATCGGTGAACTGATCGCCCAGGCCATGGCCAAGGTCGGCAACGAAGGCGTCATCACCGTCGAAGAAGCCAAGACCGCCGACACCACCGTCGACGTCGTCGAAGGCATGCAGTTCGACCGCGGCTATCTGTCGCCCTACTTCATCACCAACGCCGACAAGATGGAGGTTGTTCTCGAAGAGCCCCTCATCCTGCTGTTCGAGAAGAAGCTGACCTCGCTGCAAGCCATGCTGCCGATCCTGGAAGCCGTGGTGCAGTCGGGCCGTCCGCTGCTGATCATCGCTGAAGACATCGAAGGCGAAGCCCTGGCCACCCTGGTGGTCAACAAGCTGCGCGGCGGCCTGCGCGTCGCCGCCGTCAAGGCGCCGGGCTTCGGTGATCGCCGCAAGGCCATGCTGGAAGACATCGCCATCCTGACGGGCGGCCAGGTCATCTCGGAAGACCTGGGTATCAAGCTCGAGACCGTCACCATCGACATGCTCGGCAAGGCCAAGAAGGTCTCGATCACCAAGGACGACACCACCATCGTCGAGGGCGTCGGCGAGAAGGAAGCCATCGAAGCCCGCGTGGCCCAGATCAAGCGCCAGATCGAAGACACCACCTCCGACTACGACAAGGAAAAGCTGCAGGAACGTCTGGCCAAGCTGGCCGGCGGCGTCGCGGTTCTCCGCGTCGGCGGTTCGACCGAAGTCGAAGTGAAGGAAAAGAAGGACCGCGTCGACGACGCCCTCAACGCCACGCGCGCCGCGGCTGACGAAGGCATCGTTCCGGGCGGCGGCATCGCCCTGCTGAAGGCCTCCAAGATCCTGGCCGACGTCAAGGGCGACAACGCCGACCAGAACGCCGGCATCGCGATCATCCGTCGCGCCCTGCAGGCTCCGATCCGTCAGATCGCCGAAAACTCCGGCGTCGAAGGCTCGATCGTGGTCGGCAAGGTTCTGGAAAACGAAGACCCCTCGTTCGGCTTCAACGCCCAGACCGAAGAATACGGCGACCTGGTCAAGATGGGCGTCATCGACCCCGCCAAGGTCGTCCGCACGGCCCTGCAAGACGCCGCTTCGGTGGCCGGCATCCTGATCACCACGGAAGCCGCCGTCGCCGACGCCCCCAAGAAGTCGGGCGGCTCCTCGTCGCCTGACATGGGCGGCATGGGCGGCATGGGCGGCATGGACTTCTAAGTCCAAGTCACTCCAGGCTGAAAATGCAGAAGGGCGGGACCGCAAGGTTCCGCCCTTTTTCTTTGGTCGCTCAGACTGCGCCGGCCATCCTAATTCCGCAACCCGAATCCAGTCTTTTCAGGCCTTTACCGCGTGAGGTCGCGCCTCGACCCACCACGCTCCAAAACCGTGCGATACTCTCCGCCCAACGG
>JBKBXN010000154.1:0-6199 GCA_046314055.1 Brevundimonas sp.
CGCCCTGGCCAAGGCCACGGCTGACGGCGTGCGTGAGCCGCTGAACCGTCGCGCCACCATCGACATCAACTTCTAAGCATGATCGTCGGCCCGATATTCGTCGGGCCGACGACTCAGGCTGAGATTGTGTGAAGATGACGGCGAGGGCCGCTGTCTCCCTCTGGAGGCGGCGGCCTTCGATTGTGTGTCTTATGTTTCGCCATCGGAGGTATCTTCTTGGGCGAGGCTCAAATTGGGTTGAACGGTTCCGTTGGAAAAGTCACAGTGGCCGGGATGATGGGGTCTCTCGCTCGTGATTTTGAGGACGCAGAGTTGGCGAGCACGCCCCTGCGGAGCGCCGCCTTGCAATCGAGAGATGTTTGATGGTGGATGCGCGCCCCACCGCTAGATCCGTATCGACACGTCGGCAGCGTCGTTACAGACTTCGCGCTCAGGTTTCGTCGTATGTACAGGCCCGAACGAGGCCGTCGCCTTCGTCCCTCCCTAACGGCGCGTGCAGTTCCGCCGGGCTGAATAGTTTCTCCCCCACCTCATCTACGGACCAAGCCGGCCTTCAAGGCCGGCGGTTCCTGATCGTCTCGGCGCCGTTCGGGCGCTTCAGCGTCCTATTGGCGAAGGTGCTGGAGGCGCGCGGTGCGACCGTGCGGCGGATGATCTTCAACGCCGGCGACGCGATGGAATGGCGGCGCAGCGGCGGGGTGGTGTTCAAGGGCGGAGAAGAAGCCTGGGTCGCGCGGCTGGCGGAGATGACGGCGGGCTATACCGACGTCATCCTGTTCGGCGAGGGCGGGCCCTATAATCGCGCCGTGCTGTCGGCCGCCGACAGCCTGGCCGCCAAGGTCTGGGTGCTGGAGAATGGCTATTTCCGTCCCGACTGGATCACGGTGGAGCGGAACGGGGTCAATGGGTCCAGCGGCCTGCCGCGATTTAAGCACGCTTATGGAGCGCCGGCGCCGAAACTGCCCGAGCCTGTCCCTGTGGGGCGGATATTGCCCTATCACGTGGTCAATATCAGCACCTACCATCTCGTCCAAGGTCTGGGGCGGCTGCTGTTCCCAAGATATTCCAACCACTACACGTTTTCGCCCCTCGCCCAGTGTCTCGGCCATATCCGGCGCTATCTGGGTCTGGCCTTTCAGTCGTCAGTCGCCAGCCAGGTGGACGTCATCGCGCCACGGGGCGACTTCTTCATCGCCTGCCTTCAGCGGGAAGGCGACGCCCAGTTGCTTCGCTATTCGCGCTATCCGGACAACACAGCTTTTCTCGCCGGTGTGATGACCAGTTTTGCGGCCCATGCGCCCCGGCAGGCGCGGCTGGTGGTCAAGAATCATCCGCTCGATCCAGGTGTGATCGATCTGGCGGCTGTGACACGCCGGCTGGTCATAGAACGGGGGTTGCAAGGCCGGGTCGATTTCATCGACGGCGGCAATCTGGCCCAGTTGTGCCGGGCCTCGCGCGGCATGGTGGTGAACAACTCCAGCGCCGCCCTGTCAGCCTTGGGCTTTCAGACTCCGGTCAAGGTGGTGGGCGACGCCTTCTTCGACTTTGACGGCCTGACGGATCAGCAATCGCTGGACGATTTTTGGGCTGCGCCCCAAGCGCCCGATCCGGCCCTCTTCGCCCGCTTCCGCGCCCATGTGATCGCTCAAAGCCAAGTGAACGGCAATTTCCACGAACCCCGGGCGATCGAGAGGACGGCGCACGGCGTGGCGGATATGTTCGGGCGGATCTTCTGACAATCCGACAAGAGCAGCATGAATGTTGCGATCCGGCCACAGCTGTGGCCTGTCATATCACTGTCGTATAACTGTCGCCTGGAGTTGCAATGGCGGACGTAGATGGGGCCAGATTTCGGCAGGCGACCCCGCCTGTCGCCTTTGGGCCCCGTCCGGCCTCCATCTGGGGATAGATGTAATGATCAACCGTAAGCGCCTCTTCTGGGCGACCACCGCGATCGTCGGCACGCTCGCCGGCGCCGGCGCCGCTTCCGCCCAATCGACCGGCACCCAAGCGACTGAAGTCGACGAAATCGTTGTCACCGGCGCGCGCGGCCCCCGCACCATCGACGGCGCCATTGTGGCCGAAACCGTCGGCAAGAGCCGTTCGACCATCACGCAAGAGTTCATTCAAACCCAAGCTTCGGGTCAGTCGATCAACGAGATCCTGAACCTGGTTCCGGGCATGAACTTCACGAACAATGACGCCTATGGCTCGTCGGGCGGCAACATCCGTCTGCACGGCTTTGACGGCAACCGCATCGCCCAAACCTTTGACGGCATGCCTCTGAACGACTCCGGCAACTACGCCCTGTACACCAACCAGCAGTTGGACAGCGAGCTGATCGGCCAGGCTACCGTCAACACCGGCACCACCGACGCCGACAGCCCCTCGGCCTCGGCCACGGGCGGCACCATCAACATCTCTTCGATCAATCCGGAAACCGAGTTCGGCGGCTGGGTGAAGGGTTCGCTGGGCGACTTCAACTACAAGCGCATCATGGGCTTGGTGAACACCGGTGAATTCGGCCCTTGGGGCACGCGCGCCTGGTTCGCCTATTCCGACCAGTCCTACGACAAGTGGAAGGGCATCGGCGACCTGGGCAAGATCCAGTACAACGCCAAGATCTATCAGCCGATCCGCGACAACGGCGACTTCATGTCGGTGGCCTTCCACTGGAACCGCAACCGCAACAACAACTACAGCGGCCCGAACCTGTTCCGTAACACGGACGGTTCGCTGGGTTCGACCGCCGACACCAGCCCGTTCGGCTGGAACGTCGATTTCGTTCCGACCTACACCGCCCCGACGGTCACGCCAGGCGTGGCTGATGTTGATGGCAACAGCTCCAACTACTGGGGTCTGCGGATCAACCCGTCCGACACCGGCAACATCCGCGGTCAGTCGCGTTTCACCTTGGCGGAAGGCCTGATCTTCACGTTCGACCCCTCGTTCCAGTACGTCCTGGCCAACGGCGGCTCGCAACAGACGGTTCTGGCTGAGAACGACGCCCTGCTGCGCGGCACGAACGCCACGGGCGGCGTTGATCTGAACGGCGACGGCGACATTCTTGACCGGGTTCGCGTCATGACCCCGTCGAACACGCACACCCAGCGCTACGGCATCAACTCGTCGCTGATCTGGAACCTGAACGAAGATCATTCGCTGCGTCTGGCCTATACGCTGGACCACGCGCGTCACCGCCAGACCGGCGCATACGGCACGATCGACTTCTCGAACCCGACCGAGCCGCGCTTCACCAACATCTTCGGCGGCCGCAATGGTCCGACGATCACCAACCTGAACGGCTATGACCTGCGGGCGCGTGACCGTCTGTCCTACGCGATCCTGAACCAGGTCGCCTTCGAGTATCGCGGTCGGTTCATCGACGACCATCTGCGCCTGAACCTCGGCGTCCGCGCGCCCTTCTTCAAGCGCGAAATGAACCAATACTGCTACTCGGCTAAGGGTTCGAGCTCGGTGCGCTGCACCAGCGAGACCGCGACTCTTCAAACCACCGGCGCCTCGGCGGGTTACTACCGCATCGGCACCAGCACGACCGACTATGTCGCGCCTTACAGCCGCGAAAAGACGTTCGAAGACATCCTGCCGAACCTGAACGCCGTCTGGCGCTTCGACGGCGCCAGCAGCGTCTATGCGTCGTATGCTGAAAGCCTGACGCTGCCGCGTACCGACAACCTCTATACGGTGTTGTTCAACACCAGCGGCGACCTGATCAGCCCCATTCTGAACCCTGAAAAGAGCAAGACCTACGACCTGGGTTATCGCTATCAGACCGGCACCCTGATTGCTTCGGCCAGCGTCTGGTACACCAAGTTCGAAAACCGCATCCTGTCGGCCTACGATCCGGACACCAACATCAGCACCGACCGTAACGTGGGTGATGTTGACCAGAAGGGCTTCGACGGCCAGATCGGCTATTCGCCGATCGAAGCCCTCTCCTTCTACGCCTCGGCCTCGTACAACGACAGCGAGATCCAGAGCGACTATAGCTCCGGCGCCTCGACGGTCATCCCGACCGGTGGCAAGACCCTGGTTGAAGTGCCGGATTGGACTTTCGCCTTGTCGGCCAAGTACGAAACCGGCCCGCTGAGCGCCGGCATTCAGGCCAAATATGTGGGTGAGCGCTGGTTGACCGACGTCAACGACCTGAACGTGCCGAGCTACACGGTCGTCAACGCCGACGCCCGCTTCGACCTGGGCTATTTCGGCTTCGAAGGCACCGACATCCAGATCAATGTGATCAACCTGCTGGACGAGAAGTACTTCGGCTCGCTCGGCACCGGTCTGAATGCAACTTCGTCGCTGTTCGCCACGCCCGGCAGCCCGCGTACGATCCAGGCCTCGGTCCGCTACGCCTTCTAAGGCAGACCACGGCTGAAATGACGAAGGGCGGTCCGTTCGCGGGCCGCCCTTTTTCTATGCCCTTCGGGCCGTTGAGACGCCCCGCCGTTGAAGTCGGGGGCGGTTGGGGCCATATGGCGCGGCTCGCGGGTCGCCCGCCGTTTCGTCTTCGACTGCCAGACAGGACCTTTCGCCGATGACCGCTCCCATCCCCGCCGAGTGGGCTCCGCACCGCGCCATGTGGGTGGGTTGGCCCAGCCATGCCGAATACTGGTTCGAGGCGCTGGAACAGGCGCAGGAAGAGGTCGAGGGGCTGGTGCGGGCCCTAGCCGGGCCGGGGCGCGAACAGGTCAAGCTGATGGTCGGCAAGGCCGAGATGCTGGCGGACGCTCGGGCGCGCTTTGAGGGCGTCGAGAATGTCGAGGTGGTGGCCGGTGAGTTCGGCGACATCTGGCTGCGCGACACCGGGCCGATCTTCGGCGCGGGATCGAGGACGGCCGCCGCGTTCAAGTTCAACGGTTGGGGCGGGAAATACGACATGCCGGGCGACGATCTGGTCGCCGGCCAGATCGGCGAACATTCGGGCGTGCCCCTGACCTGGAACGACTTCGTCATGGAGGGCGGGTCGCTGGATCACGACGGGGAGGGGACGGTGTTGACCACGCGCCAGTGCCTGCTGAACCCCAACCGCAACCCGGCCTGGAACCAGGACGAGGCGGTCGCGACCGCTGCGCTGGAGAAGGCGATCGGCGCCAAGGCCGCGCTATGGCTGGGCGACGGCCTGCTGAACGACCACACCGACGGCCATGTCGACAACCTGGCGCGGTTCGTGGCACCGGGGGTCGTGGCCTGCCCCATCGCCTGGGGCCGGAACGACCCGAACGCCGAGGTCTATGACGCCACGGCGCGCGATCTGTCGGGCATGACCGACGCGGCGGGGCGCACGCTCCGTGTCCTGAGGATCCCGTCGCCGGGCCTGGTTCTGGACGAGGACGAACGGCCGATCCCGGCCAGCCACATGAACTTCCTGATCGCCAACGGGGCCGTGGTCGTGCCGACCTATGGCGACGACGGTGCAGCCGAGATGGCGTGTAAGGCGTTGAAGGACGCCTTCCCTGATCGCGAGATCATCCCCCTGCCGTCCAAGGCCATCCTGACCGGTGGCGGCTCGTTCCACTGTATCTCCCAGCAGGAGCCCGCATGACCCGCACCATCTCCGTCGCCGGCATCCAGACCTCGTATGGCGAGGACATGCGGGCGAACATCGCCAAGACCATCGACTTCGTGCGTGAGGCGGCGGGCCAGGGCGCGCAGGTGATCCTGCCATCGGAACTGTTCCAGGGGCCGTATTTCTGCGTGTCTCAGGAGGAGCACTGGTTCAGCCAGGCCTATGAATGGCGCGAGCATCCGTGCGTCACGGCCATGGCGCCTGTGGCCAAGGACCTGGGCGTGGCCATTCCGGTCTCGATCTTCGAGAAAGACGGGCCGCAGTATTACAACTCGCTGGTGATGCTGGACGCGGACGGCGAGGCCCTGGGCGTCTATCGCAAGAGCCATATTCCCGACGGCCCCGGCTACCAGGAGAAGTATTATTTCCGGCCGGGCGATACGGGCTTCAAGGTCTGGAAGACGCGCTTCGGCAAGGTCGGGGTCGGCATCTGCTGGGACCAGTGGTTCCCGGAGGCCGCGCGGCTCGCTGCCCTCAGCGGGGCTTCGGTCGTCTTCTACCCAACGGCGATCGGCTGGCACCCATCCGAAAAGGCCTCCGCCGGAGAGGATCAGCTCCAGGCTTGGATGAACGTCCAGCGCGGTCACGCCATCGCCAACGGCATCTACG
>JBKBXN010000155.1:0-6196 GCA_046314055.1 Brevundimonas sp.
CTGCTGCTGGACGAAATCTCGGAGATGGACGCCCGGCTTCAGGCCAAGCTGCTGCGCGCCATCCAAGAGCGGGTGATCGACCGGGTCGGCGGTTCCAAGCCCGTGCCCGTCAACATCCGCATCATCGCCACCTCCAACCGCGACCTGGCCCGCGCCGTGTCGGAAGGCACGTTCCGCGAAGACCTTCTATACCGGCTGAACGTCGTCAACCTGCGCCTGCCGTCGCTGCGCGAGCGTCCGGGCGACATCGGCGTGCTGGCCGAGCATTTCATCAAGAAATACGCCGCCGCCAACGGCGTGCCGGTGCGGCCGATCTCTGCGCGCGCCAGCCAGGCCATCAGCGCCCACCGCTGGCCCGGCAACGTCCGCGAGCTGGAGAACGCCATGCACCGGGCGGTGCTGCTGGCGACGGGACCCGAGATCGACGTCGACGCCATCCGCCTTCCGGACGGCCAGCCCCTGACCCCGGCTTCGGGCATGATGGGCGCGGCCTCGACCGGGCACGAGAGCCCCTATGGCGGCGGCGTGGCGGCGCGTGCGGCCCAGGCGGCGGATGCGGTGACGCGCAGCTTCGTTGGACAGACGGTGGCGGCGATGGAGAAGACCCTGATCCTGGACACCCTGACCCACTGTCTGGGCAACCGGACCCATGCGGCCAACATCCTCGGCATCTCGATCCGCACCCTGCGCAACAAGCTGAACGAATACGCCGACGAGGGCACGGCCATTCCCGCCCCGCAGTCGGGCGTGTCCGCCTCGGGATATGCGGCCTGATCATGAAGTCCGGGCTGGACAGGCGGATGCTGATCGCCGGCGCGGGCGCGCTGGGCCTGACCGGCTGTAAGCCGGTCCGTCCGGTCGAGGCGGCGGCGGACGAAGGGCCGGAAGTCTTTCTGAATGATCTCGAGGCGCGCCACGGCGGTCGTCTGGGCTTCGCCGCCCTGGACGTCGGCAGCGGCCGGCGCGTGCTTTGGCGCGCGCAAGAACGTTTCCCCTTCTGCTCGACCTTCAAGGCCTTTCTGGCCTCGGCCACCCTTGAACGGGTGCAACGTGGCGAGGAACAGGCGGACCGCCCCGTGCGCATCACCGCCGCGGACATGATCCCCCATGCGCCCGTCACCGAACTGGCCATCGGCCGCACCCTGACGATCCGCGAGCTGATGCAGGCGACGGTCGAGGTCAGCGATAATCCCGCCGCCAATATCCTGATCCGTGAAATGGGCGGAATCGCCGTATGGCGTTCGTGGTGGCCGACGTTCGGCGACACGACGACCGTCATTTCGCGCCTGGAGCCGGACCTGAACACCGCCCTGCCCAACGACCCGCGCGACACCTGCCTGCCCGAGCAGACCCTGGCCAATATTCGCGAGATGGCCTTCAGCGACCGGCTGACGCCGGAACACGACGCCCTCCTGAACGGCTGGCTGACGGCCTCGCCGACCGGTCCGAACCGGATCAAGGCCGGCGTCCCCGAAGGCTGGACCGTCGCCCACAAGACCGGGACCGGCGCCAACGGCACGGCTAACGACGTCGCCATGCTGACCCCGCTGAGCGGTTCGCCGGTCATCGTCGCCGCCTATTTCACCGGCGCGATCGAGGCGACCGACGATCAGCGCGACGCCGTGATCGCCGAGGCGACGCGCCGCGCCCTGAAGGCGCTGGGCCGTGACTGATACGCCTTTGATGATGAAAGACGGCATGGCGCGCCCGACCGGGCGCGACGTCCTCGGCTGGGTCAATCGCGGCGAAGTGCTGATGGCGGTCGGCGTGATCGGCGTGATCATGCTGCTGATCCTGCCGGTCCCGAAGATGCTTCTGGACCTGCTGCTGGCGATCTCGCTGGTCTCGTCCGTGCTGATCCTGATGACGGCCGTGATGATGAAGCGGCCGCTGGACTTCGCCATCTTCCCCACGGTGCTGCTGGTCTCGACCCTGTTTCGACTGGGCCTGAACCTGGCCTCGACCCGCCTTATCCTGACCCATGGACAGGAAGGCCACGACAGCGCCGGTCAGGTCATCAACGCCTTCGGTCAGCTGATGATGGGCGGCAATTTCATCATCGGGGTGATCATCTTCTCCATCATCCTGGTGGTGAACTTCGTCGTCATCACCAAGGGTTCGACCCGGATCGCCGAAGTCTCGGCCCGCTTCACCCTGGACTCCATGCCGGGCAAGCAGATGGCCATCGACGCCGATCTGTCGTCGGGCCTGATCACAGAAGATCAAGCCAAGCTGCGCCGTAAGGAGCTGGAGCAGGAATCGACCTTCTTCGGCGCCATGGACGGCGCCTCGAAGTTCGTGCGCGGCGACGCCGTCGCCGGCCTGATCATCACCTTCATCAACGCCATCGGCGGTGTCCTGATCGGGATGCTGCAACACGGCATGCCGGCGATGGAGGCCGCCAATACCTATGTCCAGCTGACCATCGGCGACGGCCTGGTCACCCAGGTGCCGGCCATCATCATCTCGATCGCCGCCGGCTTCCTGGTGTCCAAGGCGGGTGTCGAGGGCACAGCGGACAAGGCCATGGTCACCCAGCTGGCCACCAACCCGGTCTCGCTGGGCGTCGTCTCCGGCGCGGCCGGCCTGATCGGCCTGATCCCCGGCATGCCGCTGCTGCCGTTCGCGGCCCTGGCGATCGGCTCGGGCTTCATGGCTTGGAGGCTGGGTCGAAGCCGGCTGAGGCCCCAGCCAACCGAGGCGGAGATCGCCGCCGCCGCCAAGCCCAAGGAGGAGGTCGAGGAGCCGATCAGCAATGTCCTGACCATCGACGAGGTCAAGATCGAACTGGGCTATTCCCTGTTGAGCCTGATCAATGATCTCGAGGGCCGACGCCTGACCGATCAGATCAAGGCCCTGCGCCGTTCGCTGGCGCAGGAATACGGCTTCGTCATCCCACAGGTCCGCATCCTCGACAATATGCGCCTGCCGACCCAGGGCTACGCCATCCGCATCAAGGAGATGGAGGCGGGGCAGGGCGAGGTGCGCCTGGGCCATCTGATGGCGATGGACCCCTCGGGCCGTCAGGTCGAGCTGCCCGGCGAGCACATGCGCGAACCGGCCTTCGGTCTGCCCGCCACCTGGATCAACGAGAACCTGCGCGAGGAAGCCACCTTCCACGGCTATACGCTGGTCGATCCCTCGACGGTGCTGACGACCCACCTGACCGAGATCCTCAAGGAGAATATGGCGGACCTGCTGTCCTACAGCGAGACCCAGAAGCTGCTGAAGGAACTGGGCGTCGAAGAGAAGAAACTGGTCGAGGAGCTGATCCCAACCGTTGTCACCGTCACCACGCTTCAGCGGGTGCTTCAGTCCTTGCTGCGTGAAAAGGTCTCGATCCGCGACCTGCCCGCCATTCTGGAAGGTCTGGCCGAGGCGGCGCCCCACAGCACCAGCGTCACCACCCTGGTCGAACACGTCCGTGCGCGCCTGGCCCGGCAGCTGTGCTGGCAGCATCAAGGCGGCGACGGCGCCCTGCCGATCATCACCCTGTCGCCTGAATGGGAGGCCGCCTTCGCCGAAAGCCTGATCGGCGGCGGCGAGGACAAGCAACTGGCCATGGCGCCGTCACGACTTCAGGACTTCATCCGCTCCGTGCGCGACACCTTCGAACGGATCGCCATGTCCGGCGAGAACCCCGTCCTGCTGACCGGCCCGCAGACCCGCCCCTATGTCCGTTCGATCATCGAGCGGTTCCGGGGGCAGACCGTGGTCATGAGCCAGAATGAGATCCATCCCCGCGCCAAGCTGCGGACACTAGGCCAGGTCTAAAGACCAAGTCTGAGGCTTAGTTCGCCACCGTCCAACCACCGGCCGAGGCGTTCCGCGCCACGTCATTGACGGGGCGGGCGACCAGGCCCGACTGGGTGATCCACACCTCGTAGCGGGCGCCGTCGGCCATCGGCATATAGGCGGCGGACCCGTACAGGGTGTCGGCCGCATCGACATAGGGACGGTACCGGCGGATGGCGTCCCAGGCCTCGACCTTGAAGGGCACGGCGCCGTTGCGGGCGTTGGACGCCGCCGCCGCCAGATCATAGGCGCTGCGTTCGCCGTGCAGTTCCTGCTCAATGGCGCGGTATCGGCCGGACAGCCGATCCAGCCTGTATTGCGAATCCAGACCCATGACATTGGCCCACGGCTTCCATTTCAGAACCTGGGCCTCGATCCGCCAGTCATCGCCGTGAACGGGATAAAGGGCGCCGGCGTCGGCCGTTTGTCCCTGCGGCGTCGGCTGCGTCAGGTTGATCTCGTAATATTGCGGCCCGAGTTGGCGCAGGGCCAGGGTCGCGACCGGACGCTCATAGGTCAGCCGCTCGTAGGTCTGGAGGTTCATGCCGAACAGCGCGGCCAGCGACGCCGCCCACAGGGCGCCACCGCCGAACAGCGCGCCGGCTACGCCACGGAAGGGCTTTCCGCCGAACAGCGCCCTCAGCCCTCGGATCAATACGACAAAGCCGATCAGCGCCACAGCTGCCGGCAAAACCCACCACCACCAGATCATCGTCCCGCTCCCCTTGTTTGACCTGCCCCCGCAGAGTCCAAGCCGGGCCATATTAACCCTAAGTCGTCAAACGCCCTCAGGTTTCGTGCAACAGGCGTTTGACGCGCGCGGCTGCACCGCTAATGCTCCGCGTCATGATACCTCGCTCAAGCCAGAACTGGTCGCGTTTCAGCGACTTCGTGCGGACGCCGTCGCTGGTGCGGTCGATCACCGCGCTCCTCACCCTGGCCTTCGTCCTGTTGCTGACGGTCAATGTCGCCAGTTTCGTGATGATCCAGCGGACGGCGACCCTCAACGATTCCATCGAGACTGCGCAGCGGATGCGCCGGGCGTCGCGGACCGTCCTGATCGCCATGATCGACGCCGAGACGGCCCAGCGGGGCTTTCTCCTGACGGGACGAAGCGATTTCCTGGAGCCTTTCGAGGCGGCGCGCGGCGAACTGGCTCCTGCTCTGACCCTGCTGGACGAGGGCGCGGCCCTGGATCCGTCGCTCCGCCCCTATGTGACGCGCATCCACACCCTCGCCGACGCCAAGTTCGGCGAGATGGACAGGACGTTAAACCTGACGCGGGCCGGCAGGATCGGCCAGTCGATCCAATTGGTGCGGTCGGGGCAGGGCAAGCGTTACATGGATGAACTGCGGGGGACGATCGAAGCTTTCGATACCCTCAAATCGACTCGCATCGCCGAGCGCACGCGGATGTCGGAACGGCTCGGGATCCTGACCGTCGTGATGAACGCCATCGCCGGGCTGCTGGTGCTGGTGCTGGCGCTGCTGTCGGCCTGGGTCGTCCGCCGCTACGTCGGCGAAATCCAGAGGGCCCGCGAAGAGCTGGACGCCCTGAACGCGGGACTAGAAGACACGGTGCGCGACCGCACGGCCGCCCTGACCCGCGCCAACGACGAAATTCAGCGCTTCGCCTATATCGTCAGCCATGACCTGCGCGCGCCCCTGGTCAATGTCATGGGCTACACCTCCGAACTGGAGCAGGCCGGAAAAATCATCGACAAGGCCATAGCCGAGGCGGAGACCGAGCGACCCGTTGCGCAGGACGTCGTCATGGCCGTTCGCGAGGACATGCCCGAGGCCATCGGCTTCATCCGCGCCTCGACCGAAAAGATGGATCGGCTGATCAACGCCATCCTGAAGCTGTCGCGCGAGGGTCGTCGCAACCTGCTGCCCGAGACCCTGGACATGACCGCCATGGCCCAGAACATCGCCGACAGCGTCCATCACCAGACCGAGGCGTCCGGCGCCCGCATCGTCGTCGAAGAACTGCCGCCGGTGGAAAGCGACCGCCTGTCGATGGAGCAGATCATCGGCAATCTGATCGACAATGCCGTCAAATACCTGGACGCGAGCCGTCCCGGCGAGATCATCGTCTCTGGCGAGGAGGTCGCCGGAGGCTGGATCGTCTATCGAGTCGCCGACAACGGCCGCGGCATCGCTCCGCGCGACCATGAGCGGATATTCGAACTGTTTCGTCGCTCCGGAAAGCAGGACCGCTCCGGCGAAGGCCTGGGTCTCGCCTTCGTGCGAAACAGCGTACGCCGTATCGGCGGTACGATCGATCTGGAGTCCGAGCTTGGCAAGGGCTCGACTTTCCTGCTGAAATTCCCCAAACGACTGATCCTGTCGGAACCCGGAGGCGTACTGTGACGCAAGCCGTCAAAATCATCATGGTCGA
>JBKBXN010000156.1:0-1306 GCA_046314055.1 Brevundimonas sp.
GGCACTGCATTACGTCGGGACAACGCTGGTCATTGCCATCGCCGTCTATGCCGTCGCGACTGCCAGCTGGTGGTGGCTGGCCGCAATGCCCGTGGCCGGCTACTCCTTTGCGTGGCTGGCGCATTTCGCGGTCGAGAAGAACCGGCCGGCGACCTTCCAGTATCCGTTGTGGAGCCTGATGGGCGACTTCCGCCTGTTCTACGAGACGGTCACGGGCCGGCGTCGTTTCTAGCGACCGTTGCGATTTGAAGCTGTGCCGTGACCGGGAAGCGGATATGTTCGCTCTGCGGCGGGAGGCCGCAGGCAAGGGACATCGACCCCATGAAGATCATCGCCCTCGTCGCCGGCGCCGCGCTCGTGTTCGCGCCCGGCGTCAGCGTCGCACAGAAGAGCGGCGCCAAGCCGGACTTCACTCTCGACCCGAACTACGGCGAGGTCACGCTGCAGACGGGCTTCACGCCGGATCCGTGGACCAAGTCCATTCTGGCCGGCGGCTCCGTGCCCGCCTCGGCCGCCCGGTCGGGCTGCGAGGGATCGGTCAGCGCCGCGCCCGATCTGCAACTGACCTTCGAGGCCGGCGATCTGGATCTGACCGTCCGCGCGGTGGCGTCCGAGGACACCACGCTTCTGGTCAACACCCCCGACGGCCAGTGGCTGTGTGATGACGACAGCGGCGGCGATCTGAACCCGAAGGTGCTGATCTCGAACCCGCAAAGCGGGCGTTACGACATCTGGCTGGGCACCTATAACGACGACATGGTCCAGTCGACGCTGGAGATCAGCGAACTGGGCGGGTCGGAGACGAGCGCCGCAGGGGCGCCGGATGCGGACCTGGAGCCCAATTTCGGCTCGGTGAGGCTGCGTTCTGGCTTTACGCCGGACCCGCATGAGAAGCCGATCCTGGCGGGCGGATCGATCCCGGCCTCTGCGGCCAAGTCGGGCTGCGAGGGCAAGGTCAGCGCGGCGGCGGACTATCAGGTCTTCTTCGAACCCGGCGACCTGGACCTGACCTTCCTGGTCGAGGCGTCCGAGGACACCACGCTTCTGGTCAATGCGCCGAACGGGCGCTGGTATTGCGATGACGACAGCGGCGGCGGCGTAAACCCCAAGGTCCTGATCACCAATCCCCAGGCCGGACGCTACGACGTCTGGGTGGGCACCTATGGCGACGACATGGTGCAGTCGACGCTGAAGGTCAGCGAACTGGAGTAGGGTTCAACCGCAACGGCAAACACAAAGACGCCGGCGGCCGCTAGGCGCGCCGGCGTTCTTCGTTTTGCGCCCCAATCAGTTGGAGGCGTTTTCC
>JBKBXN010000156.1:1316-6193 GCA_046314055.1 Brevundimonas sp.
CCGTCGAAACGGCCGGCGTCGGCGATGGTCAGGGTCTGCATGTTCAGCCGACGGGCCTGGGCCATCGAGCCCCGGCCATGTCCGGTGTAGAGGTCGATCTTCTGGCCCTTGATAGCGCCGCCGGTGTCAGAGGCGTACCAGTAGCCGTCGTGGATCGAACCATCGGCCAGACGCAGGCCGACCGTCTCGCGGATGAACAGCTTGGTGCGGCGGGGAATGACGCGGGGATCGACCGCGACGGTGCGCATGGCGATGGGGCGGCAACCGAGGGAATCATTGCCCGTCGCCCCGCCGCCGCCTGCGTGATAGAGGCGGGCCGAAGCGCGCCAGTCCGGATCGCCGGCCATCAACTCGGCCTGGTCAGCGTCCAGTTCCGAGGCGATTTCTGAGGAGGCCTCGGTGGAACCGATCTCGGGAGCCAGGGGTTGAACCCTGGCTTCATCCGCCGCAACAGCGACATTGTAAGGGACCGGTCCGCTCGAAAGCGAGGACATGGCGGCCCACATCATGGCGAAGGCAGCGGAAGCGCCGATCATCCGATTTTCTCATGAAAGCACCGGCTCCCAACGCCGCCGGCGCCGGGTTTGTCGCGTTAACTTGTGGCCAGAAAGGGGCGAGCGCTGTGGCGCCTGACCCCTCTGACCTCGGGCGCGCAGATCAGAAGCGGTAGTTCAGGCCAATCTGGATGACCGGCAGAACCTTGTAGTTGTCGGCTTCGTCCTGAATGTCTTGCTCTTCCTGCACCAGTAATTCTTGGAACACAGCCTGGTCCGACAGGGTTCCGCCTGATGCGTTCAAGTCCACTTGAGGGGCGTCTCCGAAGGCCGCCCCGGCGAGGATTCGGAAGCCAAAGCGGCCGTCGCGCGTGAAGGTGTTATCATAGCCCAGGCCCAGGAAGGGCGCGGTGCTTTCCAGATCGATCCGGCCGGTGAGGGTCCCGACCTGTTCGGGAGTGAAGGTGAAGCCCCCAATCTCGACATCCTGATCCGGGTCGGATGTTAGATCGACGCCACGATCGCCGAAATACGCTCCGGCTGAGACAAAGAAGCCGTTCCCAAACGGGTGCAGATCGACAAAGGCGCCAGGCGATTGGAAATCGATGTCCGCCTCATAGTCCACGCCATCATAGGTGTCGTCCGTCTCCCACTGCAGCACGTCGTAGCCGCCCCTCAGGACGATATAATCGTTCACCGAATACTGGGTCTGGACCCCCGCGCCGGGCGTTCCGATCTGGGCGCCGAGGGCGAAACGGCCTCGACCGGCATCCTGGGCAAGGGCGTCCGGCGCAATAAGCGCCGCCGGCAGGGCCGCGAAGGCGGCGGTCAGGGCGAGGGTCTTCATGCGGTCGACTCCAGCAGGAAAGGGATCTCCTTCAGGAAGTCGTCGTCACGGATCGGGGTTCCGTACGCCCGCGTCTCAGGCGGCGTCCTCGCGACGCGCCTCCGCCTCGCGCACGGCGTCGGCGGCCTTGTCCACCACCTCTAGGCCCGCGTCCGGCCGTATCGCCTCGACCGTCAGGATGCGGCGGAAGGCGCGCGCGCCGGGGCGGCCGTGCATCAGGCCCAGCATGTGGCGGGTGATGGCGGGCAGGCGCGCGCCTTCCTCAAGCCGGGCGGCGATATAGGGGCGGTAGCGCTCCAGGGCGGCGAAGGCGTCGACGTCCGCCGTGTCGGCGCCGTACAGGCGGCGGTCGGCCTGCCCCAGAATGGCCGGCTCATGATAGGCGGCGCGGCCCAACATGACCCCGTCCAGCCGCACCCCGTCCACCTCGGCCAGATGGGCCTCGGCCTCGTCCAGATTGGCGATCCCGCCGTTGATGGAAATGTTTAGGTGCGGCCGTTCGCGCTTGAGCCGGCGCACCAGATCATAGTCCAGCGGCGGCACGTCCCGGTTCTCCTTGGGCGACAGACCCTGCAGCCAGGCCTTGCGCGCGTGCACGACCAATGCGTCCACGCCGGCCGCTGTCACCGAAGCGCCGAGGGCATCGCGCGCCACTTCCGGACCCTGTTCGTCGATCCCGATCCGGCATTTCACCGTGGCCGGGATCGACACCGCGTCCTTGATGGCCGCCATACAGTCGGCCACCAGTTCGGGCTCGCGCATCAGACAGGCGCCGAACTTGCCGGACTGGACCCGATCCGACGGGCAGCCGACGTTCAGATTGATCTCGTCATAGCCATAGGCCTCGCCCACCTTGGCCGCCTCGGCCAGTTCCGTCGGGTTCGAGCCGCCCAACTGCAGGGTGACCGGATGCTCGACCGCATCGAAGCCCAGCAGATAATCCCGGTCGCCATGCAGCACGGCCGGCGCGGTCACCATCTCGGTATAGAGCAGGGCGCGCGACGTCAGGGCGCGGTGGAAGGCCCGGCAATGCCGATCGGTCCAGTCCATCATCGGTGCAACGGCCAGTCTACGCGCTTGATTTATAGACATTTTTTCTGTAGTTTCAGGCGGTTGGCAGACGATGTTCGCCGACGCTTCTACGCGCTTTTTCGACGGTTTTCGCCCCTCTACGACATCTCATTGCACCCTTTTTGCACCCAAATCATGGCCTCCATTCGCAAACAAAAGTCTGGCCGGTGGCGCGTCCAAGTGCGGCGCAAGGGACAGGCCGTGAGCGAGACCTTCGTGAGGTACGAAGACGCCAAGGCTTGGGCGGTCGATGCTGAGCGGCAGATTGATCGAGGGGAGACGCCTCGAGACTCTCAGGTCGCTCGGATCAAGTCCTTCGGCGAGCTCATCGACCTGCACATCGACGACATGAAATCGGTCGGTAGGGCTCCGCGCCGCTCAAAGACGGCGACGCTGAAGATGCTCAAGGCTCGCCTGGGGCGGAAGACCTTAGGACAACTTGATAGGCAGTTGTTCATCGACTTCGGCAAAGAGCGCGCGAAGGAGGGGGCCGGGCCGATGACGCTGAGCATCGACATCGGCGCCATCAAACTAGTCATCACCCATGCGATCGCCGTGCACGGGCTATCGATCTCGGCAGAGCCAGTGAATATGGCGCGCCTGGCGCTCAAACGCCTCGGCCTAGTCGGCAAAGGCGTCGAACGTGATCGTCGGCCAACGGAGGATGAGTTGGCGCGGTTGATCGAATATTTCGAGGGCAATCCGCACCAGATCATTCCGATGGGTCGGGTGATCCGCTTCGCCATCGCCACGGCTATGCGGCAGGAAGAGATCTTCCGGGTCGTATGGTCAGACTACGCGGCGCGGACAAAGATGCTCACAATCCGGGACCGGAAAGATCCACGCGAAAAGGTCGGCAACGATCAACGGATTCCGTTGCTGAAGGTGTCCGGTTATGATCCGATTACGCTGATTGAGGAGCAGGGCGCGGCGCGCTCTAACCGGGATCAACGCATCTTTCCGTTCAACCATAAATCAGCCGGTTCTGCCTTCACCCGGGCCTGCAAGGATCTCGGGATCGAGGATCTCCACTTCCACGACCTCCGGCATGAGGGGACGAGCCGGCTATTCGAGGCGGGTTTCCAGATCCCTCAGGTAGCGTTGGTCACTGGTCATAAGGACTGGAAGATGCTTCGGCGCTATACGCACCTCAGACCCGAGTCTCTGCACACCTTCGCGGCGACCCTGGCCGCTTGAGGCGATGACCGATTTTGACTCAAGGCGGCGGTTGGCAACGTCCGCTATTGGGCGTGCTGTTGTCGGTCTTATCAGCCCAAACCGATGGGCCAGCTCACCGGAGCTTCTTCATGACTTGCCGCTCCGGGCCCCGCCCCGTGGTTGGAGTCGCATAACTCCGCCGCCCTTCACGCTCCGGACTGCCGATCCAGCCTTTCTCAGGTGCGTGGTCAGAACGTGAAGGCGTATTCATGCTCTTTTCCGTCCTAGCTGTGCTTTGATGTCGAAAACGGACAGACGGGAAAGAACCGGATTTGGCTGCGGCTTCGGAAAACTGGCTGTTCAGGGTGCCGGGGTATATCGACCGGATCGAGGCCTGTTTTACGGGCGCGGCGTTCGGACCGCACCGCCACGACATCTATGCCGTCGGCGTGACTCTCGGGGGTGTTCAGAGTTTCGACTACCGCGGCGAGACCCGTCACTCGTTGCCGGGACAGTTGGTTGTGATTCATCCGGACGAGCGTCACGATGGTCGCGCAGGTGATGGCCGGACCTTCCGCTATCGGACGGCTTATATCCGACCGATGGATATCCAGGATGTCCTGGGCGGCCGGACACTGCCGTTCATCGAAGGAGGACTCTCGGCCGATCCGAGGCTCGCGGCGGCCGTCAATAACCTATTGGCGGACTATGACAGTCTGTTGTCCCAACTCGAATACCAGGATGCCCTCGTCCAGATTGCGGGCGCGCTCGAAGCCGCTTCCGGCGGTATCGACCCGATCCGGCGCACCAACCGGGAGGCCGCGAGGTTGGCCCGAGAGTATATAGACTCTTGCTTGAACGAGACCTTTTCCCTGCGGGAACTGGAGCAGGTGAGGCCCTCGGCGACCAGCCAGTCTGCGCGTTTTTCGTAGGCGGCGGCGACCTCGGCGCCGAAACCGGCCCCGAAGGCCGGTCGGTTCGGATCGACCCGAAGCCGATCCAGCCAGGTCGCGCCCTCCGCTGCGACCTGTCGGTCCAGAGCGAGATCGCTGCGGATGCGCAGGTGCGGATGGCGCAGGCCGGGGCCGTCCGCCGGCGCGGCTTCCACAATCGATCCGATGGGAGGATCGGGAAGGGCGGCGTCATGCAGGGTGCGATGATGCATCCGGCCGTCGATCCCTTCGATCAGGATGCGGCCGGCGGTGGGAAGGTTCAGGCCCACCATCGCCTTCATGGTGGTCGTCTTGCCGCTGCCATTCGGCCCGAGAAAGGCAAACACTTCACCGCGTGACACGGTGAAGGAGATG
>JBKBXN010000157.1:0-6114 GCA_046314055.1 Brevundimonas sp.
TCGTCGGCGCCGGCGTCGAAACCCGCCACCTTGTCCGACCAGGCGCCGCGTGCGGTCAGGATCAGAACCGGCGTGGTCTTGCCCTCGCGCCGCCAGCGCTCCAGCACCGACACCCCGTCGATCTTGGGCAGGCCCAGGTCCAGGACGACCACGTCATAGGGCTCGTTCTCGCCCAGATAATGGGCTTCCTCGCCGTCGGGGGCGTGGTCCACGGCATAGCCGGCGTCGGACAGGGCGGCCTTCAGCTGGCGCGACAGATCGACGTCGTCTTCGACGAGAAGGACACGCATCAGTCTGGCCTGCGACGCTGGTTGTTGGAGGATCCGCTGTCGCGCGTACGGCCGGTCTGACCGTCGACCACGACCTCGCGGACACGACCGTCGCGCTCGACCAGGACGGAGTAGTCGCCGTCGCCGCGCGGGCGGGTGTCGATGGGACGCCCCCCGACGGCCTCGCCGCCGCGACGGCGCGCCTCGTCCGGGCTGACGCGCGGTTGGCGCGGCTGAGGCTGCGGTTGGGTCTGCTGACGCTCGTCGCGCGACTGTGCGCTCGCCGCCGGAGTAAGGACCGGAGCGAGGGCCAGGGTCGCGACGGCGACGATCAAACTGGCTGACTTGCTGAACATGGGCGTCAATCTGGCGCCGTTCTCCTGAACAGGCCCTGAATGATCCGTATAGAATAGGGCAGACCGAAACGCCATTGGGCGAAGGCTGGAACGCTCCGCACCTGACGCATTTCTCATCTAGATGAACCGAATCTGAGCGCCCCTGTTCAGATCGGGCTCAGCCCTCGCATCGTCATATCTCCTCATCGCTGGTCAGCCCGACCGGCCCCAAACCGAGGAGAAACATCATGCGGAAGTTCATCATCCCCGCCGTCGTCCTGGCCGCCGCCGCCTCGGCCGCCCTGCCCGCCGCGGCCCAATCCTATGGTCACCACGGCCGTCCGCCTGTCTATCAGGCCGGCTATGGCCACTGGCAATCGATCAATGCGCGTCAGGACAACCTTGACCGCCGTATCGACCGGGGCGTCCGCACCGGTCAGCTGAGCCGTCGTGAGGCGAGCCGCCTGCGCGGCGAGTTCAACGGCCTGCTGCGCCTCGAGGCCAACTACCGTCGCGGCGGTCTGACCGCCTGGGAACGCGCTGACCTGGACCGTCGCTTCGACCGCCTGTCGGCCCAGGTCCGCAACGAACGTCACGACCGCGACAATCGCAGGGGCTGAACCTCTCCGTATCGAACGACGCGAGCGCGGTCCGAAAGGGCCGCGCTCTTTCGTTGCGGGTGGCGAGCAGGCAGTCGCCGGTCTAACCTCCGCCGATGCCGCTCATCTCACGCCATTTCGCCGTCTTCGCTGACTATTTCCAGTTCTACGTCTGTGACGCAGCCTTCCAGACTGACCCGGGCCTGTTGTGGGACGAGGCCGCCACAGCGCGGATGCTGGCGCTCGGGCCAGACCTGATCGCTGTCGGAACCGCACGAAACATGAGCGTGCCGGTTGAACTCGAAATTCTGAGCACCGCGCCCGCCCCGGATCTGGATGACTGGGACCAGGTCATTGACTGTGGCCTCAGTCTTCCCAGTGGCAAGCTGATCGTCTTCGGTTGCACCGACAACAGCGACGACGCCGACCGTATCGAAATAGAGCCGGGGGACTACGCGGCCCGCATCTCCTACGCCAATCTCGGGGATCTTTCGGACGACGGGCTTGAGGGCGATGACCGATATCGCCTTCAGCTTTGGCGGGCGGCGATTCCGCCGACCACCGTCTTGAAGGTTCGCCCCGAATAGGTCCGCTGAGGATCGA
Source organism: Brevundimonas sp. (assembly GCA_046314055.1). Taxonomy (GTDB): domain Bacteria; phylum Pseudomonadota; class Alphaproteobacteria; order Caulobacterales; family Caulobacteraceae; genus Brevundimonas. The sequence continues at coordinate 1,807 of JBKBXN010000157.1, forward strand.
ACTGGGTCCTGGCGTCAGGGTGAAGAACATCACCGCTCAGGCGCGCGCGACGAGTTCCAAGTCAGGCTCAGGCTCTTCGTAATGGATGAGGCCCCACATCGGGAACTCGACCATCGCTCCCCGCTCAAGATAACCCCAATCGTCTTTGGTGAATTTATCCGTATAGACGCCGTCGTCTATCGAACACACGACAACGCCATTTCGGTCCTCGCCAAGGCCAACGATGTCTCCAACTTTGAGCGGCGATCCATCTGAGTAATTCACCAGGGCCTCCCCAAGCTTCGCCGTCACATGGCCGATCATTTGAGGCCGGTTAGGGGCGGCTAGCCGCCCCCTCATCTACAGCTTGATGAAAGGCTGGATCAGCTTGCCCAGCCAGCCGTCCAGCTGAATCTGCCCGTCCAGGGCCACGACGCACAGACACGGATCCGGCGACACCACGCGGGGCTGGTGCAGGACCTCGGTGTCCGCCTCCTCGAAGTCGCCGATGTCGAACCGGGCGGTTTCGGTCGCGTAGGCGCCGTGGATGACGCAGGTCAGTTCGACGCCGCCGTGCGTATGTTTGGGCGTCTCGCGGCCCGGCCCGATCTCCAGCAGGATGACGCGGCAGTCGCCGTCGCGCGGCGCGTGGACGTCGCGGGCGCGCATGCCCGGACCCAGCCATCGCCACGGCCCGAGCGCATAGCGGCGCAGAGGCTCCGGCAGACCGGCCATGTCGTTCAACGGCGTGGAGGCCAGGGCCTGTCCGGCGTCCGCCTCGGCGCGCGCCAGGACGCGGGCTAGGGCGTCATCGGGCATGGGGGCCGGTTCGAGCTCGTCCAACAGGCGGCCGCCGACGGCCTGGAGCTGGCGCACCCAAGCGTCGTTGTCGGGACGCATCGCCAGATGGGCGGCGACGACGACCGCCTCGGGCGGGCTCAAGGTCCCGGCGGCATAGGCCAGCAGTCGTTCTTCGGAGGGGTTGTGACGGGCGCTCATGCCTCGCCTCCGTCGTCGTCAAGCAGGGTGCGCAGTTTGATCATGGCCTTGCGTATGCGGGATTTGACCGTGCCCAGCGGCAGGTCCAGCCGCCGGGCGATTTCGGAATGAGGATTGTCCTGGAAAAAGGCCAGGCGAAGAACCTCGATCTGGTCGGCCGAGAGCCGCGCCATGGCCGTCTTCAGCCGCGCGGCGTCCTGGGACATGGACAAGATCTGGTCGGGTCGTTCGGGCTCGTCCTGAGACAGTTCGATCTCCGGCATCGGGGTCCGGCGCGCGTCCTGACGCAATACGTCGAGGCGGCGATTGCGGGCGATGGTGAAAATCCAGGTGGCGGCGCGGGCCTTGGCGCTGTCGAACAGTTCCGCCTTTCGCCAGACCGTCAGCATGGCGTCCTGGGCGAAGTCCTCGGCGGCGCCTGCGGGCGCACCGGCCTTCATCAGATAGGCCTTCAGACGCGGGGCAAAATGTTCGAACAGGCGCGCGAACGCCTCGCGGTCCCGCCTCAGAGCCACCGCCTCGATCAGCCGGTCATACTCGCCGTCTGCAGGCGTCACGGGCGGCCGAATCCGCTGAAAATCTGAGACCTGTCCATACATGGACCCTAATACGGTTCCGGTGAAAGTCTGGATCATTTCGTGATCCGCGCGCTTGATCGCCACGTATCCTCAGCGTCTTTTTGTCCTTTGCCGGAGTCCCCATGCCCCTGTCGTCCCCCACCGAGACCGGTCCGCGGCTGCGGATCGCCGTCGTGGGCTCGGGGATCGCCGCCCTGTCCAGCGCCTGGCTGCTGTCGAAGCGCCACGACGTGACGATCTATGAGCGCGACGACCGGCTGGGGGGCCATTCCAACACCGTCGACGTCCGCACCGCGACCGGCGAGACGGCGGTGGACACGGGCTTCATCGTCTTCAACGACGCCACCTACCCCAACCTGATCGCCCTGTTCTCCCATCTGGGGCTTGAGACTCGCGCGACCGACATGTCCTTCGCCGTGTCTCTGGACCAAGGCCGGTTCGAATACGCCGCGCCCGCCCTGTTCGCCCAGCGCCGCAACCTGTTCCGTCCCCGCTTCTGGTCGATGCTGAAGGAGATCCTGCGCTTCTATCGCTCGGCGCCCGCCGGCATGGCGGCCCTGGGCGACAGCGACCTGACCTTGGGCCAATACCTGAAGCGCGAGGGTTTCAGCGAGGCGTTCCGCGACGATCACCTGCTGCCCATGGCCGCCGCCATCTGGTCGTCCCCGGCCCACACCCTGATGGATTATCCCGCTGAATCCTTCCTGCGCTTCTGCGGCAACCATGGCCTGCTGAAGCTGGTCGGTCGCCCCCTGTGGCGCACCGTCGTCGGCGGCAGCCGGGTCTATGTCGAGGAACTGGCGCGTCAAATCGGGGACGGCGTCCGGCTGCGCCGGGGTGTGGACCAAGTCCGGCGTGTCGAAGGCGGCGTGGTGGTTCAGGATACGACCGGCGCCGAAGAACGGTTCGACCATGTCGTCATCGGCGCCCACGCCGACCAGACCCTGGCCATGCTGACCGAACCGACGGCGCGCGAGCGCGAAGTGCTGGGCGCGTTCAAATATAGCCGCAACCTGACCATCCTGCACACCGACGCCGGGCTGATGCCGCATCGCCGTCGCGCCTGGGCTTCTTGGAACTATATCGGCGCCGACGGCGGCTTGTGCGTCACCTACTGGATGAACAAGCTGCAAGGCCTGCCGGGCCAGGACCTGTTCGTCACCCTGAACCCGCCACGTCCGCCAGCCGCTGGAACCCTGTTGCGCAGCGAACTGTACGAACATCCGATCTTCGACCCGGCGGCGATCAAGGCGCAGAAAGAACTGTGGAGTCTGCAAGGCCAAGGCGGAGTCTGGTTCTGCGGCGCCCATTTCGGCGCCGGCTTTCACGAGGACGGGCTTCAGTCGGGCCTGGCGGTGGCCGAACAGCTGGGCGGCGTGCGACGTCCCTGGACCGTCGAGAACGAGAGCGGCCGCATCCATCTGTCGGCGCCGGCGAACGCACTCGAGCGGGCGGCGTGACCCAGGCCTCGGCCCTCTATCTCGGCGGCGTCTTCCACGCGCGTCTGCGCCCTAAACAGCACCGTCTCAACTATCGCATCTTCTGGCTGATGCTGGACCTGGCCGAGATCGACGCCCTGGACGCCCGGCTGAAGACGTTTTCGCGCAACCGGTTCAACCTGCTGTCCTTCCGCGACCGGGACCACGGCGACGGCTCGGACCGTCCTCTGCGGGCGCAGGTCGAGGCCCGCCTGGCCGAGGTCGGGGTGGATGTCGGACAGGGCGCGATCCGCCTTCTGACCATGCCACGCGTCTTCGGTTTCGTCTTCAATCCGATCAGCCTCTATTACTGCCATCACGAAGACGGGCGGCTGGCCGCCATGATCTATGAGGTCACCAGCACTTTCGGCGAGCGCCGGTCCTACGTCCTGCCCGTCCTGGCGGCCGACGCCCAGGCGGGCCGGTTCCGGCAACAGACCGACAAACGCCTGTATGTCTCGCCCTTCATGGACATGGACATGACCTATGACTTCAAGGGGCAGATCCCGGGCGACACCCTGACCCTGGCCATCAACGGCTCGGACAGCGAGGGCCTGCTGATAGCCACCAGCATGAACGGCGCGCGCCGGCCGATGTCCGACCGCGCCCTGACCGCCGCCGCCCTGGCCATGCCCCTGCTGACGCTTAAGGTGGTGGTGGCCATCCATTGGGAGGCGCTGAAACTGTGGCTGAAGCGCGTTCCCCTGACCCGCAAGCCCACGCCGGGCCCGGACGTGCTGGACCTGCGCCACAGGGGCTAGGCCGCCAGCAAGCGTGCGGCTCAGCCGCCCAGGGTAAAGGCGCGCGCCAGTTCAGCGATCTCGTCGCGCGTGATGAAACCGTCGCGGTTGCGGTCGGCGGCGGCGAACCGCTCGCCGTTCAGGGCGCGGAACTCATTCAGGTCGATCGCGCGGTCGTTATTGCGGTCGATGGCGCGCAGCTTCTGGAGCTGATCACGGGTGGGACGACGCTGGGGCGCGGGCGCGCCGTCAGGCCTCAGGGCGCGCATTTCTGACATCGTCAGGCGACCGTCGCGGTCGGCGTCGGCGCGCGCAAACCGTCCCTCTCGCGCGGCGTCGAACTCGACCCGGGACAAGCGTCCATCGTTGTTCACATCCGCCTGCTGGAACATCGCGCGACCAGCGGGAGCTGGGGTTTGCGCCGGGGCGGACGAGGCGAAGACCGTCAGCGCCGCAGCCACCAGGGCGGAAAGGACAAGGTTTTTCATAGAGGCTCTCGAAGAAGGGGCCCCGGCCGCGAGGTTGGGGGGACAC
>JBKBXN010000158.1:0-6104 GCA_046314055.1 Brevundimonas sp.
CATGCCCAGCACGACCTCGTCGACGCCCAGCGAACCGCCGCGCTTGATCACCTGCTCCAGCGCCGGGACCATGGCCTCGCCGCCGTCCAGGCCGAACCGCTTGGTGCCGGGGAAACGCTTGTGCAGGAACCGCTCGAAGCCCTCGGCCTCGATCAGCTTGTTCAGGATGGCCAGCTTGCCTTCCTTGGAGAAGGCGTTCTGCTCGAACTTGTCGGCGCCCTCGAACCGCTGCTGCAGCCAGGATTTCTCTTCCGGCTCGGCGATATGCATGAACTGGATGCCGACCGTGCCGCAATAGGTGCGCTTCAGCAGGTCCAGGACTTCGCGGATCGTGCCGGTCTGAAGTCCCAGCACCCCGTCCAGGAAGATCGGACGGTCCATGTCGGCTTCGCTGAAGCCATAGAATTCCGGCGTCAGTTCCGGGTTTTCGACCGGCTGTTCGATGCCCAGCGGGTCCAGCTTGGCCTGCAGGTGGCCGCGCACGCGATAGCTGCGGATCAGCATCAGGGCGCGGATGGAATCATGGGCGGCGGCGCGAATCGCGTCGCCTGAAACCTCGACGGGCGCAGCCTTGGCGGGGGCCGCTGCGGGCGCAGGCGCGGCGCCGGGCTTCTTGGGATCGGGCTTGGGGGCCGGCCAACGGCCGTCGAACACGGCGTTCGCCTCATTGGGCTCGGTGGCGGTGCCGCGCCCCCAGGCGCCGGCCTCGGCCGAGGCCTTTACGCTGGCGGCGTTGTCGCGCAGCTGGTCGAAGAAGGCTTTCCATTCCGCCGAGACCGAGCCGGGATCATTGGCCCATTTCTCGTGCAGCTCCTCGATATAGGCCGCATTGGACCCGTAGAGGAAAGAGGTCTCGGCAAAGACCTGGTTCAGCCGACCCGCATCGTCCGCCATTGTTCTCGCTATCCCTTGGACCCCGCGGACACATCTCCGTGAGGGGCGCGCCCGTCATATAGGCTCGCTTTCCTTATGGGTCATGACCGAAACGGGGCAATTCGGTGAGAAATTGGTCGCAGCCGCAAAGAAAAACGCCCCCGTCCGAAAACGAGGGCGTCCATTCCAGCCGAGGCCGGCATTTTTGATGCGCGAAAGCGCTTAAGCGGCGAGCCACATCATTCCCGCGAAGGCGGGAACGCGCGCGAGCGATAGCGCCCGCGCGCGCAGCGCGCTCAGAGCGATCAGCCCTTCAGCACTTCCACCAGGGTCTTGCCCAGGCGGGCCGGCGATTCCGACATGCGGATGCCGGCGGCTTCCATCGCCGCGATCTTGGATTCCGCATCGCCCTTGCCGCCCGAGACGACAGCGCCGGCGTGGCCCATGGTGCGGCCCTTGGGCGCCGTGCGTCCGGCGATGAAGCCGGCCATCGGCTTCTTGCGGCCCTTCTTGGCTTCGTCGATCAGGAACTGGGCGGCTTCTTCTTCCGCGCCGCCGCCGATTTCACCGATCATGATGATCGAGGTGGTTTCCGGGTCGGCCAGGAACAGCTCCAGCACGTCGATGAATTCGGTGCCCTTGACCGGGTCGCCGCCGATGCCGACGGCCGTGGTCTGGCCCAGGCCTTCGTTGGTGGTCTGGAACACGGCTTCATAGGTCAGGGTGCCCGAACGCGACACGATGCCGACCGAGCCCTTCTTGAAGATATTGCCCGGCATAATGCCGATCTTGCACTCGTCCGGCGTCAGGATGCCCGGGCAGTTCGGGCCCAGCAGGCGCGACTTGGAGCCTTCCAGGCGGCGCTTGACGTTGACCATGTCCATCACCGGGATGCCCTCGGTGATGCAGGTGATGAACGGGATCTCGGCGTCGATGGCTTCGATGATGGCGGCGGCCGCGCCCGACGGCGGGACATAGATCACCGAGGCGTCGGCGCCCGTGGCGTCGCGAGCTTCGGCGACCGAGGCGTAGATCGGCAGGCTTTCGCCGTGCGAGCCGGTCCAGTTGGTGCCGCCCTTGGTCGGGTGCACGCCGGCGACCATCTGGGTGCCGTGATAGGCCAGGGCCTGTTCGGTGTGGAAGCCGCCGGTCTTGCCGGTCAGCCCCTGGACGATGATCTTGGTGTCTTTGTTGACGAGGATGGACATGGGTCTATCGATCTCTGGAATGTGTCAGTCAGCAGGGCGGTAGCGGGCTAAGGCGAACGCCTCAGCCGACCGCCGCGACGATCTTCTGGGCGGCGTCGTCGAGGTCGTCGGCGGCCGTGATGGCCAGGCCCGACTCGTTCAGGATTTTCTTGCCCAGTTCGGCGTTGGTGCCTTCCAGACGCACGACCAGCGGCACCTTCAGACCGACTTCCTTCACCGCGGCGACGACGCCCTCGGCGATGACGTCGCACTTCATGATGCCGCCGAAGATGTTGACCAGGATGCCCTGGACGTTCGGGTCGGCGGTGATGATCTTGAAGGCCGCAGCGACCTTCTCCTTACCGGCGCCGCCGCCGACGTCGCAGAAGTTGGCCGGCTCCTTGCCGTACAGCTTGATGATGTCCATCGTCGCCATGGCCAGGCCGGCGCCGTTGACCATGCACCCGATGTTGCCGTCCAGCGAGACATAGGCGAGGTCCCACTTGGAAGCTTCGATTTCCTTGGCGTCTTCCTCGGTCTCGTCGCGCAGGGCCTTGATGTCTTCGTGGCGGAACAGGGCGTTGCCGTCGAAGCTGACCTTGGCGTCCAGGACGCGCAGGTGGCCGTTCTCCATGACGATCAGGGGGTTCACCTCCAGCATGTCCATGTCCTTCTCAACGAAGGCCTTGTACAGCGCGGGGAACAGCGACTTGCCGTCTTCGGCCGCAGCGCCCGTCAGGCCGTAGGCGGCGTTGATGGCGGCGACGTCGGCGTCGGTCACGCCTGTGGCGGGGTCGATGACGATGTTCTGGATCTTCTCGGGCGTGTCGTGGGCGACGGTTTCGATGTCCATGCCGCCTTCGGTCGAGACGACGAAGGCGATGCGGCCATAGGCGCGGTCGACCAGCAGCGAGCAATACAGTTCACGATCGATGTCGGCGCCGTCCTCGATATAGAGGCGGTTGACCTGCTTGCCGGCGTCGCCGGTCTGGGCGGTGACCAGGGTGTTGCCCAGCATCTCCTTGGCGTGGGCGACGACTTCCTCGATCGAGAAGGCCAGGCGCACGCCGCCCTTGGCCTCGGCCGGCAGTTCCTTGAACTTGCCCTTGCCGCGGCCGCCGGCGTGGATCTGCGACTTCACGACATAGAGCGGGCCAGGCAGTTGCTTGGCGGCGGCTTCAGCCTGATCGACCGAGGTGATGGGCACGCCTGCGGCGACCGGAGCGCCGAAGCCTTTGAGGACCTGCTTGGCCTGATATTCGTGAATGTTCATGGAGACCGCCGCAATCTTTGCTGGGAAGGGTTTGCGGGGCTTATAGGCCCCGCCCCTTCGCAGGTGCAACCGTCTGATGATGACCCTTTAGTCGACCCAGTCCCGCTTCAGCGTCCGCGAGGCCCCGATCAGGAGGAACGCCGCCAGAACATAGAAGCCCATGCCGGTGTAGATGGCCCACCTCAGGCTCTCTTCCCCGAAACGGGGCGCCAGCAGGTCGCTCATCCAGCCGAAATAGTAGAAGCCGACCGCGATCCCGAGCAGATTGTTCAGGAGCAGGAACAGGGCCGAGGCCGTGGAGCGCATGGCCGCCGGGACCAGATGCTGGACCGCCGCCGTGATCGGCCCCAGCCAGGCCAGGTTCAGGCCGGTGGGCAACAGGAAGATCAGGAAAGCCAGGACCAACTGTTGGGTGTTGCTGCCGCCGCCCGGCAGGACCAGGCCGATCAGCCAGGGCGAGTTCATCGCCAGGATGAAACAGGGGGCCGAGATCAGGAAGGCGATGGCCGGGGTCAGGGGATAGGCGCCCTTGCCCTTTTTCGACAGCTTGTCGGCGATCATCCCGCCCAGCCAGATGCCGAGGATGCCGCCGATCAGGGCGATGCCCGAATAATACCAGCTGGTCTCGCGCAGGGTCAGGTCGAAGCTGCGCATGAAGAACAGCGGCAGCCAGCCGGCGACGCCGTAGCCGCAGACCGAGGACGAGGCCGCGCCCAGGCCCAGCAGCCAGAAGCTGGGTTTTCTGATCACCACCGAGGCGGTGCGTCGCGCCACCATCAACGACACCCCGATCACGCCCGCCAGCAGACCGGCGAAGGCCAGGACCAGCGGACTGCCCAGGGACACGGCCAACAGCCAGTTCGCCGCCGCCAGGATCAGCAGCCCGGCGCCAAGCCCCAGCATGACCTGGGCCGCAATCTTGCCCGCCCGGTCCGTGCCGACCGGCGCCGCCGCCAGGGCCGCGACCTGGGCCTCGGTCTTGACCGCATCGGTCCCGCCGCGCTTGGGATCCTTGACCGTCAGCCGCAGCAGGGGCGCGACCAGCACGCCCAGCAGGCCGACGACGATGAAGGCCGTCCGCCAGCCATAGGTCGCCGCCAGCAGCCCCCCGACCAGGGTGCCCGCCGCCATGCCCAGCGGAATGCCGAAGGCGAAGGCCGCCAGCGCCCGCGCCCGCTGATGCGGCGGGAAATAGTCGGCGATCAGCGAATAGGCCGGGGCCACCCCGCCCGCTTCGCCGACGCCCACCCCCATTCGGCAAAGGAACAACTGTCCGAACGACCCGGCCATGCCGCACAGGGCGGTGAAGCCCGACCAGACCGCCAGGGCCCCGGTCATGATCCAGACCCGGCTGAACCGGTCGGCCAGCCAGGCCAGGGGAATGGCCAGGGTCGAATAGACCGAGGCGAAGGCGATGCCGCCCAACAGGCCGAACTGGCTGTCGGACATGCCGAACTCTTCCTTCAGCGGCGCGGCCAGGATGCCGATGATCTGCCGGTCCAGGAAGTTCAGCATGTAGATCAGGATCAGCACCGCCAGCACATAGAAGCGGTAGCCCGGTCGGTGCGGCGCGGGCGCCTGCCCGTCCGTCAGCGTGTCGGTCGTCATCGGCGTTTCCCTCGGCGTATTCTTCTTGTTGAGGCGAGCCTAGCCCCAAGTCCCATTTCTGCAAAGCAAAGGGCGGCGGCCCGAAAACCGCCGCCCTCCGTCAGGCCTCTGTCGCGATCAGAACCGGTAGGTCAGGCGCGCCGAATAGGTGGTCGGCGGGCCGTAGAAGGCGCTGATCGAGTTGTTGTAGGTCGCGCCCGGGAAGCTGTAGCCCCCGACCTTGTAGCGGACATCGGTCAGGTTGCGGCCGAACAGGCCGACCTCCCACTGCTTGCTCGGCGCGATCCAGACCACGCTGGCGTCGGCCAGCACATAGCCGTCCTGGTCCAGGATGGGGTCCGGCGTGTCGAACAGGTGGTAGTCCGACCGGTAGGACAGCGACGGCGTCACCCGGATCTCCCCGCCCAGGATGTCGCCCCGCCAGGTCATGCCGTAATAGGCCGACCATTCCGGCGAGTTCTGCGGCTCGCGGGTGTCCGAAATATCGACCGGCGTGCCCGTGATCCGGGTGATGAACTCGTCGAACTCGTTCTTCAGATAGCCCAGCGAGAAGTTGGCGGTGATGTCGTCGGTCAGGAAGGCCGAGCCTTCCAGTTCGAAGCCGTAGATGGTCGAGGCGCCGGCGTTGTCGACCACCGAGGCGATGCCGACGGCCGGGGCCGTGGCCACCTGCTGGGTCGTGATCTGCTGGTCCTTGTAGTCGGAATAGAAGACCGCCGAGGCGAAGTTCATCCGCCGGTCGAAGGCCGATCCCTTCAGGCCCAGCTCATAGGTGGTGACCGTCTCGGGCTGGTAGCCGTCGACCGTCTGCGGCACCAGGGCGGCGTCGCCCCGCATGTCCCAGCCGCCCGACTTGAAGCCCTGGCTGACCGAGGCGTAGCCGGTGATTTCCTCGCTGAAGTCATACGAGATGCTGGCGCGCGGCGTGAACTTCTCGAAGCTGTCCGAGGCCGTGTAGTTGGTCCGGGTCGCGAAGATCGGCCGGGCGGCGCCGCCGGTGTAGGGCGTCGGCGTGGCCCCCAGATAGAAGAGGCGCAGGACCGAAGCGTCCTTGTCGTCCTTGGTGTAGCGACCGCCCAGCGAGACGTGCAGCCGGTCGGTGAGGTCATAGCTGAAGTCGCCGAACACCGAGAAGGACTGGGTGTCCACCGATCCCGCCGCCG
>JBKBXN010000159.1:0-6103 GCA_046314055.1 Brevundimonas sp.
ACCTCGCCCATGAAGTGCTGGCCCATCATCATCATCCGGGCGACCCAGAAGAAGATGATATCCGCCGCCGTGACCAGATCGCTGGTCGGATAGAACCGCTCCAAATCCTCGGTCTTCTCGGGCCAGCCCATGGTCGAGAACGGCCACAGGGCCGAGCTGAACCAGGTGTCCAGAACATCCTCGTCCTGCGTCAGGGCGACCTCGGAATCATAGTCCGCCATCGCCAGTTCGCGCGCGTCTTCTTCCGTTTCGGCGACATAGATTTCGCCTTCCGGACCGTACCAGGCCGGGATGCGGTGGCCCCACCACAGCTGGCGCGAGATGCACCAGGGCTCGATGTTCCTCAGCCATTCGAAATATATCTTCTCGTACGACTTCGGCTCGAACACCGTGTCGCCCTGCTCCACCGCCTTCAGCGCGGGCTGGGCCAGGACCTTGGCGTCAACGTACCATTGGTCCGTCAGCCACGGTTCGATGACGACGCCGGAACGGTCGCCGTGCGGCACGACGTGCTTGGTTTTCTCGATCTCTCGCAGCCAGCCCTCTTCCTCGGCGCGCGCGACGATGGCCTTGCGCGCAGCGAAGCGGTCGATGCCGACGTATTCCGCCGGCACGTCTGGCGTATCGACGTCGGTGATGCGGCCAAAGGCGTCGAGAATGTTCAGCGACGGCAAACCGGCGCGCTTGCCGACGCCGAAGTCGTTAAAGTCGTGCGCCGGCGTGATCTTGACCGCGCCCGAACCTTTGGTCGGATCGGCGTAGTCGTCGGCGACGATCGGGATGCGACGGCCAACGATGGGCAGGGTCACGAACTTGCCGACCAGCCCCTTGTAGCGCTCATCGTCCGGATGCACCGCCACGCCGGTGTCGCCCAGCATCGTCTCGGGCCGGGTCGTGGCGACGACGATGAAGTCGCGCGTCTCGAACTCCGTCGCCTTGCCGTCCTCGTCGAAGGCGATGGGGTGTTCGTAGGTGACGCCGTCGGCCAGCGGATAGGCGAAATGCCAATAGGCGCCGTCCACCTCACGCTGCTCGACCTCCAGGTCCGAAATCGCCGTCTGGAAATGCGGATCCCAGTTCACCAGCCGCTTGTCGCGATAGATCAGGCCTTCCTTGTGCAGTTGCACGAAGACCTTGCGCACGGCGGCGTTCAGCCCTTCGTCCAGGGTGAACCGCTCGCGCGACCAGTCGCAGGACGCGCCCAACCGGCGCAGCTGGCGCACGATGGTCCCGCCGCTTTCGGCCTTCCATTCCCAGACCTTGTCGATGAAGGCGTCACGGCCCATGTCGCGCCGCCCGACATTGCCCGCCGCCGCCAGCTGACGCTCGACCACCATCTGGGTCGCGATGCCGGCGTGGTCCGTACCCGGCAGCCACAGCACCGCCTTGCCCTTCATCCGGTGATAGCGGGCCAGGATGTCCTGCAGCGTATTGTTCAGCGCATGGCCGATGTGCAGGCTGCCCGTCACGTTCGGCGGCGGAATGACGATCGAATAGGCGCCCTCGGCCCCTTCCGTGCGGGGCGCGAACAGGCCGCTCTCTTCCCACTGGGCGTACAGGCGGGGTTCGGCGGCCTGGGGTTCGAAGGTCTTCTCGAGCATGGGTCTTCTTTGATCGTTGTCGTGTGGCCAGGACACGGCCTTGAATGACAAAGGGCGGCCCCCGCAGGAGCCGCCCCTCGATAGTCTGCGGTGAAGCGAAGGGCTAGGCGCTGCGCGCGATGCGTTCGACTTCCTTTTGTACCGCCGCCTGGACGATGCCGGGCAGATTGTTGTCCAGCCAGTCCTTCAGCAGGGGCCGCAGCATCTCGGCGACCATGGCCTCGACGGTGTTGCCGCTGACGAAAGCCATGTCGCCCGAAGCCGCCTGAGAGGCTTCCGGCTTCTTGAACGAGGCGGCCAGACCGGCGAAGGCCGAGGCGGCGCTGGCGGCGGCGCTTTCGCCGACCAGGGAATCATAGGCGGGCTCGGGCGCCGAGGCGGCGGCTTCGAAGGGTTCGGGTTCAGGCTCCGGCTCTGCCGCGGTCTCGACGATGTCGAGATCGCCGATGGTCTCGGACGACGGCGCGTCTTCCGTCGGCGCCTCGTAAAGCTCCGTCAGTTCGAGCACATCCTCTTCGACAGCTTCAGGCTCAGCCTCGGGCTCGGCCGGCGCTTCAAAGATGGTCTCAGCGGCGGCCGGTTCGGGCTCGGGCTCCGGAGCAGGCTCGGGTTCGGGCGTCGGCGCGGCGGCTGCGGGCGGCGTCTCGGCCGGCGCGTCGTCTTCGGAGATGATCCGGCGAATCGACGCCAGGATCTCCTCCATGGTGGGTTCCTGGGCGGACTGATCGGACATGACTAACCTGGGAGAGGCCTGGGATGAAACGGGGGCGTCGAGGCGACCCCCGACACTATTCACGGATTGGGGCTGGAAAGATCAAGTCTTTCCGGTCCCGGTTAGTGTCGTCGCATCAACGCCCGCCAGAATCAACGGGCGTTTTGGAACACGCCTCCCGACCGAAGTCAGGCGCCGGGCGCGGTCCGGATGACGTCGGTCTTCAGCTGGGTGTCGATCGGCGCGTCGGGCGCATCGTCAGCGTCGACGACGGGCGGCGAGGCGACGCGGTCCAGGGTCTCGATCACACCGTCCCACGGCAGGCCGCCGCGATTGCGGACGCGGTCGTAATTGGCCTTGGCGTCATAGACGGAGAGGTTGGCGTTCAGGCTTGGCCCTTCCAACTGACCCATGGCCGACAACAGCGAGGCGCGGGCCACATATTCGGCGGCGCGGGCGTTGGCCAGCGAGGTCTGCGACGCCCGCAGGGTCACTTCCTGGTTCAGCACGTCCAGCGTGGTGCGCAGGCCGACCTGGGCCTCCTGCCGCACGCCCTCGGCGGCGACCGATGCGGCGCGCACCGCTTCTTCGCCGGCGGCGACGTTCGCGCGGGTCGACAGGACCTGGGCATAGGCCGAACTGACGTTCTGCAACACGGCGCGGCGCTCGCCCTCGACGGCGATCTGGGCGGCGTTGGCCTGTTCCAGCGCCTGGGCCACGCGCGACCGGTTCAGGCCGCCGGTGAACAGGGGGACCGAAAGGGTGGCGCCGGCGGTGAAGCTGCGGCGATCCGCCAGTTCGTCCAGATTGCCCAGATCGGTCGCCGTACCGCCGTAAGAGGCGGTGGCGCGTACCGACGGCAGATACTCGGCCCGTGCCGCGGCGACGGCGGCTTCAGCGGCCTGCAACGAATAGCTCGCCGACAGCACGCCGGGATTACGCGCCAGCGCGGTCTCCATGGCGGCGTCGAAATCGGTCGGAACGGTCGGCAGGACCGGGGCGGTCTCCAGATCGCTGGGCGACTGTCCCACCACGGCGGCGTAGCTGGCGCGGGTGGTCGACAGCTGAGCCTGGGCGTTGGCCAGGTCAGCCTCGGACTGGGCCAGCGACGCCTCGGCCTGGGCCACGTCGGTCCGGGTGATCTCCCCGACTTCGAATCGGGCGCTGGTCTCATCAAGCTGACGTTGCAGCACGGCGAGGTTTTCCTGGCGGATACGCAGGATTTCCATGTCGCGGGTGACGTTCACATAGGCCTGGATCACCGACAGCATGACCGACTGTTCGATCTCGCGCAGGTTCTCCCGCCCCGCCATCACTCTGGCCCTGGCTTGGTCGATCGCCAACGACGTGCGGCCTGCGGTCCAGATGGTCTGGGACAGGCTGACGCCGACATTGGCGCCATCGCTTTCGGACGATGAACTGGACACCTGGGTGTCCGGCACGCCGTCGCCGTTCGTATCGACGAACTGGGTGACCGTCGGGAAATCGCTACGAGTGTAGTCGACGCCGGCCGATGCGCTCAGCGTCGGGCGGAGGCCCGAGCGGGCCTGAACCACGGTTTCATCCAGCGCGCGCTGATTCGCTCGCTGGGCCAGCAGGCTGGGGTTGGTCTGATAGGCCAGGGCGATGGCTTCCTGCAGCGTCTCGGCCCAGGCGGGCGCCCCCAGACCAGTCACAAGAGCCACCACAGCGGCCGAAGCCAGCACACGCGAGCGTTTCAACATTGTCCGTCCTTGCCTGACGCCCCCGGGAGCGCCCGAATGTCATCAAGCGTAACTGCGGCCTCAGTCGACCTGACGCCAGTTAAGTTTTTTTCACGCAACCCGCGAGCGTCGCCGACGACGTCAGAATGCGAATGTAGGCGCCGGCGTCAGTTCCGCGAGAAGGGCCGGCGACGAATCAAACAATTCGCGGCGCGCCAGGCCTTCGCGACCCTTCACATAGAGGGCGGCCTTGCCGATGGCGCTGCGGCGCTCGACCAAGACCATACGTCCTCCCGTCCGCAGGGCCTTGCCCCAGGTCTCGGGCACAGCCGCCACGCCGCCCTCGCAGATGATCAGGTCCCATCCCTCGCCCACCGGCGCGTCGAGGGGCGCAACCGACGTGGTCACACCCTCTTCGGCCAGGGCCTCGCCCACGACCTCGAACACGGCCGGATCGGCTTCCTGCGCCGTGACCGTCAGGCCCATGCGGGCCAGAACCGCTGCCGCATAGGGCGCGGCGATGGCCAGGACCTTCTCGCCTTCGCGCGCGTCAGCGGCTTGGAGCAGCTTGGACACGTCGCGCGCCGGCATCAGCTTGCGGTCGCCCGCGATCTCGACCGAGGCGTCGGAATAGACGGCGAAGACCCGGTCAGCCGCGCAATAGCGCTCACGCGGGACCGCCATCATGGCCATGTGGATTTCGTGATTGGTGACGTCGTTCACGCGGACCTGCGAGTCGACCATGGCCTTGCGCTCGGCGGTGAAATCCATCTTTGGGCAGCCTTCAATCGATAGTCAGGGGAGGAAATCTCGCGCGCTTATAGTTCCGTGCGTTGCAGCGGACAATCCGATCTGATAGCGAACGCCCCTCGCGATGACCGCCCCCGAGAAATCGGGACAAAAAGCGGCCTGATGGCGGAGTGGTGACGCAGAGGACTGCAAATCCTTGCACCCGGGTTCGATTCCCGGTCAGGCCTCCATCGCGGCAATAGAACAAGAGGCGCGGATCGCAGGATCCGCGCCTCTTTTCGTTTCAGCGCTCGCCGATCAACTGACCGGAGCAGTAATCCAGCCGATCACCCCCGCCGCGCCCAGCCCGGCGGCGGCGACCGCGACAAAGATCGCAGCCCGCACGTTTCGGTTTAAAAAATACAGAATGTTCATTGCGCGCCCCCACACCAATGGACGCCATGGCGTCACAATTTCAGCTTGGCCGCAAGGTGTACAAATCCTTAACGCACTAACGTCTTGGTGAGCGGTCCACCCAATGCGGGGGCGCTGCTCGTCACATGATGAAGGGCCAGGGCGCTGGCGACGGCGACGTTCAGCGAATCGAAGCCGCCCGCCATGGGCACGCCGACCGCGCGGCACCGCTCGATCACCGCGCGCGGCAGGCCCGGCCCCTCCGAACCGACCATCAGGGCGACCGGCCCCTGTCGCCGGTAGTCCGCCAATCTTTCGGTCGCCGAGGGCGTCAGGGCCACCACCTCCACCCCCCGCCCCTGCATCGCCGCCACCAGGGCCTCGGCGGAATCCGCAACCGACGACGGCGTCCTCAACACCGCGCCGACCGAAACCCGGATGGATTTGCGATAGAAGGGATCACAGCAGGCTTGGTCCAGCAGGACGGCGCGGGCGCCGAAGGCCGCTGCGTTCCGGAACAGTCCGCCCATATTGTCGTGATTGCCGATACCGCTCGCGATCACGAAGACGTCTTCGTTCGCCACCGTCTCAAGTATCTCATCCAGCGGCGGGGCAACGGGCTTCTCGCCCAGGGCCAGAATGCCCCGGTGCAGGGGAAAGCCCGCGATCCGGTCCAAAACCGCCTGCCCGGCGACATAGACCGGCGTCGCGTCCGAGAGCGCCTCAATCACGTCAGTCAGCGCCTCCACGCGCTTCTCGGCCAGCAGCAGGGCTCGCGGACGGCATAGCGAGGCCGCCGACGCCAGCACCCGGACCACCACCTCCCCTTCGGCGATGAACAGGCCTTCGCGGCCCGTCAGGTCGCGTTCGCGGATATCGCGAAAACCGGCGATCCGGGGGTCTTCGGGGTCATTGATCGAGATCGTGCGCATTCGTCGTTTTTC
>JBKBXN010000160.1:0-5964 GCA_046314055.1 Brevundimonas sp.
TCGCAGGACGCGGTGGTCTATCGCGCCTTTACCGCGACGGGCCGCGAACTGGACGCCTTCCGCCTGACGAAGGGCGAGGACGGCGTGCCCAAGATCGAAACCCTCGGCGCGGAAATCGCCGCGCACTGACCCTCTCTTGACCGCCGGGCGACGCGAACCTGCTTGTGTCGCCCGGCTGAACTTCCGTTGCGCAATACCCCGGGCGCGAGACTGGCGAGCCGAGGGCGACCCGTTCCGATCACGGAGTCAGCGCCAGGTCCCGCCTTGCATTGAGCGGCATTAGTCTCGCGATGCAGGATGCGACTGAGCCGCTCTTAAATGGTCCTGACACCTGAACATCGGACCGCGCCAGCCCGTGTGTTCAGCGAACGGCCTCGCGCCACGCCTCCCGGCAGGGCGTCTTTGGCCTGTCGTTACCGGCTTAGGTCCGTCATCGGTGTCGCCCTGTTTGAAAGACATAGAGCCTCCATCGGGGTGATGGCCCGATGTGAGCCGATGCGAGTGGGCGACGACAATAGCCACGGCGCAATCCACCCGCCGTCCGTCCCGAGCTTTTCCCCTGGTTTCAGCAATCCCGCCCGAGGCGAGACCGTTAATCCGTTGTGAATGCGACGCTAGGCAGAGTTCTGCACAGCATGTGAACAGCTTTACCGTTCTGTGTATGTTCTTGTGTGTAGGCTGTGCTTAGGTCGCCACACGTCAAGACATGGTTAAGTATCGTTACCCATCCCATTGAGACCCATTTCATCCCATGCTATCCCATTCCCATGATTTGGGGCTGAGAGGCGGGCGCGTCGGGCGTTCGTCAGGCATCTAGGGGCGGGCCGAAGGGCTCGATGGACAGGGCGTGTTTCTCTCGACCTACGAGAAACAGTTGGACGGCAAGCGCCGTCTCCTGATCCCCAACGATTTCCGCACGACCGAAAACGGCGCCGCCGGCGGCGTGTTCATCTTTCCCTCCATTGAGGCGGACTGTCTGGAAGCGGGCGGCGACCGCCTGTTCGCCGTCTATGCCGAGATGATCGAGTCCCTGCCGTTCGGTTCCGAAGAGCGTTCGGCGCTGGAGTGGCAGGTGATGGGCGAGCAGGTGCGGCTGGCCTATGATTCCGGCGGCCGCATCACCCTGCCGGAAGGTCTGTGCGCCGAGGCGGGGCTGGAGGACACGGTCGTCATCGTCGGTCTGAACGACCGTTTCCAAATCTGGTCGCGCGAGAAGTGGGCGGCCCGCCGCGCCGAGCAGCGCGCCCTGGCCAAGGCCGGCATGGCCCAGATCGGCGCCCTGAAACTGGCGGCCCAGATGAAGCTGGCGGGGGGCGGATCGTGACCTCCCGCGCTGACAATCCGCACGCCCCTGTCCTGCTGGCCGAGGTGATCGAGGCCTTGGCGCCCGCGCCCGGCGACGTGGTCATCGACGCTACCTTCGGCGCCGGCGGCTACACCCGCGCCATCCTCGCGACCGGCGCCCAGGTCATCGGCCTGGATCGCGATCCGACGGTTCAGCCGCACGCCGATGCGGTCGCCAAGGACTTCCCTGGTCAGTTCCAACTGATCCGCACGCCCTTCTCGGGTCTGGCGGGCGCCTTCGCCGAAAGCGGCAAGGCGAAGCTGGACGGCGCCGTCTTCGACATCGGCGTCTCGTCGATGCAACTGGATCAGGCCGAGCGCGGCTTTTCCTTCATGCGCGACGGGCCGCTGGACATGCGCATGTCTGATGAAGGCGACACAGCCGCCGACATCGTCAACAGCTGGGACCACGGTCCTCTGGCCCACATCTTCAAACTGTACGGCGAAGAACGCCAGTCGGGCCGCGTCGCGACCGCCATCCTGCGCCGCCGGGTGGAGCGGCCCTTCACCCGCACCCTGGATCTGGCCGAGGTGGTCGAAAAGGCCCTGGGCGGACGCCGCGGCGCGCCGATCCATCCGGCCACGCGCGTGTTTCAGGCCCTGCGCATCGCGGTGAACGACGAGCTGGGCGAGCTGGAGCGCGGGCTTGAAGCGGCCGAGGCGAGCCTGGCGCCGGGCGGCCGTCTGGCGGTCGTCACCTTCCATTCGCTGGAAGACCGGATCGTCAAGGCCTTCCTGACCGAGCGGACCGGCAACACCCCGGCCGGATCGCGCCACGCCCCGATCGCGATCGATCCGCGCAAGCCCAGTTTCACGCTTCAGTTCAAGGGCGCGCGCGAGGCGGGCGACGAGGAACGGTCGATCAATCCGCGCGCCCGTTCGGCCAAGCTGCGCGCCGCGATCCGCACCGAGGCGCCGGCCTGGGCCTCGACGTCGGGGAGGGCTGCGGCATGACCACGGCGCCCTTCTTCGACTATTCGCGCAACGCCCTGCAGCGGCTGTTCGACTGGAAGGTCCGCGGCGTGCGCTGGATCGAGATCATCGGCGTGGCCCTGGTCGCGGTGATGATCGTCTCGGTCTATGCGGCCAAGGCGGCGGCGGCGCGTGAAAGCAGCCGCATCGCCCAACTGGAGCAGGACATCCGCGAGAACGGCCAGCGGGTCCGCCTGCTGCGCGCCGAGGTCGCCCGGCTGGAGCAGCCGGCGCGGCTGGAAAACCTGTCGCGTCAGATCGGCCTGGCGCCGGTCGAGGTCCATCGTCAGGCCGAGGAGGCCCAGCTTCCCCAGTTGAAGGCGGCGCCCCAATCGGCGGCCCCGCCCGCGCCTCAGGCCGCTTCTGAGGCTGCGCCTGTCGTCGAAGCCGCCCCGACGGATGTCGTCGTCGCCGCGCCGGGGGCGGAACGATGAGCGTCCAGGATCATCGCTATCACCGGCCCGCGCCGGGCGTGGACCTTCAGGGACGGCTCTCGCCCTTCTGGCGCGGCCTGTCGGAGCTGGTCTGGCGGCTGGAGCACGGGTTTGAACGCGCCCGCGCCGACGCCCGGCCGGAAGAAGACACCCGCGTCCGCATCTTCCTGATCCTGATCGTCTTCTCCTGCGTCTTCGCCGGCCTGGCCATAGGCGCCTCGTACAAGGCCCTGTTCGGCGAAGCGGGCGGTCGCTGGGCCGGCGCCAATCCGAACGCCCTGGTGCGCGGTGACCTCACCGATCGCAACGGCGAGCTGCTGGCCACCAACATCGTCCACTACGGCCTCTATCTGGATCCGGCCGAGATCTGGGATCGCGACCTGGCCTTCCGCCAGCTGCGCCGCGCCCTGCCACGCCTGCCGGCCGCCCGGCTGCGCAAGGTGCTGGACGGGGATCGGCGCCTGATCGTGCTGACCGGACTGACGCCCCAGGAGAAGGCGGCCGTTCACGACCTGGCTCTGGGCGGCGTGACCTTCGAGCCCGAGGATCGCCGCGCCTATCCGCTGGGAACCTCGGCCGTGCACCTGATCGGCGACGCCGATACCGGGGGGCAGGGCATCGCCGGCGCCGAACTGGCCTTCAACGACGAGATCCGCGCGGCCGGCCAGCGAGGCGAAAGCTTCCCTCTGTCCATAGATCTGCGGATCCAGGGCGTGGTCGAGAACGAGCTGGCCGCTGCGGCGATCCAGCACCAGGCCAAGGGCGCGGTCGCCATCGTCACCGACGTCCAGACCGGCGAGGTTCTGGGCATGGCCAGCTGGCCCAACTTCACCCAGGCCGACCGCAAGGCTGCGCCGGACGGGGCGACCCTGAACCGCGCCGTCTCAGGCCACTATGAGATGGGGTCGGTGTTCAAGACCTTCACCGTCGCCGCCGGCCTCGACACCGGTCGGGCCGACATGAGCACCCTGTTCGACGCGTCAGAAGCCTTCCAGATCGGCGATCGTAAGATCAAGGACTTCCACGCCCAGAACCGGATCATGACGCTGGAGGAGGTCTATCTCCACTCGTCCAACATCGGCACCTCCCAGCTGGCGGTTCAGATGGGGCCGGACACGATGCGCGACTATTTCCGTCGTCTGGGCCTGCTGGACGCCGCCGGGATCGAGCTGAAGGAGTCCGCGCGCCCGGTCATGCCGCGTCGCTGGGACAACTCGACCCTGGCCTCCCTGTCCTTCGGCTATGGCATCATGATCACCCCGGCCCAGATGGTTCAGGCCATGGGCGCACTGACGAACGGCGGGCGGATGGTGCCCCTGTCGCTGCGTCGCGGCGGCGCGCGGGGCGCCAAACCCCAGCAGGTCGTCACCGAGGAAACCTCCCGCGCCGTTCTGGAGCTGATGCGCGCCAATGTGGTCCGGGGCTCGGGCGGTTTCGCCGATGCGCCGGGCCTGCGGGTCGGGGGCAAGACGGGTTCGGCCAACAAGCTGGTCAACGGCCGCTATGATCCCAGCCACGCACTCGGGTCCTTCGCCGCGGTCTTCCCCGTGGACGGGCCGCTGAACGGCAAACGCTACGCCGTCTTCGTTCTGATGGACGAGCCGGGGACCTATCCCAAGACCGGCGCCTATGTGGCCGCGCCCGCCGTACGCAACATCGCCGACCGGATCGCCGGCTTCCTGGGCGTCGAGCGCCGCGCCGACCGCTGGCGCACGGCCACCGGCGAAAAGGTCGCGCAATACCAGGACGTGCAGGGGGACGGCCTGTGAGCGCCCTGCACCTGTCCGATCTGCTGCGTCGCGACCTGGCGTCCGACCCGATCATCACCGGCGTGACCTCCGACAGCCGCAAGGTCGCCCCGGGCGCCCTGTTCGTCGCCCTGCCGGGCACGGCCGCCGACGGCCGCGCCTTCATTCCCCAGGCCCTGGCCCAGGGGGCGGCCGCTGTTCTGGCGCCGACTGATACGCCGGACAGCGCCGCGCCGGTGCTGGTGACTTCGGGCGACGTGCGCCGGGCCTACGCGATTGCGGCGCGCGGCTTCTACGGCGTCCAGCCCAAGACCTGCGTGGCGGTGACGGGCACCAACGGCAAGACCTCGGTCGCCGCCTTCTGTCGCCAGATCTGGGCCGGCCTGGGCCACAAGTCGGCCAGCATGGGCACCCTGGGCGTCGTCGGCCAGAAGGGCGACAAGACCTACGCCCTGACCGGCCCCGGCCTGACCAGCCCCGACGCCGCCGAGGCCGCCCGCCTGATGGCCGAGCTGGCGGCCAAGGACGTGACCCATGTGGCGGTCGAGGCCTCGTCCCACGGCATCGACCAGCGGCGTCTGGACGGGGTGGCGCTGAAGGCGGCGGCCTTCACCAACCTGACCCAGGATCATCTCGATTACCACGGCACGATGGAGGACTATCGCGCCGCCAAGATGCGCCTGTTCGAAGCCCTGCTGCCGCGTGGCCGGACGGCGGTGCTGAACGCCGATTCCGACGCCTATTCCGCCTTCGCCGCCGCCTCGATCATGGCCGGCCTGGGCGTGATGGGCGTAGGCGAGCGCGGGCGCGACTTGACCCTGATCGGCCGCCAGGCGACGCCGGAGGGCCAGCGCCTGACCTTGGACGTACGGGGCGATATTCGCGACATCCTGCTGCCCCTGGCCGGCGCCTTCCAGGCGTCGAA
Organism: Brevundimonas sp.; assembly: GCA_046314055.1. Classification (GTDB taxonomy): domain Bacteria; phylum Pseudomonadota; class Alphaproteobacteria; order Caulobacterales; family Caulobacteraceae; genus Brevundimonas. The sequence goes on from JBKBXN010000160.1 coordinate 5,424, forward strand.
CGCCCTGGTGGCGGCGGGCCTGTGCATCGCGGCCGGCGACCGGCCCGACGAGGTGATCAGCGCCCTGGAAGGTCTGACCGGCGCGCAAGGTCGCCTGCAACGGATCGGCGCCGCCGAGACGGGACGCGGCGAAGTCTATGTCGACTACGCCCATACGCCGGACGGGCTGGAGACGGTGCTGACCGCTCTGCGCCCCCACGCGACCGGCCGGCTGATCGTGGTCTTCGGCGCCGGCGGCGACCGGGATCGCGGCAAACGCCCCTTGATGGGCGAGATCGCCGGCCGTCTGGCCGACGTCGCCATTGTCACCGACGACAATCCCCGCAGCGAAGATCCCGCCTCGATCCGCGCCCAGGTCCGCGCGGGCTGCCCCGAAGGCGTCGAGATCGGCGATCGCCGCGCGGCCATCGAGGCGGCGCTGATCGACCTCGCCGACCGCGAGATGTGCCCGCTGATCCTGACGACGGGCGGCACCGGCCCGGCGATCCGCGACGTCACGCCGGAGGCCACCGAGGCGGTGTGTCAGAAGATGATGCCGGGC
>JBKBXN010000161.1:0-5938 GCA_046314055.1 Brevundimonas sp.
TTCGGCCGTGACGCCGAACCGGCCCGAGGCGACTTGCTTGACCGCCGAGTTGGCGTCGTCGCCATTGGCGCGCGGATGATAGCGTTCCGGATCCTCGCCGCCCTCGCCCGAGACCGAGCGGGCGCCGATGCGGTTCATGGCGATGTTCAGCGTCTCGTGCGCCTCGGGGCCAAGCGCGCCCAAGGACATGGCCTGAGTCAGGAAGCGGCGACGGATGTCCGACACGCTCTCGACCTGGTCGACCGGGATGGCGACGCCCTCGCGGAAGTCTAACAGGTCACGCAGCGACAGGTCAGCCTGGTTGCGGACGGCCTCCGAGAACTGCTTGAAGCGGCGATAGTCGCCTCGGTTGCAGGCGTCCTGCAACAGGTGGATGGTCTTGGCCTCGTGGGCGTGAGCCTCGCCGCCAGAGCGAATCTTGAAGAAGCCGCCGATCGCGGGCGAGGGCAGAGCATCTCCCCAGGCCACCTTGTGCCGCTTCAGCGCCGCCTGCTCCAGACCGGCCAGGCCTATGCCGGAAATGCGCGACGGGGCGCCGGGGAAGAACTCGGCCGTCAGAGCGCGTGACAGGCCCAACACCTCGAACTCGCAGCCGCCGCGATAGGCGGAGATGACGCTGATCCCCTTGCGCGCCAGGGTCTTCAGCAAGCCCGCCTCGATGCCGTGCTTGTAGTTCAGGCAGGCGTCGCGCAGCGTCAGGCCGGGATACAGGCCGCGATCCAGACGCTCCTGGAACAGGTCCTGGGCCAGCCAGGCGTTGACGGTGGTGGCGCCCACTCCGACCAGGACCGCGAACCCGTGCGGGTCCAGCGTCTCGGCCGTGCGAACCACGATGGAGCAATAGGTCCGCAGACCCGCGGCGGTCAGTCGGCCATGAACCCCCGCCGTGGCCAGGATCATCGGGGCGGCCAGACGGGTCGCGGAACCCTGCTGATCCGTCAGCACGATCAGGGCGGCGCCATCGCGGGCGGCGGCCTCGGCCTCGTCCATGATCCGGTCCAGGGCGGCGCGTAGGCCGGCGCCTGGGCGGGCGTCGTCGGACGGGGTGTCATAGCTGCAGTCGATGACCACCGTCGAACCGGCGCCGACGGTGGCGACCATTCGCTCGTACATGCCGTTGGTCAGGACCGGGCTGTCCAGGACGAAGACGTCCGTCTGAGCCTCTTCCTGCGCCAGGATGTTGCCCAGGTTCTTGAACCGGGTCTTCAGGCTCATCGCCCCCGCTTCCCGCAGGGGATCGATGGGCGGATTGGTCACCTGGCTGAAGTTCTGGCGGAAATAGTGCGACAGCGGGCGCGGCAGCGCCGACAGCACCGCCGGCGGGGCGTCGTCGCCCATGGACCCCACCGCCTCCTTGCCATCGCGCACCAGGGCGTCCAGCAGCAGGTCCAGATCCTCGCGGCTGTAGCCGGCGGCGATCTGGCGGCGCGTCAGGTCCTCTCCCGAGGCCGAGCGGGGTTCCGGTCCGGGGCCGATGATCGGCTCCAGATCGACCATATTGTCCAGCCACTCGGTATAGGGGTGGGCGGCGGACAGCGCGTCGATGGCCTCGTGCTCGTCGTAAAGACGGCCGTGCTTCATATCGACGGCGATCAGCTTGCCGGGGCCGATGTGCAGGCGGCGCTTCACCCGGCTCTCGGGAATCGGCACTAGGCCGGCTTCCGACCCGGCCATCAGCAAACCGTCGACCGTCTCGACCGCGCGCAGGGGGCGCAGGCCGTTGCGGTCCTTGCCCGCCACGATCCAGCGGCCGTCGGCGGCGCAGATGGCGGCCGGGCCGTCCCACGGCTCCATCACCGCATTGCAATAGGCGTAGAAGGCCCGGTGCTCGGGCGGCATGACCACGTCGTCTTTGGCCCAGGCCTCGGGGATCAGCAGGGCCTTGGCCATCGGCGCGGGGCGGCCGGCGTGGACCAGCACCTCCATGACATTGTCCAGGGCGGCGGAGTCCGACCCGCCCGGCTGAACCACCGGCTTCACCTCGCGGTCGCGGTCCCCGAAGGCCTGGGCGGCCATGCGGATCTCGTGCGACTTCATCCAGTTCAGATTGCCCTTCAGCGTGTTGATCTCGCCGTTGTGGGCCATCATGCGGAAGGGCTGGGCCAGCTTCCATTCGGGAAAGGTGTTGGTCGAATAGCGCTGGTGGAAGACGGCGTAGGCCGACACGAAGCGCGGATCCTCCAGGTCGGGATACAGGTTGCCCAGCAGTTCGGCCCGCACCATGCCCTTGTAGGCGATGGAGCGCGCGGACAGGGTGCAGATATAGACGGCGGCCAGGTTCTCGGTCTTGACCGTCTTCTCGATGCGGCGGCGGCACAGGTACAGCTCGCGCTCCAGCGCCTCGCCGTCCAGCGGCTGGCCGGCGTCGTCCAACGGCGGGGCCAGCATGATCTGTTCGATCTCGGGCCGGGTCGCCCCGGCCTTGGTCCCAACCACTGACAGGTCAATGGGGGTCTGACGCCAGCCGTAGATCCAGAAGCCCCCGCGCAGGGCCTCGGTCTCGACGATGGCGCGGGCGCGGTCCTGGGCGCCCAGATCGGTGCGCGGCAGGAAGACCTGACCGACGCAGATCGGGCCGGGACGCAGGGACTGGCCGATGGAGGCCACCTGGTCGGCGAAGAAGCCCTGGGGCAGTTCGGCCATGATGCCGGCCCCGTCGCCCGATAGGCCGTCGGGATCGACCGCGCCCCGGTGGGCCACGGCCTTCAGGCTGCGGATCGCATATTCGACCACGTCGCGGCGCGGCGTGCCGTCGATGGAGCAGACCAGGCCCACGCCGCAGGCGTCGCGCTCGGAGGCGCGGTCATAGGCGTGGCCGGCTTCCAGGCGGTCGCGGGTCTCTTCGTACTTGTTCAGCCAATCGGTCATGCCGCGACCTCCTCGGTGCGGGTCTTCAGGTAGCGGTCGATCTCGGCGGCGGCGTCCTGGCCTTCGCGCACAGCCCAGACGACCAGGGAGGCGCCGCGCACGGCGTCGCCAGCGGCGAACACGCCGGGCAGACTGGTGGCGAAGCTGACGGAGCCGACCTTGATGGTGCCGTCGTCGCGCAGGCGCAGATCGGGCTCATGCGCCGCGAACGGCTCGGGCGAAAAGCCCAGGGCCTCGATGACGATGTCGGCCGGGATGTCGAAGTCGGCGCCGGGGACGGGGACGATGTCGCGCCGCTCGCCCGGGGCCGCCTCGGTCAGCTGCATCCGCGCGGCGCGAACGCCGGTGACGACATCGCCTTGCGACAGCAGGGCCTTGGGCGCGCCCAGCCATTCGAAGATAACGCCTTCCTCTTCGGCGTTGACCACTTCGCGGGCCGAGCCGGGCATGTTCTCGCGGTCGCGACGATACAGGCAGGTGACGCTGGCCGCGCCCTGCCGCACGGCGGTGCGGACGCAGTCCATGGCCGTGTCGCCGCCGCCGATGACGACCACCCGCTTGCCGCGCGCCTCGTGCCAGCCGTCTTCCTCGGCGTCGCCCAGGTCGCGCCGGTTCTGGTGCGTCAGATAGGACAGGGCCGCGACCGTCGAATCCGGACCCCGGCCGGGCGCCGACAGGATGCGCGGCTGATAGACCCCCATGGCGAGCAGGACCACGTCATGGCGCTCGCGCAGTTCGGTCAGGGTCACGTCCTTGCCGATTTCGCAGCCAAGCACGAACTGAACCCCGCCGTCGATCAGGCGGTCCACGCGCCGCTGGACGACGTGCTTCTCCAGCTTGAAGCCGGGAATGCCATAGATCAGCAGGCCGCCGGCGCGGTCGTGCCGGTCGTAGACGGTGACCTGATAGCCTTCGCTGCGCAGCCGGTCGGCGGCGGCCATCCCGGCCGGCCCGGCGCCGACGATCCCGACGGTCTCGCCGCGTTCGGCCGCCGGACGGATTGGTTCGACCCAGCCGTTGGCGAAGGCCTGATCGCCCAGCCAGGCCTCGACCGAGCCTATGGTCACGGCGTCCCAGCCGGACTGGTTCAGGGTGCAGGCGCCCTCGCACAGACGGTCCTGTGGGCAGATGCGGCCGCAGATTTCGGGCATGGTCGAGGTCAGGGTCGCGACGCGCCAGGCCTCGCGCGGCTCGTTCTCGGCCGACAGGCGCAGCCAGTCGGGGATGTTGTTCTGAAGCGGACAGGCGTTCTGGCAGAACGGCACGCCGCAGTCGGTGCAGCGCGACGCCTGTTTCTCCGCCGTCTCGGTCGAGGGCGGAATCGTGATCTCGCCGAACCCGCGTGCGCGCAGTTCGGCTGTGGCCTTCGAGAGGCGGCGTGGTTCGACGACGAAAGTCCCGCCTTGCTTCAGGGTCTTGTGCATGATGCGCATATGCCGCAATCGGCACAGTTGAGGCAAATATTATTGCTGTGAGCTGTTCTCAGCTGGAGAATTCGCAAAGAACATCTGAACCTGGGCGGTTCGTCGGTAAAAACGTGTGACTCGACGGCTGTTGGTGGAACGGTTTGAACCCTGGGAGAAGGCGGAGACTGGAACCCCCTGATCTGCGGCTCGTTGGCTGAGCTTCATCCAAAGTTGAAACGGGGGCTCCGATGCCGCGATGGACGACGCCGACAGGTCTGGGAGGATGGCTTACGCTGCTGCTGGGCCTCTTGATCGCGGTAATCGGAGCCGTGCTGGCGGCCGGCGGCGCTCAGCTCGTGAGCCTGGGTGGGTCCTGGTATTATTTGGTGGTCGGCCTGATGCTGATGGCGTCGGGCGCGCTGCTGGTATTCCGCGACATCAGGGGCGCCTGGGTCTATGGCGCGGCCTTCGTCTTCACCCTGGGGTGGGCGCTCTGGGAAAAGGGGCTGGACGGCTGGGCCCAGGTGCCGCGGCTGGTCGGTCCGCTGGTGCTGATGTTCCTGGTCCTCGCGACACTGCCCGTGTTGAAACGGCGCGGCGGCGGCAAGCTGGCGAGCGGGGGTGCTCTCGGGTTGGCGGTGCTGACGGTCGTGTTCGGCGTGGCGGTGGCGCAGGCCAACCGGGCGCAGATCGAAAGTCCGTTGCCGGGCGCGCGCGGCGCCTATAATGATCCGGGCCTGCTGAAGACAGGGGCGGATTGGCCCGCCTGGGGCGGCACCGACAGCGCTCAGCGCTATTCCCCCCTGACCCAGATCAATCGGGACAATGTCGCCAGGCTGGAACGCGCCTGGACCTTCCGCACCGGCGATCTGCCGGACGAGCGTTGGGGCGCCGAGACCACGCCGTTGAAGATCGGCGACACCGTCTATCTCTGTTCCGCACGCAACAAGCTGTTCGCGCTGGACGCCGCGACCGGCCAGCAGAAATGGGCCTATGATCCTCAGGTCGCCGACGAGAACATTCCCTATACGGCCGCCTGCCGCGGCGTGACCTATCATGTGCGCGCCGACGCCCAACCGGCCCAGCCCTGCGCCACCAAGATCATCGAAGGCACCCTGGACGGCCGCATCATCGCCGTCGACGGCCAGACCGGCCGGCCTTGCCCGGCCTTCGGTCAGAACGGCGCGGTGGACATCAAGCGCGGCATGGGCGACCCCTATCCCGGCATGGTGTCGATCACCTCGCCGCCCGTCATCGTGCGGGGCGTGATCGTGACCGGGCATCAGGTGCTGGACGGCCAGAAACGATGGAACGCCTCAGGCGTGATCCAGGGTTTCGACGTCGAGACCGGCGAACTCCGCTTCGCCTGGGACATGATGCGTCCGGACCGCACCGGCCTGCCGCCCGAGGGCGAGACCTATACGCCGGGCACGCCCAATATGTGGACCACGGCCACGGGGGACGAGGCCCTGGGCCTCGTCTATCTGCCCATGGGCAATTCTTCGGCCGACTACTGGTCCAGCTCGCGTCGCCCGCAGGAGAATGAATACTCCACCGCCCTGGTCGCGCTCGATGTGACGACGGGCAAGCCGCGTTGGCATTTCCAGACGGTCCATAAGGACGTCTGGGACTTTGACCTGGGGTCTCAAGCGACCTTGATCGAC
>JBKBXN010000162.1:0-5928 GCA_046314055.1 Brevundimonas sp.
GTCGCTGCCGGTCAGGGTGACCCGGCGCGCGGTGCCGTTGCCGCGCCGCGCCAGCAGCTGGTAGCGCACGTCGTCCACGCTGTGGCTGTCGGTGGCCTGGTTGCCCTCCGCGCGCGCGGCGACCAGGCGCAGGCCGCCGCCCTGGGCCAGGCGGCGGGCCTCGCCGTTCGAGGCGGTCAGGCCGGCCTTGGTCACGACGGCGGCGATCATGGCGCCGTAGACCTCGCCCGCCGGCAGTTCGACGGTCGGCAGGTCGGCGGAAATCTGCCCCTTTTCGAAGGCGGTCTCGGCGGCGGCGCGGGCCTTGGCGGCTTCGTCGGCGCCGTGGAGCATGGTGGTGGCGGCGTCGGCGAGGGCCTTCTTGGCGTCGTTGATGGCGGCGCCTTCCAGGGCTTCGTAGCCGGCGATCTCGGCGTCAGACAGGTCGGTGAACAGGCGCATGAAGCGGCCCACGTCGCCGTCCTCGGTGTTGCGCCAGTACTGCCAGTAGTCATACGGCGACAGGGCGTCGGCGTTCAGCCAGACGGCGCCGCCCACGGTCTTGCCCATCTTCTGGCCTGAAGCGGTGGACAGGAGGGGCGTGGTCAGGCCGAAGGCGGCCTTCTGGTCCACCTTGCGGGTCAGTTCGACGCCGTTGATGATATTGCCCCACTGGTCCGACCCGCCCATCTGAAGCGTGCAGCCGTAGCGACGGTTCAGCTCCAGGAAGTCGGTGGCCTGCATCAGCATGTAGTTGAATTCGAGGAAGGTCAGGGGCTGCTCGCGTTCGAGGCGCAGCTTGACGGAGTCGAAGCTCAGCATGCGGTTGACGGTGAAATGGGTGCCGTAGTCGCGCAGGAACTCCAGATAGCCCAGTTTCGAAAGCCATTCGTCGTTGTCGAGCATGACGGCGTCGGACGGGCCGTCGCCGAAGGTCAAGAATTTCTCGAACACGCCCTTGATGCCGGCGATGTTCTCGGCGATCCGCGCTTCGGTCAGCAGAGGGCGCTGGGTGTCCTTGAAGGAGGGGTCGCCGACCTTGGTCGTGCCGCCGCCCATCAGGACGATGGGCTTGTGGCCGGCCTGCTGAAGGCGACGCAGCAGCATGATCTGGATCAGATGGCCGACGTGCAGCGAGGGCGCGGTGGCGTCGAAGCCGATATAGCCGGTCACGATCCCGGCGGTCGCGGCCGCGTCCAGCTCGGCCGGATGGGTGATCTGATGGATATAGCCCCGCGCCTGCATGGTGCGGAGGAAGTCGGATTTGAAGGCTTGTTCGGTCATGGCGGGGCTCCGTTAGCAGGGATGCCGGCGGTCGTCTTCCCCTTTGGAGGGACGGAGCGTGGAGAGAGGCGCGAAGGCGCTACTCGCCCAGGGTCGATGTTTTCAGCCGAAGCGTGGCGACAAGTCCGTCCGCAGCCCAGTCGTAGTCGAACGAGCCCTGGAAATGCCGCGTCACAATCCGGTCCAGCAGTTTACTGCCGAAGCCCTTGTCGGCACTCGGCGGAGTCACCGCAGGCCCGCCGCTCTCCGTCCAGACGAGCACGGCCTCGTCTCCTTCCATCAGGCAACTCACGGCCAGAAGGCCCGCGTCGCTGGACAGGGCGCCATGTTTGACCGAGTTGGTCGCCAGCTCATGGAGGATGAGGGCCAGGTTGGTCGCCGCCGCTTCGCCTATGCCCATTCTGGGCACGGAAACGCGGATGCGTCCGCTAAAGGCGCCGAGGTCGTCATAAGGCATCAGCAGGACCGAGATCAGGTCGCCCAGCAGGGCCGCATTCTCGGTCTGGCCAGGCACCGGTCGCACCAGATCGTGGGCCCGACCCAGGGCGGTCAGGCGTTGGGTCAGTTCCCGCGCCATCTCCTCCTTGGTCTCCGCGGACCGGGAGGTCATGGCCGTCAGGGCGCCGGCGATGGCGATCAGGTTCTTGACTCGATGGCTCATCTCGCCGGCCAGGAGTTCATGCGCCTCCTCGGCCTGTTTTCGGCCGGTGACGTCGAGAAAGACGCCGAACATGACGCGATTGAGGATGCCCTCGTCGTCGCCCCGCCCACGGGCTGAAATCCAGCGGATTTCGTCGCCGATCATGAGACGGAAATCGATCTCGTAAGGGCCGACGATGCCGCGCGTCGCATTGAAGGCCGCCCGGACGCGATCACGGTCGGCGGGGTGGATGTGCGCCGACAGGTCTTCGAACGTCACCGGCGCTCTGGTCTGCGTAGCCCACAGATCATAACCGATCTCATCCATGGTGATCTGGTCGCTGTCGACGTTCCAGGCCCACAAGGCCACGCCGGCGGCGGTTATGCCCAGGCGGAGGTGGCGTTCATCCCACACAGCAGCGCTCGGATGATCCATCGGTGTCGTTCAATACAGGGTCCTGCCATCGCATATTGCGATCTGAAGGTGTTGTTGCGCCAAATAAGTTTGAATCGCCAGAGAAATGGCGTGCCTCATTAAGTCGCGATTCTCGAAATAAACTGGCCTCGATCGTCTTATCTACTGCAGAGCTGGAACGCCCCGACGAAGGATGGCTTCAATAATGGGGCGCGGTTGATTGTTCGAGTGAGTGGTGTGCGTTGGCATGAAGAATGTCGAGGATTTGCGAAAAGAGGCTGAGCGGGCGCGTCGCCTCTTGAACGGGGTCAGCGACCCTCTTTCCAGAACACTGATGACCGAATACGCGGCTGAGTGCGACGCCCAAGCCGACCGGCTTGAAAGAGGCGAGCCCGTTGAGGCCCCCCTTCTGGAAGACCCCAGGGAAGGCGTTGACCCACGGTAGGCCTTCGCTACGAAGGCGGGATGCGCCTACCCCTGATCCCACACCCGATTTCGCCGCCCGCCGGGCTGACGCTGGAGGTCGAGGCGCGACGGAAAGGGCGGGGGCTGAGCCTGGAGTATTTGCTGGCCGGGCCGGTCGAGACGGTGCGCTGGCCGCAGGCGGCGGCGCGGGCCAGGACCGACGGACTGTGGCGGACGACCTGTTTCGAGGCCTTCGTGCGGACGGCGGACGGCTATGTCGAATATAATCTGTCGCCCTCGGGGGCGTGGGCGGCCTATCGGTTCGACGGCTATCGCGAGGGGATGCGGACGCTGGAGATCGCGCCGCCCTTCATCGTGACGCGGATGGCGCCGGGGCGGTTCGTGCTGACGGTCGATGTCGAGCTGCCGAAGGATGCGACGGACGCGGTCGGGCTGACGGCGGTGGTCGAGAGGCTGGACGGGGCGATCGCCTATTGGGCCCTGGCGCATCCATCGGATAAGCCGGACTTTCATCATTCCGACTCGTTCGCGCTGGAACTGCCATGAATTTCGGTCTCGACCGCCTGCTGTCCGACGACGCCCTGAGGGCGCAGCTGAAGGGGCGGCGCGTGGCCCTGCTGGCGCATCCGGCGTCGGTGACCAAGGACCTGAGCCATGCGGTCGATGCGTTGGCCGCCTGTCCTGAAATCGCGCTGACCGCCGCCTTCGGGCCGCAGCACGGGATGAAGGGCGATCTTCAGGACAATATGATGGAGAGCCCGGATTATCGCGATCCGGTGCACGGCTTCCCGGTCTTCAGCCTGTACGGCGAGGTGCGGCGGCCCAGGGACGAGTGGATGGAGACGTTCGACGTCGTCCTGATCGACCTGCAGGACCTGGGCTGCCGCATCTACACCTATGTGACCACGCTTCTGTACGTGCTGGAGGCCGCGGCGAAACACGGCAAGTCGGTCTGGGTGCTGGACCGGCCCAATCCGGCGGGGCGGCCGGTCGAGGGCCAGACGCTGAAGCCCGGCTGGGAGAGTTTCGTCGGGGCGGGGCCGATGCCGATGCGGCACGGGCTGACCCTGGGCGAACTGGGCCTGTGGTTCATCGACCAGTTCAAGCTGGATGTGGATTACCGGGTGGTGGAGATGCAGGGCTGGGCGCCCGAGGCGGGGCCGGGCTTCGGCTGGCCGCTGGGCGAGCGGTCCTGGGTCAACCCCAGCCCGAATGCGCCGAACCTGTCGATGGCGCGGGCCTATGCCGGGACGGTGATGCTGGAGGGGGCGACCCTGTCGGAAGGTCGAGGCACGACCCGGCCGCTGGAGCTGTTCGGGGCGCCGGACATCGATGCGCGGGCGGTGATCGCGGAGATGCACGCCTTGGCTCAGGTGGGGGCCCCGAAGTGGCTGGGCGGCTGCGTCCTGCGCGACATGTGGTTCGAGCCGACCTTCCACAAGCATGTCGGCAAGCTGTGCAGCGGGGTGCAGATCCATGTCGATCACCCCGGCTATGACCATGCCGCCTTCAAGCCGTGGCGGGTGCAGGCTCTGGGGTTCAAGGCGATCCGGCGGCTGTATCCCGACTACGACCTGTGGCGGGATTTTCCGTATGAGTATGCGTTCGGGAAGCTGGCCATCGATGTGATCAACGGCGGACCTGGCTTGCGGGAATGGGTGGACGACGCGGCGGCGGGGCCGGGCGATCTGGAGGCGGCGACGCGGCCGGATGAGGCGGCGTGGGAAGAGGCGCGGCGGGCGTTCTTGTTGTATTGAATCGCGCCTAAACTTCGCCATGAAGGCGCGATCAGTTCCCCTTTCGGTTGTGGAGGGGCGCTATGATTGGATTGATCTTGGCTGCGGCGATGCTGGTTCAGCATGCGCCAACCGAGGTGAGCGCCGAGGCAAGAGCCTTCGTTGCGCCGGTCGCCGAGGCCATCGCTGTCGAGAAGGCGCGACAGGCCGATTTGCCTCCCCCAACGTCAGACCGCGAGCGGCTTGAACGTATGGGGGCATTGGATCAGGTCGGGAGGCGCGCTTTTACGGTTCTGGACTTCAGCACCTTGCCTGCTGATGAGCGACAGTCCGCTGAGGCCTTGGCCTGGAAAAGCATGGGGGCCCTAGATAAGGCTTTGCTCGACGAACTTCTGACCATGGTCCCACCTGAGGGTTGGTTCAAGAAATCGGTCTATGGCGAGCAGGCTGCCGGCGCCGCCTTTCTGATCATTCAGCATTCCGACTTAGAAAACTGGCGACGATTCGTTCCGGTGCTGGAGCCCCTTGTCGCGCAGGGAGAGGTCGATGGTCAGAGCTATGGCCTGATGTATGACCGTTTGGCGATCAATGAGGGTCGGCCGCAGCGCTATGGCACCCAGATGACGTGCAAGGATGGGCGTTGGGTCGTGGACAAGCTGGAGGATCCCGAGCGCGTCGATGAAAGACGCAGCGCTATGAATTTTCCCGGCACAATGGCTGAGTACGAAGCGCATTTCCGAACCTATCCGCCCTGCACTTAATGTCCATGTTTTGCTATAACCAAAATCTATCACGCATCTGCAAATAAGTGATTGGGCTTATTTGGTGCGGTGCGGTAGGAAGCGGGCCTCCCCAACTCCTGCTGAATGGACGCCCTGCATGGCCCTCATCAACACGACCCTCAAGCCCTTCACCGCCGAGGCCTATAAGGACGGCAAGTTCCTGACGGTCACGGACGCCGACGTGGCGGGCAAGTGGGCGATCTTCTTCTTCTATCCGGCCGACTTCACCTTCGTGTGCCCGACCGAGCTGGAAGACCTGGCCGACCACTATGCCGAGTTCCAGAAGCTGGGCGTCGAGATCTATTCGGTGTCGACCGACACCCACTTCTCGCACAAGGCCTGGCACGACTCGTCGCCGGCCATCGGCAAGATCACCTACACCATGCTGGGCGATCCTTCCGGCCAGGTGACGAACAACTTCGACGCCATGCGTCCGGGCGTGGGCCTGGCCGATCGCTCGACCTTCCTGGTCGATCCGGACGGCGTGATCCAGTTCACCGAGACCACCTCGGAAGGCATCGGCCGCAACGCCGCCGAGCTGCTGCTGGGCGAGCGTGATATGGGCCAGGAGGCTCGGGCCGCCCGCCGCGAGATGGCCCAGTCAGGCTATCGTACTGAACTGTCAGCCCGCCGCAGGACTGGGGAGACCTATTGGGTCGACGCCGAT
>JBKBXN010000163.1:0-5919 GCA_046314055.1 Brevundimonas sp.
CCGAGGATTTCTTTGATCGAATAGGGGGAGGTCTGTCCGGTGACCAACGGCGTGTAGATCGTCGTATTGCCGAGACACCACTGCCGGTACTCGCCGACCGGGGTCGTGTAGGTGGCGTCGCTGTAGAAGACGACACTGTAGTAATATTGGTCGGTCTTGGCGCTGGCCACGGGCGCCAGGCCTGCTGCGAAGATCACGCCCAGAGCGGCGACGGTCTTGACTATACGCATCACGATTCTCCTCGAGAGAGAATTCTCCCTTCCGGAGTAATCCCGAGAGTTGATTAAAAATCAATCCAGGATAATCAGTGGCCCCCTGATTGCGGACGCGGTCGGGCGTCGCGGCTCCATACGTCTGCTCTTGATCGTGACTGGACGCGGGCAACGGCCGGGGCCACTGTCCGATACTCTGACAGAGACCGGAGCCACCCCCATGACCGTCCTGATCCGTCCCGAAGGCCAGACCGCCGACGATCTGAAACTCAGCCGCCGGGCAGTGGGCGCCCTGGGGGGCCTGCTCTTCTCCGGCTATGCGGTCGCGGCCCTGGCCAAGGAGGCCCAGCCGATCACCACCGACGCCGCCGGGCTCGAGACGGCCGAGGTGACCTATCCGGCGCCCGACGGTTTCGAACTGCCGGCCTATGTCGCGCGACCAGCGGGCGAGGGGCCTTTCCCGGTCGTGGTGGTGGTGTCCGAAATCTTCGGCGTCCACGCCTATATCAAGGACATCTGCCGTCGCCTGGCCAAGCAGGGCTATGCCGCCATCGCTCCGGCCTTCTTCAATCGGGTCGAGGACCCGGCGCCCCTGTCCGACATGGGCCGGATCATGCAGATCGTCGGGGCGGCCAACTATGAACAGGTGATGGGCGACCTGTCGGCTACCTTGGAGTGGACCAGCCAGCAGCTGTGGGCGCGCGACGGCAAGGTCGGGATCACCGGCTTCTGCTGGGGCGGCAAGGTGGTGTGGCAGGCGGCGGCGCGGTTCGCCGTCATCGGCGCCGGCGTGGCCTGGTACGGTCGCCTGGCGCCCGCCTCCGATGCGACCCCGGTCCAGGTCTCGTCCGGCCAGCCCTGGCCGGTCGATCTGGCGGACGACTTGAAGGCGCCGGTCCTGGGGCTTTACGGCGGCCAGGATCAGGGCATCCCCCTGGCCAGCGTCGAGCGGATGCGCGAGGCCCTGGCCCGCGCCGGCCAGACCGGCAGCCAGATCATCGTCTATGCCGACGCGCCGCACGGCTTCCACGCCGACTATCGCGCCAGCTATGCCGAGGCGGACGCCAAGGACGGCTGGGCCAAACTGCTCGCGGCCTTCGACAAATCTTTAAGAAGTTGAATTGCTACTGATGTGACACACTGCGGCGGGCTGTGTGTCGTGGAGGGGTGAAGGTGGCGAATTCTCAGTGGCGTAGGGCGGTCCTGCTGGGTGCAGGCCTGTTGTTCCTTCCCCTTGCGGCCTGTGGCGGCGGGGGAGGCGGAGGCGGGGGTGGATCCGTAACGCCGGTCGTGCCGCCCCCTCCACCTCCACCGCCCCCACCACCTCCTCCTCCTCCGCCGCCGCCGCCGCCGCCGCCCTCCGTGACGTCGAGCGAATATCTGCGCAACTACGGCCTGGCCAATATGAAGGCCGAGGTCGCGTGGCGCGCCGGCGCCACTGGGAACGGCGTCACGGTCGCCGTGGTCGATTCCGGCGTCAGCGATAGCCAGGCGGATCTGGTCGGCCGCATCTCCAGCGCCTCGACCGACGTGGTTCTGGGGCGCAACACCCCCTATGTCGCCACCGACAGTCACGGGACCCTGGTGTCCGGGGTCATCGCTTCGAACTTCAACGGCCTGGGATCGATCGGCGTCGCCTATGAATCGACCATCCTGTCGATCCGCACCGACATTTCGGACTGCGACGAGGAAAACACCGACGTCTGTTTCAGCAGTTCGGACCTGGTCCGCGCCCTGGACTTCGCCGTCGCCAACGGGGTCAAGATCATCAACATGTCCCTGGGCGGCGACGACCGCCTAGGCTCTGCCTTCGAGGCGGCCCTGCTGCGCGCGGTTAATTCGGGCGCGGTCATCGTCGCCTCGTCGGGCAATGACGGCGAGGCCAACCCCGGCTGGCCGGCGCAATATGCGGTCGATCCCCGCTTCGCCGGCGCGGTCATCGCCGTGGGCTCGCACGGCGAGACCAATCTGATGTCCGATTTCTCGAACCGCGCAGGGGTGACAGCCGCCGGCTATATCTCGGCGCCGGGCGAGGATGTCATCACCGGCTGCGACGGGACCAGCTGCTGGCGGATCAACGGCACCTCCTTCTCGGCGCCCCATGTCTCGGGCGCCCTGGCCCTGTTGATGGACGCCTTCCCCAATCTGACGGCGCGCGAGGCCCTGGCCATCGTGATCGATACGGCGCGCGACGCCGGCGCCGCCGGGACCGACATCGTCTATGGGCGCGGCCTGCTGGACATGGCCCGCGCCTTCCAGCCGGCGGGCGCCACCTCGGTGCCCATGGCCGACGGCGCCTCGATCGTCGCCGAGACCGAGCCGGGCAGTTTCGTCGGCCCCGCCTTCGGCGACGCCTTCGCCCGCCAGACGGCGCTGGGGACCGTCCTGTTCGACGGCTATGACCGGATGTTCGCGGTCCAGTTGGGCGGAGCCTATCCGACGGCGCCCAGCCGTTCGTACCAGGCCGCCCCGTTCGAACCCAGCCGCACGGCGACGACCCGGCTGGCCCTGCCCAACGGCGGCCGGCTGAACCTGACCGCCTCCCAGCCGGTCCCGACGCCCGAACCCATCGCCCCGCGCTACGACCTGACCGACGCCCCCTGGCTGGGCGACGAGCCCCGGCAGGAGGCCATGCTGGACCTTGAAATGGGCCGGCTGAGCTTCGCCACCTGGCAGGGTCGCGGCGGGGCGTCCTCGCCGTTCGACGGCGCGGCCGGCGACGGTTTCGCCGCCCTGGCCCAGGTCGATCATGCGGTGCGCGGCGCCGTCCGGTTCGGGGCTCTGACCCTGGCGGCCGAGAGCGGCGGCGGCGACCGCCGTATGCCCCTGCGCCGGGTCGAGGAAGAGGCCTCGACCTACAGCCGCGCCACCCTGACCTGGCGCGGCGCCGATGGCGGCCTGTCGCTCAGCCTGGGCGCTCTGGACGAGCGTCTGGGGCCGCTCGGCGCCTTCCTGCCCGGCGGATCGGACTTCGCCCTGCCGTCGCGGACCCGCTTCTATGCGGTCGGCGGCGACTGGGCCCTGCGGCCCGGCCTGGCCCTGATCGGCGAGGCCGGCCTGGGCGCGACCGAGAGCGAGGGGCGGTTCCTGTCGACCGACCAGGCGGCGATCAGTTCAAACTGGCGGCTGGGCCTGCTGACCGGCTGCACCGCCCTGTGCGACCGGCTCAGCTTTACCATCTCACAACCACTGCGGATCGAGCGTGGAACCTTCTCGGCCTGGCTGGCGGACGTGCCGGTCGAATATTTCGACCCCCTGACCTATTCGCGCCGCAGCTTCTCGGCCACGCCCAGCGGGCGTCAGATCGACTTCATCCTGGGCGGCGAGCGTCGGCTGTGGGACGGTTCAAGCCTCTCGGTCCAGGCCGTCGCCAGCCGCGAACCGCGCCATGTCGCCGACGCGGCGCCGGAGTTCGCCCTGATCGGCGGGTGGCGGCGTCAGTTCTGACGCCGTCCCCCATCCGCCGTCAGGCCTTGCCGTCGAAGGCGTGGGTCTCGGCCTCGGGCGCCGCGCCATAGGGGTTCGAAGCCTGCGCGCCCGAGCCCTTGGCCGCAACCACGACCATAGCCGGGCGGATGGTGCGGCCGAACAGTTCGAAGCCGGACTGCATGGTCTGCAGCACGGCGCCGCCCGGAACCGTGTCCGACGGCTGTTCGATCATGGCCTGGTGCAGATGGGGGTTGAAGGCCTCGCCGGCCTGAGGCGCGACGCGCTTCAGCCCATTGGTCTCGAACGCCTGCAGCAGGGCCTTCTGGGTCATTTCCAGACCGGTCACCAGGGCGACGGTCGGACCGTCCGTGTCCTTGGGCGCGGCCATCAGGGCGCGCTCCAGATTGTCGGCCACGCCCAGCAGGTCCTTGGCGAAGCGCTGGATGGCGAAGGCGCGGGCGTCGTTCTGCTGCGTTTCGGCGCGCCGCTTCAGGTTCTCCATCTCGGCGGCGACGCGCAGGGCGCGGTCCTTCCACTCGTCGCGCTCGGCGATGACGGCGTCCAGCGGCGCCAGATCATCTGACGGCTGGGCGTCCAGGCCGTGTTCGGCGTTCATTTCCGCCATATCGGCGTCCAGTGCGTTGAAGTCGTCGTTAAGGGGCTTGTCGCTCACTTGTCGTTCCCGTCCAGCATCCGGCCCAGCACCCGGGCGGTATAGTCCACCAACGGAATGACACGGGCGTAGTTCAACCTCGCGGGGCCTATGACGCCGATGGCGCCCAGAACCCGCTGTCGGCCGCTCATATAGGGCGCCGCGATCACGGCGGAACCCGAAAGTGAAAACAACCGCGTTTCGGCGCCGATGAAAATTCGCACCCCCTGCGCCGCATCCACCCCGTCCAGCAGGCCGATCAACTGTTCCTTCTGCTCCAGATCGTCGAACAGGACCCGCACCCGCTCCAGGTCCGCCAGGCCCTCGCCGTCCTGCAACAGGTTGGCGCGGCCCCGCACGATCAGGGCGCGCTCGCGGTCCGGCCCGCCGGACCAGGCGGCGAAACCGTCCTCGACAAGGCGGGCGGCGGTCTGGTCCAGCTCGCGCCGCGCGATCTCCAGCTCCTGGGTCATCTCGCGCTTGGCGTCGGCGAAGGGCCGGCCGCGCAGACGGGCGTTGAGGAAGTTGGAGGCCTCGACCAGGGTCGAGGGGGTGACCCCGGCCGCCAGGGTCATGATCCGGTTCTCGACCGTGCCGTCGTCGGCGACGATGACCGCCAGGGCCTGATCCCCGCCCAGAGCCACGAACTCTACATGTTTGACGCCGGATTCGCGCACCGGGCTGGACACCACGCCCGCGCCGCCGGCCAGGCCCGACAACAGGTTGGACGCCTCGTCGAGGGCGGATTCGAAGTTCCGGCCCCGCCCCGCAAGCCGCCCGTCGATCTCGCGCCGTTCCTCCTTGGTCAGGTCGCCGACCTCCAGCAGGCCGTCGACGAACAGGCGCAGACCCGCATGGGTGGGGATCCGGCCTGCCGAGGTGTGCGGCGCGGCCAGCAGGCCCGCCAGGGTCAGGTCCTGCATCGTATTGCGGATCGAGGCCGGCGACAGGGCGATCCCGCCCAGCGACAGGGTGCGTGACCCGACCGGCTCGCCCGTCTCCAGATAGGATTCGACGATGCGGCGGAAGATGTCGCGCGCGCGCGCATCCAGCCCCGCCAGCCCCGCCAGAGACTGGCCCGTAATCTGGGCGCCGTCGAACGGCGGGGTTTTGGGGGCATACAGGCTCACGGTTTCAGGATAAGCACCGCAGCCCCCGCTTCCAAGGATTCATCTCAATGCGCCATTCGAAACGCACCGACGATCAACTGCGTCCCGTGACCATCGAGACCGGGGTCAACCGCTACGCCGAGGGCTCGTGCCTGATCACCTTCGGCCACACCAAGGTTCTGGTGACGGCCTCGGTCGAGGAGACCATCCCTGGCTGGATGCGCGGCAAGGGCCAGGGCTGGGTCACGGCCGAATACGGCATGCTGCCCCGCGCCACCCACACCCGCGGCCGCCGCGAGGCCGCCGCCGGCAAACAGACGGGCCGCACCCAGGAGATTCAGCGCCTGATCGGCCGCTCGCTCCGCGCCGTCGTCGATCTGAAGGCCCTGGGCGAGCGCCAGGTGGTGCTGGACTGCGACGTCATCCAGGCCGACGGCGGCACCCGCACCGCCTCCATCACCGGCGCCTGGGTCGCCATGGCCTCGGCCCTCAACTATCTGCGCGACGAAGGCGTGCT
>JBKBXN010000164.1:0-5836 GCA_046314055.1 Brevundimonas sp.
GGGCCGCCCTGCATGCGGCGTTGAACGGCCCGGCCCAACCGATCGCGGCCCAGCCCGATCCGGCGGCCGGCCCCGGTGACAAAGAGCTGGTCACCGCCGACTGATTTCCTCCCCGGAAAACAGGCGCCGTCGCGAAAGCGCGGCGCCTGTTCTGCATCCGGCGTCGTCTCAACCGATGATACGCATTTCTGCTTATTGCCGCTTGGGCCTTCCTTAACAATCGCACCCTAAGAGTGTTATCCATGATCATCCACCGCTCCCTCGCGGCGGGTGTCGGCCTCGCCGCGCTCGCCACCTCCGCCTTCGCCCAGTCGTCGACGCCGACGGCGGAAGAAATCTCCGCCCTGCGCGCCCAGGTGCAGGCCCTGTCCGCGCGCCTCGAACAGCTTGAGGCTCAATCGCAGGTCCAGGCTCAGGCTCAGGCGACCGCCGCCGCAGGAACGCCGGCTCCGGTGACGGCCGCCGCGCCGCGCCCGGTCGTCCAGGCCGCCAGCGCGCCCTCCAGCGTCGACTGGTCGAGCGGGCTTCCCGAACTGCGCAGCCCCGACGGCGCCTTCACCTTCAAGCCGCGGATCCGCGTCACGGCCGACCTGTCCAACACCTTCGGGTCGGACTTCGACGGCCGCAACCTGACCACCACCGAACTGCGCGGTCTGCGCCTGGGCGCCCAGGGCAAGACCCCCGGCGGCTTCACCTACTGGATCGAAGGCGACATCGCCGACAACGCGGTCAGCGTCGCTAACGCCTTCATGGCCTATAATCGCAAGCTGGGCGGCCGCGATCTGGAGATCTCCGCCGGCCAGCGCCTGAACGACCGTGGCGTCGAAGGCGGCACGGCCGAAGACGTCACCCCCTTCCTGGAACGCAGCCTGATGGTCTCGACCGTCGGCCCGGAACGCGGCGCCTACGGCGTCGGCCTGTCGTCCAAACTGACCGGCAGCGTCTGGCACGCCTCGCTGTCGGTGACCGGCGACGCCATCAGCACCGGCACGGCCAATGACAGCGTCACCCTGATGGGCCGCACCCACTGGTCGCCGTTCAAGACCGACGCCGGCTTCCTGCATCTCGGCGGCTGGGGCTTCGTCGAGGATCTGACGCCGAATGCTTCGATCGCGTCGCGCAGCCTGGTCGTCTCGTCGCGCGGCAATGATAATCTGCGCCTCTCGGGCGGAACCTACGCCGATCCCAAGGGCAGCAAGGGTCTGGGGCTGGAACTGGGCGGCGTGCATCGTTCAGGCTGGCTGATGGCCGAAGGCGGCAAGCGCGTCGTCGAGACCGCCGCACGCGACTTCGATCAGGACGCCTACAGCATCTCCGCCGGCTTCTTCATCACCGGTGAAAAGCCGCCGCTTTCGCCCCGCACCGGCACCTGGGGACGTCCCAAGGTGCTGAACCCGCTGGGAACCGACGGCTATGGCGCGGTCGAGATCGTCGGCCGGTACGACACCGCCGACTACAGCGACAACCCGACCGGCGGCGAAGGCGACACCTGGTTGCTGGGCGTCAACTGGTACCCCACGAACAACACCCGCGTCTCCGCCCACTGGAGCGCCTGGTCGGTCGATAACCGCACCGGGACCTTCATCGGCGACGACAGCGGCAACACCGCCACCGTCCGCGTCCAAACCGCCTTCTAGACTTCACCTTGCCCGGAACGGTCCGCCGTTCCGGGCTTCCGCCCCAAAGCCGCCGAGATGATCGCATGAACCCGAAGAACATCCCGATGCAGCGGAAACTGGCGATCGCCTTCGCCCTTCTGCTGACCGTCGCGGCCGCCATGATCGGGGCGGTCTTCTTCCAATTGTCGGCGATGAAGACGGCGGCTGAACTGAACGCCGAGAGCAAGTCGATCATCGACCACACCCATGTGGCCGAGAAGGGCTTCATTCGCCTGAACTCGCAGATGCGCGGCGTGCTGCTGACCGGGAACGCCGACTATCTTGAGGTTTACCGCAAGGGCTGGGAACAGTTCGAAGCTTCGGTCGCCGCTCTTGGCGCGGCCAATCTGACCCCGGAAGAGAAGACCTTGGTTGAGAAGGCCCAGGCCGACGCCGCCGCCTGGCGCACCGAGTTCGGCACGCCGCTGACAGAAGCGGCGCTGGACCCCGCCCGTATCGAGGCCGCGCGCCGCGTCGTGATCGATTCCGGCGACCGGGTGCGCGTCACCCACATCACCAAGGCCATCACCGACCTTCGCGACATGGAAGTCGAGCGGATGAACGTGCGTGACGCCGAACAGGCGTCGGCGAT
Source organism: Brevundimonas sp. (assembly GCA_046314055.1). Lineage (GTDB taxonomy): Bacteria > Pseudomonadota > Alphaproteobacteria > Caulobacterales > Caulobacteraceae > Brevundimonas. The sequence continues at coordinate 2,251 of JBKBXN010000164.1, forward strand.
CACCGCCTCCTTCATCGCCCTGGCGGTCGGGGGGCTGATCCTGGTCGCCGCCGCCGTCTTCCTGGGCGTGCAACTGTCCATCCTGATGGTCGCGCCCGTCCGTCGCATGACCGGCGCCATGTCGGTCATGGCCAACGGCAAGCTGGACGTCGCCATCCCCGACACCGACCGCAAGGACGAGGTCGGCGCCATGGCCCAGGCCATGCAGATCTTCCGCGACAACAGCCTGCGCGCCAAGGCGCTGGAGCTCGAAACAGAAGCGATGCGCGACGAGTCGGAAGTCGAGCGCCGTCGCCGCGAAGCCGCCGCCGCTAAGGAAGCGGCCGAGAATGCGGTCGTGATCGAAAGCCTGGGCAAGGGCCTGTCCGCCCTGGCGGACGGCGATCTGGTCTATCGCATCGACGCCCCCTTCCCGGAACGCAGCGAAGTCCTGAAAACCGACTTCAACCGCTCGATCTCCCGTCTGGAAGAGACGGTGACCGGCGTGCTCGGCTCGGTCCGCGGCATCGACTCCGGCGCCGGCGAGATCAGCCAGGCCTCCGACGACCTGTCGCGCCGCACCGAACAACAGGCCGCCAGCCTGGAAGAAACCGCTGCGGCCCTGGATGAGATCACGGTCACGGTCCGCAAGACCGCCGAGGGCGCCACCCAGGCCGCCACGGTCACCAGCGGCGCCCGCCAGAGCGCCGAGGCCTCGGGCGCCGTCGTGATGAACGCCGTCGAGGCCATGCAGAAGATCGAGGGCGGTTCACGCCAGATCAGCCAGATCGTGGGCGTCATCGACGAAATCGCCTTCCAGACCAACCTGCTGGCTCTGAACGCCGGCGTCGAGGCGGCGCGGGCCGGCGAGAGCGGACGCGGCTTCGCTGTCGTGGCTTCGGAAGTGCGGGCCCTGGCCCAGCGCTCGGCCGAGGCCGCCAAGGAGATCAAGGCCCTGATCAACAGCTCGGGCGCCGAGGTCGAGAACGGCGTGCGCCTGGTCAGCGAGGCCGGTTCGGCCCTGCAGGCCATCGCGTCCCAGGTCAATGACATCAGCAATCTGGTGGTCGAGATCGCCGCCTCCGCCAAGGAACAGGCGACCGGCCTTCACGAGATCAATATCGCCGTCAATCAGATGGACCAGGTGACGCAGCAGAACGCCGCAATGGTCGAACAGGCGACGGCGGCCAGCAACGCCCTGCGTCAGGAGACCGCCGAACTGTCGGCCCAGGTGTCCTTCTTCCAGGTCTCGGGCGGAAAACCGGCCTCCGCCGCGCCGGCGACCTCGTCGGCGCGCTCTGCGCCTCGCCCGGCCCCGCGCGCGGAACAGCGCGTGGTCAAGGTCGCCAACGGACCCGACATGGCGGTCGGTTCGAACGCCGACGGCTGGGAAGAATTCTGATCAGACCCGGGGCGGGACAAAGGTTCCGCCTCGTCCCCGTCATGGGGCGCATTCAGACCGGCCAAACTCTATTTAACGCGGCATCGATCCGTTTCCGTCGCACAAGTTCCGGCTGTGTGGAGTGCATGCAACGCTTTCCAAAACGTCATGAATTCCGCCGCTTTCCAGCCATGTTTGTCACGCCCAAAGGGGCTGAAATCTTCACTCTGGAACACGGTTTTCATGACTCCGACCGCGCTCATGCTGCTCGCACTCGCTCCGACCGCCAGCGCCGCCGATATCCAGCCCTTGCAGCAGGAAGAGGCGACCACGGTCCTGCCCGATATCGAGGTGACGGCCGCCAAGCGGGGCGTGGCCTTGGGCGGCCAGGAGCCGATCGTCTCGTATGACGCCACCCAGATCCAGGCCTTCGGGGCCACCAACATCGGCGAACTGGTGACCCTGCTGGAGGCCCAGACCCGCAGCGCGCGCGGCGGGTCGCCGGTCTTCCTGGTCAACGGCCGCCGCATCTCCGGCTTCCGCGAAATCCGCGGCATTCCGCCCGAGGCCATCGAGCGGTTCGACGTCCTGCCGGAAGAGACGGCCCTGTCCTATGGCTACAGCGCCAACCAGCGCGTCGTGAACATCGTGCTGAAGGCCGATTTCCGCTCCTTGACCGCCTCGGTCAACGTCAGCCGGTCGGACCAGGGCGGCCGCACCACGACGGCCAGCGAAAACAATCTGCTGAAGATCGCTGGGGCCGACCGCTGGTCGCTGGACATCAACGGCGACAGCAGCAACGCCCTTTACGAGACCGAACGCAATATCGACCGCTCCGCGTCGAACACGGTCGACTCGGCGGGCGACAACGGCGAGCGGAACGCCTACCGCACCCTGCTGCCGCGCGCGGCCGAGGCGTCGGTCGCCGGCACCTACAAGCACGATCTAAACGACAAGGTCGGCATGACCCTGAGCGGCAGCCTGGAGGACAGCAGCAGCCGCAGCTATCTGGGCCTGCCTGGCTTCACCCTGAATCTGCCGGAGAACAATCCCTGGTCGGCGGGCGGCGACGCCACGAGCTTGTATCGCTATGTGGACCTGCCGGACGCCCTGACGCGTCAGACCAACACCCGCGCCGCCGAGCTGGGCACGGTGTTCGACGGCTATCTGGGCGACTGGCGCTGGACGGCGACGGGCGAATACAGCCGCACCGAGACGGACACCACCACAGGCCGCGGCGTCAGCGAAACCGCGCTGCAGGACGCGATCATGGCGGGCGACACGACCGTGAATCCTTACGGCGATCTGTCCAGCGCAGTGACGACCGTCGCGCGCGACACGGCCAACTCGATCTCCCAATCGGCTGAGGCCGAACTGGTGCTGAACGGCACGGCCTGGGAACTGCCGGCCGGGGGCGTCACCACCACCTTCAAGGTCGGGGCCGAACACCAGTCTCTGGATTCCGAAAGCGTCCGTTCGGGCGTGTCGACCGACCGGTCGCAGTCACGCGACCTGGGCAGCCTGCAGGCCAACTTCGACCTTCCGATCTCCAGCGTGGATCGCGGCGTCCTGCCCAAGATCGGCGATCTGTCGGCCAATATGAACCTAGCCTATCAGGAGCTGTCGGACTTCGGCGGCGTCTCCACCGTCGGCGCCGGTCTGAACTGGTCGCCGGTCGAACGCTTGTCGCTGTCGGCCAACTATTCGAACGAGGGCAAGGCCCCGACGATCCAGCAACTGAACGATCCCACGATCTCCACGCCCAATACTGCGGTCTTCGACTATTCGACCGGCCAGACCGTCGAGGTCACACAGGTCACCGGCGGCGATCCCAATCTGAAGGCCGAGGATCGGCGCATCCTGAAGCTGGGCGTCAACTGGCAGCCCTTCTCGGCGACCGATTTCCGACTGAACCTGGCCTATACCCGCACCGAGGCGGAAGACGAGATTTCGAGCTTCCCGGCCATCACCCCCGATCTCGAGGCCGCCCTGCCGGACCGTTTCGTCCGCGACGCCGACGGCAACCTGGTGTCGATCGACGCCCGCGCCCTGAACTTCTCCAGCCGCAAGCAGCAGGACGTGCAGTGGGGCTTCAACTTCTCCAAGCCCTTCGGCAAGGCCAATCCGGCCCTGATGGGCCAGGGTCCCGGCGGCCCGGGCGGTGGTCCGCCCCCCGGCGGCGGACGTCCTGGCGGGGGGCCGGGGGGCGGGGGATCCCCCGGGGGG
>JBKBXN010000165.1:0-5832 GCA_046314055.1 Brevundimonas sp.
ACACGGCGAACGGCGACTGTTTGCTCTTGGCCCCGCAATCCTTCAGCGGACACACGCCGCGCCAGCTGGCCCCGACCTTGGCCAGCTTCACCCGCCGCCCCGCCACATCCTCGCAGCGGACGCGCTCTCGGGCCTGATCGAACAGACGGTCGTCCATCACGCGAACAGCCCTCCGTTCGCATCAACGGCGGCCGGGCTGACCCAGAGCACTTCGCAGCGGTCCAGATTGCCGTGTGTATGGGTCGCCATCTCATGGCGGCCCCATCCTGACAGACGCTCGTTGTAGAGGGCGTTGTCGTAGCCCGAGAGCACGACCATGGCGTCGGCTTCCAATATGCCCCGCGCCGCACGCCGGCTCCCACGCCGACCGCGCCGCCGGATCCAGCATCCGCAGCAGCTCGCCCCCGGCCCGCGCCGCCCAGGGCGGCGTAGGAAAGAAGTTCAGCTCCCGCATCAGGGCGGTATGGGCGTCGTCGCCCTGGACCACAGCTCCGGCCCGGCTCTCCATGCCGAACGGCAGGGCTTGTGGTGCGGCCTTATGCGAATGGCGTGGCTGTCGCGCGCCGGTGATGGCGCGGCTCATGCCTTCCCGCCCTTCGGCGCCCGGCCCCGGCGCGCCTTCGCGGACGCGCCGCCGAACGACCAAGGCCCGCCGTCCAGGACGACGGCGTGCGGGAACCCGCCCAGCGCCAGGCAGGCGCGAACCAGATCGATGTCCCGGTCCAAATGCAAAGGCGGACCGCCCATAACACCACAAGCCCCTCCGGCCGCTGTCTGGTCCGCCCTCATGTCGTCGCCCCTTCCGGGTCCAGCGCGTTCAAAAGATCCTTGGGCGTCACGTCGAACAGCGACGCCACGGTCTTCAGCGGCCATGCCGCGTCCAGAAACCACACGGCGTACCGCACCACTTCCGGCTTGATCGCCGCCGTCATGACAGCCACCTGGGGGCTCGGGGCTCGGGGCTCGGGGCTCGGGGCAGCGCAGGCCGTGCCGGAACTTCACGAGGCGAGATCAATCGCTGCGCCGCCTCGGGCGCGCTCGCGACCGACGCCCCGCTGATCGCCTCGGCGATCACCAGCAGTTGGTCGGACGTGATCCCCCGACGATGCGCCTGGCTGGGCGCCAGGTTGGTCTTGTCGATGGAGAACATCCGCGCCAGCACGACCGGCGCCACGCCCAGACGCGCCCGCACCCCGTGCGCGGCCAGGACCCGCGCCCCATACCCGCCGTGACGGCCTTGATCTTTCGTCTTGCCCTTGCCGCCGCGACCGCGCCCATAGGCCTCCGCCGGATCGACGCCCAACAGCAGGCACGCCGCCACCAGGGCCCGCGCCGCCGTCTCGGCCGAACAGCCGACCGTGCTCGCCCGCCGGCTCATCCGTCGATATCCTTGCGCCCGCGCCGTCCGCCGGCGTTCAGGCACTCGCGCGCCGCCTCGGCCGCGGTGGCCATCTGGCCCTGCAGTTCGCCCCGCCCCGCCGTCGTCTCGCCGACATAGCGCCGGGCCAGCTTGGCCAGGACGACGCACGGATTGTCCCGCGTCACCACGCCGGGGGCGCAGGCGTTCCGCGCCGCCTCCGCCACCCGCTTCAGATCCGGCGCCGCCGCCGACGGCCGCCCCTGGGCCGCCGCCTCCGCCGCATCGATCAGATCGCGCCAGCACCGCTCGTCGGCGGCCGTCATCTGATTGTCGGGCCCGGCCTTCAGATTGCCGTAGCGGCTCATGGCCGACGCTCCGCTTCTAAACGGAAGCCGAGCGATATGGCGTCACGAGCAGACGAATAAGTCGCGGGCGGATCGACCGACAGCTGCTCGGCGGTCAGGCCTAGAGACGCGGCGACCCGAAGAAGGAACTGGTTGGCGTAATCGACGACATCGACGGCGCCGGACGCTTGGATGCTGTCACTGGCGGCGGCCGGCGTGGCGCAGCACATGGCCGCGCGCTCGCCATGACCGTGTTGCGCCGACGCCGGACTCAGGACCTCTTTCGAAGAACCTGGAACCGAGGAGGCCTGCCCATGACCAATCCGCGCGAGATCGAACAGATTGGCAATCTGCTCATCAGCCTGACGAGCGTAGTCGAGGAACTGGTGCGCATCACGCATCATCACCATCCGCATGAGGTTGAAGACTATCTTCGGCGCCAACGCCTTCTGGTGCAGGAGGCGGCGACGGATCGCTCGGCGCTCGAGTCGCCGCAGACCCTGCCGTCGCATCGCATGGAGCTTCGTCTGCTTGAGCGCGCGCTTCGACGCGACGGTGCTCCCGCGACGACTGATCCATGAGCGCAGCCCAATCGGCGGACGGGCGGCTCATGGCTGGACCTCCATGCTGGCCGCGCCCGCAACTGCGACGGCCGGTTGGTAGAAATCCGCTGCGGTCACTTCGCCGTTGGTCCCTGCAACGATCTTTTCCATCGAGGAACGGTCGGGCGTGCGGCGGGCGGGATCATCAAACGGGAGGCACCACAGCCGCACCGCCTCGCCGGAACACCCGAACAGTTCGCCGGCTTCCTGCCATGTGTACCCACGTTCCCAGACGAAACGAGCCAGTGACGGCCGTTGGCGGGGCTCTCTCAGCTGTCGCGAATCACCAGTCATGATGGTGAACGGACAACAAACTGTTGGTCTTCGCAATAGTTTGTTGTATCGGCGAAGACATGCCGTTGTCGCTCGCAACAACAGACCTGCGCAGGCCCTATGTGGGCATGGCCAACAAACGCACCCAAAATCAGTCGGAAGGCGATCGCCTGTACGGGCGCGCGCTGGCCGTCCTGCGTTTGAGGCAGGGCCTATCTCAGCAGAAAACGGCGGAAAACTACGGCGTCACGACCCAGGCCTGGCAGAATTATGAGGCCGGCGCACGCAAGTCGGTCTTCACCGTTTCCGGCCTCGAGGCCCTGGCCAGCGCCATCGGCGTTGAGCGCGCCGATATCGAGCGTGTGAAGGGGCTGCTGGAAGAAGGCGTCTCCGAGTCCTGGCTTTCAGACGGGTCGCAACCGCTGCCGACCTCAGGCCAAACCGGCAAGGTCGTCGTCTTCAGCCGCCGCCAAGAGGCCGAACCAGCCCCAGCCGAAGACCTGGCCCCCGTCTACGGCGCCGTCTTCGCCGGCCGCCCCGACGCCATCGCCTTCACGCCCGATCAGCCTGAGGATTGGCGGCCGCTGCACCCGAACCAGCGCGGCTACCGAGACCCCTTCTATCTTCAGGTCAATGGCGACAGCGTCTCGCCGCGCTTCGAGCACGGGGAACTCGCCCCCGCCGTGCGCGGCGTCTGGCCCCAGCGCGGCAAGCTGTGCATCGTGGAGACGCACGAAGGCGCAATGCTTCTGAAGTATTTCGAGCGCCGGGATGCAGAGTCCGTGTGGCTAAAGGAACTCCAGCCCGAGCCGCGTGAGTTTCCCGTCCACCTGGCCGAGATCCGCGCCGTTCATGCCGTTGTCGGCGGCGCGGTATCTTAGCGACGCCTCAGCCGTCCTCGCCAGGACGGACCTGGACCAGACGACGCCGGAAATAGCCGTAGTGCGCCGTCCCGGCCATTCCGCCATTGATCAACTCCCAACCGGCGGCCGCCATTTGGTTGGTCGCCTTGTTGAAATTCATGATCCCCAGGTGGGACTGCGCCTCATATTCGAACTCCTGGACATAGGGCTGCCCCCTCTTGTCCACGGCTGGCGCGACTTCCTTTTCAGGCTTGCTTCCAAACATCCATCCCTCCTGAGATCAGGCCTGAAGCCTAGTCGCCGTGGGCCGTTACCGGAAACCAACATTGCGTTGGCGAACCCCATGTTGACATAACCAACAAACTGTAGCTTCCTACAACGGTCCCGCACCGGCGGGTCGCGACACGCCGCTTACAGTCTGACGGTCGCAACCCTCCACCCGCCGGTGCGGGCGCCCTTTTCACAGGAGCGCCCCATGGCCGTCGAGCCCTTCTCCCACCCGTCGCAGACGCCTACGTCAGTTCCGGACGCGCACGGCGTGCGCAGCCGCCCCGTCTTCGTTCCCGCCGTCCTAGACGCCTATGACCTGGCCGGGGATCAGATCATCCAGGCCCTGCTGACCGGCCCGGCCCGCAGCTTCGACATCGATGCGACCGTCGTCATCAGCGGCGCGGTGATGACGCCCACGGTCATCGTCCGCATGGACGGCCGGTCCTGGACCCTGCCTTCGCTCGAGACGGCGCTTCTGGCCCTGCGCATCCGGCTGGAACCGGACCTGCGCGCCGCCGACCTGTTCGCCGACGCCTTCGCCCTGGCCAGCCGCCGGGCCGAGGCGCGCCTGACCGCCCTGCACGACTGGTCCGCCGGCGTCCGCCCCACCCAGGACGTCGAGTGATGGCCGAGGATTGGAAAGCCAAGGGCGCCGACTATCAGGCCCGCGCCTATGTCGCACAGGAGACGGTCGCTCACCTGCTGAGACGGCTCCATGCCCTGGAACACAATCGCAGCGGCAGCACCGACATGGGCCCGTTCGTCGCGGGCTTGATCGGCGGCGTGATCGAGGTCGTGTGCGAAACCGACATGCCCATGGCGGACCTGAGGGCAGCCATCCTGACCGTCTTCGACGGCCTCGCCCCCCAGTTCGAAATGGAGCGCGCCGCCAACAAAGCCGGCGCGACCCAATACGCGGCGGGCCGCGCATGACTGCCGCAAACCTCGCCGACGCCCGCGACCGCCTGCTGTCCCTGGCGGACCAGCTGGCCGGCCCCTGCATCCTGATCGACTTCGCCCCCGGCGTCGGCGCGGCTCAGCGGGTCGAGATCCTGAACGGCGCGATCGGTCCCCGCCCCAGCGACGCGGTCCGCAGCATCGCCCGTCACGCCGACGTCCCGGCCGGGCGCCTCGACGCCGAACCCGACACCGACACCGCCGACGACCGGATCTTCTACGTCCTGCACGACGAACGCCGCATCGCCCGCGTCTACGGCGTCACCCTGGACGCCTTCATCGATGCGGTGATCAGCGTCGCCGTCCTGGACCAGCCCGACCGCCGCGCGGCCAAGATCGCCGCCCTGGTCAAGGACGGCCTCTACACCCCGCCGAACTTCCACGGCGGCCGCCTTCCGGGACGCCTGTGATGCGCAGGCTCTTCCTTCGCGGCCGCCGCCCCGCCTTCACCAGAACCCTGTCGGCCCACGGGATGCGGACCCTGATCGTCTGCGCCGTCGTCGCCCTGATCTGCGCCCGCGTCTTCGGAGGCGCCTGAGCAGGTCTGCAGTTCTTCGCATTCCCCGCGCGGGCCGTCGCCCTCGCTCGGGTTCTACTTCCGGCGGCGCTCATCAACTGAATGGAACACACCATGACTGACACCCAAAACACCACGGCCCCGTCCGTCGGCCGTTGCCTGATCGTCGCCGATCGCGGCCACGTCTGGACCGCCGAGGGCGCGTCATTCGACGCCGAGTTCGCCCACCTGACCGGCGCCCAAGCCGTCCGCCGGTGGGGTACGACCCAAGGCCTCAACCAGCTGGCAAATGAAGGCCCCCAAACGTCCACCAAACTGGACGCCAAGGCCGACCTGATGGTGAGCCGCAAGGCCATCATCGCCGTCATCCCCAGCGAGGCCGAAAAGTGGGCCGCGTAACCACGCTGGACGGCGCTGGGTCCGGCACCGCCGCCGTAGACGGCTACGGCTACGGCTACGGCTACGGCGACGGCGACGGCGACGGCTACGGCTACGGCTACGGCGACGGCTACGGCTACGGCTACGGCGACGGCGACGGCGACGGCGACGGCTACGGCTACGGCTACGGCTACGGCTACGGCTACGGCTACGGCGACGGCTACGGCGACGGCTACGGCGACGGCGACGGCGACGGCTACGGCGACGG
>JBKBXN010000166.1:0-5802 GCA_046314055.1 Brevundimonas sp.
CGCTGCATGGCCCTGCCGGTGGTGGTCCCGGTCGGCAAGAAGACCGCCGACGAACTGCGCGAGCGGATGGTCGCCGAAATCCCTTCGCTGCGGGTCGGGGTCTCGACCGACGCAGGAGCCCACTATGGCCCCGTCGTCACGGCTCAACACCGCGACCGCGTCGCCGGCTGGATCGAGAAGGGTGTTCAGGAAGGCGCTGAACTGGTCGTCGACGGCCGCGACTTCAGCCTTCAGGGACACGAGAGGGGCTATTTCATCGGCCCATCGCTGTTCGATCATGTGAAGCCCGAGATGTCGTCCTATCAGGAGGAGATCTTCGGACCCGTGCTGCAGATCGTCCGCGCCGAGACCTTCGAAGAGGCCCTGGCCCTGCCGTCGAACCACCAGTACGGCAACGGCGTCGCCATCTTCACCCAGAACGGCCGCGCGGCCCGCGACTTCGCCGCCCGGGTCAATGTCGGCATGGTCGGCATCAATGTGCCGATCCCGGTGCCGGTCGCCTATCACACCTTCGGCGGCTGGAAGCGCTCGGCCTTCGGCGACATCAACCAGCACGGCATGGAGGGCGTCCGCTTCTGGACCAAGACCAAGACCGTGACGGCCCGCTGGCCCGACAGCGCGCTGGAGCACGCCGACAGTTCGTTCGTCATCCCGACGATGCGCTGAGGCGGATATGGATTTCGCCCTTAACGACGACCAGCGCGCCATCCAGGACGCGGCGCGCGCCTTTGCCGAGGCCGAACTGGCGCCGCATTCGGCCAGGTGGGACGAGGAGAAGCATTTCCCCGTCGCGGTGATGAAGCAGGCGGCCGAGATGGGCTTCTGCGGCATCTATGCGTCTGAGGAACACGGCGGCATGGCCTTGGGCCGGGTCGAGGCGGCGCTGATCTTTGAGGAGCTGTCGCGCGGCGACGTGGCGACGGCGGCCTTCATCTCGATCCACAATATGGCGACCTGGATGATCGACAGCGTCGGCTCGGCCGAGCTACGCGCCCGCTATGTGCCGTCGCTGGTGACCATGGAGAAGATCGCCTCCTACTGCCTGACCGAGCCGGGCTCCGGTTCCGACGCGGCGGCGCTGCGGACCACGGCGGTGCGGGACGGCGACCACTATGTGCTGAACGGGTCCAAGGCCTTCATCTCGGGTGCGGGGACCAGCGACCTCTATGTCGTCATGGTCCGCACGGGCGGTGAGGGAGCGAAGGGGGTTTCCGCCCTTGTCGTCGAGGCAGGGACGCCCGGCCTGTCGTTCGGCGCGCAGGAGCGCAAGATGGGCTGGAACGCCCAGCCGACCGCCATCGTCCAGTTTGACGACTGCCGCGTGCCGGTCGCCAATCTGCTGGGCGAAGAGGGAGCGGGGTTCCGTTATGCGATGGCCGGGCTGGACGGCGGGCGGCTGAACATTGCGGCCTGTTCGCTGGGCGGGGCGCGACTGGCGCTTGAGACGGCTCAGGACTACGTCGCCACCCGCAAACAGTTCGGCAAACCGTTGGGCGAGTTCCAGGCGTTGCAGTTCAAGCTTGCGGACATGGCCACGGACCTGGAGGCGGCGCGGCTGATGGTGCTGCGCGGCGCCTGGGCCATTGACGTCGAGCATCCCGAAAAGACCAAATGGTGCGCCATGGCCAAGCGTCTGGCGACCGACGCCTGTTTCCAGATCGCCGACGAGGCCCTGCAACTGCACGGGGGCTACGGCTATCTGAAGGATTATCCGCTGGAACGGATCGTCCGGGATCTGCGGGTTCACCGCATTCTGGAAGGCACCAACGAGATCATGCGCGTGATCATCGCGCGGGAGATGGCCCGATGAGCGACGCTGAAATCATCGCCCGCATCGAGAACGGCGTCGGCCGGATCACCCTGAACCGGCCGAAGGCGATTCACGCCCTGAACCGGCCGATGTGCGAGGCGATGACGGCGGCGCTGTTGGCCTGGCGTGAGGACGCGGTGGTGCAGTCTGTGCTGATCGACCATGCCGGAGAGCGCGGCTTCTGCGCTGGGGGCGACATCCGCATGATCGCCGAGAGCGGGGCGGGGGATGCGTCAGAGGCCAAGGCCTTCTTCCTGGCCGAGTACCGGCTGAACCATCTGATGTTCGACTATCTCAAGCCGATCACGGCCATCGTCGACGGGATCGTCATGGGCGGCGGCGTCGGGATTTCGGAGCCGGCGGACATCCGCATCGCCACCGAGCGGACCACCTACGCCATGCCCGAGACGGGGATCGGCCTGTTTCCTGATGTGGGCGGCGGCTGGTTCCTGCCGCGCCTGCCGGGACAGACGGGCGTCTGGCTGGCGCTGACGGGCGCGCGGTTGAAGGCGGCGGATACGGTGGCGCTGGGGATCCATACCCATTTCGTTCCGGCCATCGACATTGAGGGCTTCAAGGACGCGCTGCTGGCGAACCCGGGAGACCCGCTGGAGGAGGCGAACCGCTGGGTATGCGCCACCGAGCCGGAAGAGGCGCCGCTGAACCCTCACCGCGAGGCCATCGACCGGCTGTTCGCTTTTGACACGGTCGAAGAGATCGTCGCGGCGCTGGAGGCGGACGGCTCGGACTGGGCTCTGGCCCAGTTGGCGACGCTGAAGACCAAGTCGCCGCAGTCGCTGAAGGTCACGTTGCGCCAACTGCGGACCGGCGCGACCCTCCCCAGCTTCTCCGATAATATGGCGATGGAATACGCCCTGGGAGGTCGGGTGGTGCGGACCCATGACTTCCAGGAAGGGGTGCGGGCCGTGATCGTGGACAAGGACAATGCGCCGAAATGGTCCCCTGCGGATCTGTCCGGCGTTACGGACGCGATGCTGGATGCGCTGTTCGCGCCCCTGCCGGACAATGAAAAATGGACGCCCCTCGACAGATAGGGGCGCCGACACAGGGAGAGAGACCATGACCAAGATCGCCTTCATCGGCCTGGGCAATATGGGCGGCGGCATGGCCGCCAATCAGGCGAAGGCCGGCCATGCGGTCGCCGCCTTCGACCTCAGCACGGCGGCGCTAGAGCGGGCGTCGGCGGCGGGCTGCGCGCCCTCGGCCTCGGTCGCAGAAGCCGTGCGCGACGCCGAGGTGGTGATCACCATGCTGCCCGCCGGACCCCATGTGCTGAAGGTCTATGCCGAACAGATCATCGGCGCGGCGCCGTCCAGCGCCCTGCTGCTGGATTGCTCGACCATCGACGTCGAGACGGCGCGCAAGGTGGCGGGCCTGGCGAAGGAGGCGGGCTACGCCTTTGCGGACGCGCCGGTATCGGGCGGCACGGCGGCGGCGGACGCCGGAACCCTGGCCTTCATGGTCGGTTGCGACGAAGGCGACTTTGCCCGCGTCGAAGCGGCGCTTGAGCCCATGAGCCGGATCACCATCCGCGCAGGCGACCACGGCGCCGGGCAGGCGGCCAAGATCTGCAACAACATGCTGCTGGGCATCTCCATGCTGGGCACGTGCGAGGCGATCGCCTTGGCTGAGAAGCTGGGGCTCGATCCTGAGCGCTTCTTCGAGATCGCGTCCAAGTCGTCGGGCCAGTGCTGGAGCGTGAGCAGCTATTACCCCTGGCCCGGTCCGGTGCCGACGGCGCCGTCGAACCGCGACTATCAGGGCGGCTTCGCCACGGCCATGATGCTGAAGGACCTGAAACTGGCTCAGGACGCGGCGGCCAAGTCTGGCGCCTCGACGCCCCTGGGCGCCCAGGCCGAGGCGATGTACGCCCTGTTCGACGGCCTGGGCCACGGTGGGCGTGACTTCTCGGCCATGCTTCAGATGTTGCGCGGGCGACTGGCTGATCTGGACGCCGGGTGATCCGATACCTGATCACGCGCGTAAATCGTGGCGTCTGCGGCCGGACCTGCCCTATTAGACGCCTTTCATCGCTCGCACTGGACCGCCACGCCTCATGATCGCATCGCCGCCCCGGATCGGAGGCCTGGATGTCCAGGGCTGGGGCGATCCCGAAGATCCCGTCGTCCTGCTGATCGGCCCACCCGAGCATTTTTCGCCCGACTGGCGCCAGTGGGTGCGGGCTCTGGTCGAGGCTGGACGGCATGTTCTGCTGGCCCCCGCGCTGGACGCTGGCGAAGAGGCGACGGCTCTGCGCGGTCTGCTGACCGACATCTCGTCGCGGCCCGCCATCCTGTGTTCGGCTGACACCTTGGCGCGGGTGGCGCCGGCGCTGGTCGTCACCGGGCCGCCCCTGGCCAGTTGCCTGATCGTGGTGGGCCAGGCGTCGGTCGAGGCGACGGCGCCCCTGGACGACTTGCCGATCCTGACGCTGGACCCCGACACGCTGTCCGATCCGGCGGAGACAGCCGACGCCGTCATTCTGGCCTTCCTGGAGCAGCAGGCGCCACGCGACGCCCTCTACTACCAGGCCGGCTCCGATCCCCGCACCCTGCGTGACGCCTTAGGCTGTTTCGCCACCGGGGTGACGGTGGTCACCACGCTGGACGAAGCGGGTCAGCCGGTGGGGCTGACTGCCAACTCCTTCTCATCGGTGTCGCTGGACCCGCCGCTGATCCTGTTCTGTTTGGCTCGGAGCTCGTCCAACCTGGAGCGGTTCCAGCGCGCGGAGCATTTCGCGATCAACGTCCTGCACATCGGCCAGCAGCCGATGTCGGGCGCCTTCGCTCGGTCGTCGGCCGAACGGTTCGACGGCGTGGCCTGGGAGACCTGGGACACGGGCGCTCCCATCTTGTCCGGGTCGCTGGCCAGTTTCGAATGCGCGACCCATCAGGTGGTCGAGGCCGGGGACCATCTGGTCTTCATCGGCCGGGTCACGCGCGCCCGGTTCGAACCGCGCCGCGACCCGCTGCTCTATTTCCGGGGCCGCTACCGTCGACTTCATTTCGCCTGACCGCAGCGGGCCGCCGGTTCACATTGGGCGGTCGGATCGCTATCTCAGACGCCAAAACCAGAGGAAGCTCGTCCATGTCCGCCGATCCCGCCCAAGATCCCGTCGTCATCGTCTCCTACGCCCGCACGCCGATGGGCGGTTTCCAGGGCGCGCTGTCGGACGCCAAGTCCACCGACCTGGGCGCGACGGCGGTGAAGGCGGCGCTGGAGCGGGCGGGCCTGGATCCGAACAAGGTCGAACAGATCATCATGGGCTGCGTCCTGCCCGCCGGTCTGGGCCAGGCGCCGGCGCGTCAGGCGGGGATGGGGGCCGGTCTGCCGATCTCGACCGAGGCCACCACGATCAACAAGATGTGCGGCTCGGGCATGCAGGCCGCGATGATGGCGCATGACGCCCTGCTGGCCGGATCGGCCGAGGTGATCGTGGCGGGCGGCATGGAGTCGATGACCAATGCGCCCTATCTGATGCAGAAGCACCGGGGCGGCGCCCGGATCGGCCACGACGTCATTTCCGACAGCATGTATCTGGACGGGCTGGAAGACGCCTATGAGCCCGGCAAGCTGATGGGTCAGTTCGCCGAGGACACCGCCAAGGCCTATCAGTTCACGCGCGAACAGCAGGACGCCTACGCCGTCGAAAGCGCCGGCCGGGCCAAGCGCGCCCAGGACAGCGGCGCCTTCGACGCCGAGATCACGCCGGTGGAAGTCAAGACCCGCAAGGGCGTGGTTGTGGTCGACCGCGACGAACAGCCGACCAAGTCCGACCCCTCCAAGATCCCCAATCTGAAGCCCGCCTTCGGCAAGGACGGCACCATCACCGCCGCCTCGGCCGCCTCGATCTCGGACGGCGCGGCCGCCCTGGTCATGATGCGTCAGTCGACGGCCCAGGCCCTTGGCCTGACCCCGGTCGCCCGCGTCGTCGGCCAGGCCGCCCATGCCCATGAGCCCAGCCTGTTCAC
>JBKBXN010000167.1:0-5788 GCA_046314055.1 Brevundimonas sp.
CGCGGCACGCGGCCGGTGGTCAGGGTCATCAGGGGCGCGCCCAGCATGACGCCCAGCGCATAGGCGCTGATCAACAGGCCCGCCGTGGGGATGGAGACGCCCAGGTCTGTGGCGATGACGGGCAGCAGGCCCATCGGCGCGAACTCGGTGACGCCGATGCCGAAGGCGCCTGCGGCGAGGGCGAGCAGGGGAGGATTGAGTTTCATTGGGGGGGAGGCTTTCGAGGGTCAGACCAGCGGGGGGTTCAGGCGGGCGAACCCTTCCTGCTGGCGATAGGGGGTGTGGGGATAGGGCGGCAGGACGTCACTGGCGGCGTCCAGGGCGGCCACCTGATCGGGTGTCAGGCTCCAGCCGACGGCGCCGAGGTTCTGGCGCAGCTGGTCCTCGTTGCGGGCGCCGATGATGACCGAGGAGACGGTCGGGCGTTGCAGCAGCCAGTTGATGGCGATCTGGGGCACGGTCTTGCCGGTCTCGACAGCTATGGCCTCCAGGGCGTCGACAACGCGGTACAGATGTTCGTCCTCGACGGGCGGGGCGAAGGCGGCGGTCTGGTGCAGGCGGCTGCCCTCGGGGATCAGCGCGTCGCGGCGGATCTTGCCGGTTAGGCGGCCCCAGCCCAGCGGGCTCCACACCAGGGCGCCGACGCCCTGGTCCGCGCCCAGCGGCATAAGGTCGGCCTCGTAGGCGCGGCCGATCAGCGAATAATAGACCTGATGGGCGACGAAGCGCGGACGGGCGTCGCGCTCGGCAATGCCTTGCGCCTTCATCAGCGCCCAGCCGGGATAGTTGGATACGCCGGTGTAGCGGACCTTGCCCGAGGTCACGAGTGTGTCGAGCGTGGCCAGCAGTTCGTCCGCCGGCGTCGACGCGTCGAAGGCGTGCAGTTGCAGCAGATCTATATGGTCGGTTTCGAGGCGGCGCAGTGCGTCCTCGACCGCGCGGATCAATCGGCCGCGCGACACGCCCCAGTCGGCCGGGCCGTCGCCGGTCGGCAGGCCGGTCTTTGTCGAGATCAGCACCTGGTCGCGGCGGCCCTTGATGGCCTGGCCTAGCACCTGCTCCGAGGCGCCGTCGGAATAGACGTCGGCGGTGTCGAACAGATTGACCCCGGCCTCCAGGCAGATGTCGACCAAGCGGCGAGCCTCGTCCACGTCGCTGTTGCCCCAGGCGCCGAACAGCGGGCCGGAGCCGCCGAATGTGCCCGTTCCGAAGCTGAGGACCGGGACGCGCAGGCCCGATGATCCGAGTTGACGATAATCCATGAAAGTCCCTTCGCGACGCTGTCTGTCCGGACGCACAGATGGACGGCGGTCCGCACGAGCGGTAGGCAGGCTCCAGGCCAAAGATTTTTGATCCGGACGCACAGATGCAGACGACCGGCGTGGACCGCGCGAGAGAGATGGAAGTGTTCGCCGCCGTGGCGCAGAGCGGCAGTTTCTCGGCGGCGGGGCGGACGCTGGACCTGACGCCGTCCGCGGTCAGCCGGACCATCGACCGGATCGAGGCGCGGCTGGGCGTGCGGCTGATGCTGCGGACCACGCGGGTGCTGACGCTGACGGCGGAGGGCCAGACCTATCTGGCGGCGGCGCGTCGCATCCTGGCCGATCTGGACGACGCTGAGCGGGTCATCGCTGATCAGGGGGCGCCGCGCGGACGGGTCAGGGTCAGCGCGTCTCTGGCGCACGGTCGCCAGCGCGTCGTGCCGCTGCTGGGCGAGTTCGCCCGCCTGTATCCGCATATATTGATCGACTTCAATCTGACCGATGTCGTGGTCGATGTGGCGGCGGGTCAGGCTGATGTCGCCATCCGGTTCGGACCGCTGTCCGACAGTCCGCTGACTGCGCGGCGGCTGGGCGAGACGGGGCGGACCATTGTCGCCTCGCCGGACTATCTGGCGCGACGGGGTGCGCCCCAGGTCCCGGAGGATCTGCACGAGCACGATTGTCTGAACTTCAATTTCCGCCGGGCCGAGCCGGTCTGGCCGTTCCGGCGCGATGGGCGGGATTACGCCCTGACGGTGAAGGGACCGATCGAGGCCAACAATGGCGAGACCCTGACGCAGTTGGCGCTGGCCGGCGTGGGGGTGACGCGGGTCGGCAATTTCAGCGTGGCGGACGCCATCGAAATGGGACGGCTTGTCCCGCTGCTTGAAGCCTTCAATCCCGGCGATCGGGAGGCGATCCACGCGGTCTTTGTCGGCGGGGCCAATATGCCGGCGCGGGTGAGGGTGTTCGTCGATTTCTTGGCGGAACGGCTGAGATAAAAAGAAATCGCCGGACGGGCGGACCCGTCCGGCGATCTTCAGTCTCGACTGCGATCCGAAATCAGCGCTTGCCGAAGATCATGTCGCCCAGTTTGGCGAAGAAGCTCTTTTCTTCCGCCTTGGGAGCGGGAGTAGGAGCGGGCTTGGCGGCCGGCTTGGGGGCTTCGGCGGGCTTGGGCGCCGGAGCCGCAGCGACAGGCGCAACGACCGGAGCGGGCGTCGGCGCTGCGACGACGGCCGGAGCCGCCTTGGGCGTAGCCGCCGCTTTGGCGGCGGGCTTGGCGGCCGCAGGCTTTGCTGCGGTTTTGGGCGCGGGCTTTGCAGCGGCGGGCTTGGACGTCTTGGCCGGCGCGGTCTTCGGAGCGGCGGCTTTCACCGGCGCGGCCTTGGCGGCAGGCGCGGCCTTGGGCTTGGCGGCCGACTTGGGCGCGGCGGTCTTCGGAGCGGCGGCCTTGGCGACTGCAGCCTTGGGAGCAGCCTTAGGCGCAGCGACCTTCGGGGCTGCGGTTTTCGCGGCGGGCTTGGCGGCCGTGGTCTTGGGCGCGGGCTTCGCAGCGGCGGGCTTGGTCGCCTTGGGCGCTGCGGTTTTCTCGGCGACAGGCTTCACAGCGCTCGACTTCGGCGCGGCTTTAGGCTTGGAAGCGGCGGTCGCCGGCTTCGGCGACGCAGTTTTAGATGTAGACGGTGACTTGGCCATGTATTCCCCGACCCCTCGGTTAGTTAAAAAGCCCGGCGGCGTCGGGAAGACGAAGCGCCGGATCGCAATGATTCGCCATCTTAGCGGTGTTTGAAAAATGTCCGAGTCCGCAGTTCAGATAATCGCCCGGGGTCCGCGCGAAAGCGCTGAGGCCGCCGCCGCCGCCATCGACGCCGATCCCTCGCTGGAGGGCGCGACCTATTCCATCCTGGAGGAGGACGAGGATCGCAACATCTGGCGCATCGACGCCTTCCCGACCACGGCCGAAGAGGTCGAGGGGCTGAAGGCGACCCTGGCCGACTATCCGGTCACCGTCTCGGTCGAGAAGCTGGCCGACGCCGACTGGCTGGCCATGTCGTTGTCGGGCCTGCCGCCGGTGCGGGCCGGGCGCTTCTTCGTCTATGGCGCCCATGACGAGGGGCGTGTGCCGCCCAACGCCGTCAATCTGAAGATCGACGCCGGCGCCGCCTTCGGCACCGGCCACCACGGCACGACGGTCGGCTGTCTGGAAGCTTTCGACGATCTGCTGAAGCGCGAGCGGTTCGAGCGGGTGCTGGACGTCGGCTGCGGCACGGGCGTTCTGGCCATCGCGGCGGCGCGGACCGGCAGCCGGATCGCGGTCGGCACCGACATCGACGCCCCCTCGGTGCGGATCGCCAATGAGAACGCCGCCCTGAACCAGGCCCACGCCAGCTTCGTCCACGCCTCGGGCCTGAACGATCAGCGGGTGCGCCGTCATGGGCCCTATGACCTGGTCTTCGCCAATATCCTGGCGCCGCCGCTGGTGGCCCTGTCGCAGGACATCAAGATGGCGCTGAGCCTGGGCGGGGTCGCCATTCTGTCGGGCCTGTTGCGGACGCAGGAGCGCCGGGTGACGGCGGCCTATACGTCGCGCGGCTTCCGGCTGGAGAAGCGGATCCATCACGACGCCTGGAGCGCCCTGGTGCTGCGGCGGATGGGCTGAGGAACGAGAGACGAGACGATGCGCCAGACCTTCGATGAGACCACCGATCCGTCCTTCGGGGCCAAACACCTGCCGCTGCTGCGCGCCCGTATGGCCGAGCAGGGGCTGGACGGCTTCCTGATCCCGCACGAGGACGAGCACCAGAACGAATATCTGCCGGACGCCAATGAGCGGCTGGCCTGGGCGACCGGCTTCACCGGCTCGGCCGGGGCGGCGGTGGTGTTCCAGGATCGGGCCAGCATGTTCACCGACGGCCGCTATACGGTTCAGGTCAAGGCCCAGACCGATCCGGCCCTGTTCGAACGGCGCGACATGAACGACGTCGCCGCCTATCTGGAGACGGCGAGCGCGGGTCAGGTCATTGGCTATGATCCGAAGCTGCACAGCCCGGACGCCCTGGTCGCCCTGAAGCGGGCGGCGGAGAAGGCCGGGGCCGAGCTGAAGCCGGTCGAGGTCAATCCGCTGGACCAGGCCTGGGGCGGGGATCGTCCGGCCCAGCCGACCGCCCCGGTCGTTCCTCACGCGGACGTCTATTCCGGCGAGGCCCATGCGGCGAAGCGGGCGCGGATCGGTCAGGCCGTGGCGGACGCCGGCGCCGACGCGGTCGTGCTGACCGCGCCCATGTCGATCGCCTGGCTTTTCAATGTGCGCGGCGGCGACGTGATCCGTTCGCCCCTGCCGATCGGTCAGGCCGTGCTGGAGGCCGACGGCAAGGCGCGGCTGTTTCTGGACGGGGCCAAGGTGACGAACGAGCTGCCGGCCTGGCTGGGCGACGACGTCCAACTGGAGGCGCCCGAGCGCCTGGCCGAGGCGCTGGACGGTCTGGCGGGCAAGAAGGTCATGATCGATCCGGCCCTGTCGTCCGCCTGGTATTTCGACCGGCTGGAGCAGGCCGGGGCGATGGTGGTGCGGGCGGCGGACCCCTGCGCCCTGCCTCGCGCCACCAAGAATGCGGTCGAGATCGAAGGCAGCCGGCAAGCCCATATCCGCGACGGCGCGGCCCTGGCCAACTTCCTGCACTGGGTCGATACGACGGCGCAGCAGACCCTGCCGGACGAGCGCGAGGTGGTGGAGACGCTGGAGCGGTTCCGCGAGGCGACCGGGGCGCTGAAGGACCTGAGCTTCGACACCATCGCCGGAGCCGGGCCGAACGGCGCCCTGCCGCATTACAAGCCGGTCGGCGCCACGATCCGGCGGATCGAGAACGGCTCCCTGCTGCTGGTGGACGGCGGCGGCCAGTATCTGGACGGGACGACCGATGTGACCCGCACCATGGCGGTGGGCGAGCCGACGGCGGACCAGCGTCACAAGTTCACCCTGGTGCTGAAATCCCATATCGCCATGGCGACCATCCGCTTCCCGGCGGGGACCAGCGGCATGGCGTTGGACGCCATCGCCCGAGCGCCGATGTGGGCGGCGGGGCTGGACTATGATCACGGCACCGGCCACGGCGTCGGATCCTATCTGGGGGTTCACGAGGGACCGCAACGGATCGCCAAATGGGGCACGGCCCAGCCGTTGCTGGAGGGGATGATCCTGTCCAACGAGCCCGGCTATTACCGCGAAGGCCATTGGGGCATCCGCATCGAGACCCTGCAGGTGGTGACGCCGGCCGTGGTTCCCGAGGGCGGCGAGCGGCCGATGCACGGGTTCGAACAGCTGACCTTCGCGCCGATCGACCGCAAGCTGATCGCGGTCGATCTGCTGACCCCGGAAGAGCGGGCCTATGTGGACGCCTATCACGCCGAGACCCTGGCCAAGGTCGGGCCCCTGGTCGAGGGCGAGGTGCGGGCCTGGCTGGAGCGGGTCTGCGCGCCGCTCTGACCTCACGGCTCGATGGCGCGGGTCGGGCGCCGTCGCAGGT
>JBKBXN010000168.1:0-5737 GCA_046314055.1 Brevundimonas sp.
GAGACGCGGTTGACGCCGCGTTCGTATTTCTGGACCTGTTGGAAGGTGACGGCGCAGCCGGCGGCCAGCTGGGCCTGGGTGATGCGATGGGCCTCTCGACGGGCGCGGATGCGGGCTCCGATGGCGATGTCTGTGGGGTCGATGTCGGCGGTCAAGGTCTGGCTCATGGGTCGGCTTTCGGTTGGGGGTTGAGGTCAGAGAAGGCGGTCCCGGCCGGTCAGCCAGAGAACCAGCTGATGCAGACGGGCGAGAAACATCAGGCGGCGGCCCGGCCGCGCGCGAGGCGCAGCGCCCATTCCAGCAGTTCGCGGCCGGCGCCTTTGAGGTAGGCGAAGCCGATCATGCGATCCCGGCCGCCGTCGCAGTCCGTGGTCCAGACCTTGACCGCGCGGACCTGGTCCGCCGCGCCCAGCGGCAGGAGGTCCTGGACCTCTTCCAGGAACAGGCCCTGGCCTTCGCGCTGGCGCTCGATCGAGGCCGCCAGGGCGTCGAGGGTGGGGAAGACGCGGGGCTTGGCGACCGTGTCGATGCGGGGCAGCAGGGCGTAGTCGGCGGACATGAGGTTGGCCTTCAACGGGGTGATGGGGATGCGGTCGGCAGGGACGCCGGCGGCCGCGAGGGCGGGGACGGCTTCGAACCAGGGGCGTCTCATGGTTCGATCCTCAGGCGACGGCGACGCTCATAGGGCGGGGGCGGAGCCAGGACGGCCGAGGTCACGGCGAAGATGGCGCGTTCGTCCTCGGACAGGCTTTCGCCCTGGTCCGGCGTGACGATGCGATGGATGGCGGTGATCGCCTTTTCCAGCGGCTCCTCGCGAAACCGGGCGTTCCATCGGGCGAGGGCTTCCTCGGGCGAGCGGCCCGTGGGGCCTTCGGCGTCGCAGGACAGGCAGCGCATCCAGAAGCGACCGCCGACGCGTCGGGCGTGGCCGATCTTAAGTCCGGGGCAAAAGGGGCAGGACAGAGCGCCGGTCATTGGCCCGCCTCCCCGGCCTTGTAGCGGTCGATGCGGCGTTGATCGGCCCAGACCATGCAGCCGTCGGCCGAGCGGGCGGCGCAGGTCAGGTTGGGCGGGACGGTCAGGTCCGGAGCCAGGGCGCGCAGGGCGAAGATGATCAGGCCGAGCGCAGCGCCGGTGATGTAGGGGTTCAGGCCTCTCACAGCGACACCTGACGGATGCGCCAGGCGTCCTCGTCCTCGGCTGACAGCTGTTCGGCCGATGCGCGGTCGGCGAAGTGAAGCGCGTCCTGCGCCCGTTCGACCCAGACGGGGCCGAGGCTGTCCCAGCCCCGGAAACGGTCCCCCTGGGCATTGCAGATGACCCAGGGTTGGACCGATGTCCGAAGGGCCGCGATTCCGGCCAGGATCTCGCGTTGCTCGGCGTCCGTGAATCGATCCTGATCGTCGATCAGGGCGCCGATCACGCGGGCGATCATCAGCGGGAGGATGAACAGCAGCGCGCCGTGCATCAGGACGGCGGCGACCAATCGCCCGGCGACGGTCAGCGGATACTGGTCGCCATAACCCGTTGTGGTCGCGGTGACCACGGCCCACCACAGCGCGTCGCCGAGGGGCTTGGCCTCGGCCCAGGCATAGGCCGTTGCGGCGAAGATGATCAGACCGAGGTAAAGCAGAAGCAGTTCGCCGATGGTGTTCGTGGCGCGGATCAGGCTGGTCCTCACGACACGCCCGCCACTTCGACGACGCGGGCGCCCAGCAGGCGTTCGATGCGGGTGGTCGGGGCGATCTGGCGCAGGCGGTCGAACAGGTCGGCGGCCGACGCCTGGTCGGGGCATTTCTGTTCGACGGGGCCGGAGCGCAGGACGGCGCGGACGCGGTGTTTCATCGGGCGGTTCATCACAGGCCGTCCGCGAACTCGATAAAGACGTCGGCTGCGGACTGGCTGTGTTGATCCAGGTCGCAGGTTCGAACCTGGGCTTCGTCAGCCCAGGCCGTTGGATCGGCGCGGACCTGCGCTTCCCATTTGGCGAAGATCGCGACTATCTGGCTGCGGGTCAGGGTCAATGCACGTTCCATGGCGGGGCTCCTGTGGTCAGCGGGTGTGGACGGGAAGGCCGTCCTCGGGGGTCTGGACGGGTCGGCCGTCTTCCGGCGTGCGGGGTCGCGGCGGGCTGATCGGAACGCCGGTCGGGGCGACAGGCGGTCGGGTCGGTTTGTCGCCCCCAGGCGTGTCCTCCAGCGCCCACTGACGGCGCAGGCGTTCACCGATTGCGGCGACCACAAGGGCCTCCAGCGCCTTGTCGTCGAGCGTGCGCAGGTCGGCCGGCGGCGCGTCAGACAAGATCTCGATCGCGCGCGCGTGGTTGGGGATGCGTCGGATCGCGCCGCGCTCTTCCAGCGCCGTCAGCAGGACGTGGACCTGGCTCTTGGACGACAGGTCCATTTCGTCGCAGATGTCCTGCAGCGAGGGCGCTCGGCCCGTTTCGGCGATGGTTTCGCGGATAAGGGCCAGGCATTGGGCCTGGCGCGCGGTCAGGGACATGGCCATCACTGGCCCCCGACCGGTTCGTAGGCGCCGAGAATATTCAGGGCCACGGCCATGATCAGGGCGCGAGCCTGGGCCGCGTCATTGGGCAAATGCTGATCGACATCGGTGACGAAAGCGATCTCGCCTGCGCCGTCCACGACCACGCCAGGGTCGGACTGTGCGGCGCCGAATGGGCCGTTCAGGCCTGCGCGGCCCAGGATGGCGCGGACCGCTGCTGGATCAGGTTGGCCCTGTTCGACCAGGTCGCCCGCGTCCAATAGCAGTTGGGCGGCGACGGCATCTTCGACATCCACCTGAGCGGCATCGTCCGTCGTGGCGGCCGGGGTTTGTTGAGGGGTCGGTTCCGCCTGGGCGGGCGGGTTAAGCCAGTCCGTGGTGTAGGGCGCGCGTGGCAGAGCTTCTTTGAAGACGGCGTGGGCCTGGGCCAGAGACCAGGCGGCGTCATTGAACACCGCATAGGCTTCGGCCAGAGCCTTGACCAAGGCATGGAAGGCCGTCTCGGCGTCCGCGCTGTGGATGTCTGGGCCATAAACGTCTTCCAGCCAGCGGTGACCCGCCGGGGTGGCCCGGACATAGGGTCGGCCGTGGTGTTTGAAATCGATCAGCCGCAGCGTCTGAAGCGTCGAGGCCACAAGATCGAGCCAGTATTTGCCGGTCGGGGCGTAGGCGACGCCGCCGTCTTCGTCGCCGACCACAAGCCGATCCGGGGCGTGCCGGATCGCATGAAGGATCTCCAACAGCGTCAGACGCTGGGCGTCGTTTAGTTCGAGTGTCGTGTCGGCGGCGGGTCCAGGGGCGGATTCAAGGGCGGGTTCAGGGGCCGGCGCCCGGCCGTTCATCGGCGCCGCTGGGATCGACAGGCCCACGTTGCGCGGTCGCTTGTCGTCGGGAAGGCCGCCGTTGCGCATGGCGCTGCGCAACTGTTCCCAGGTGATAGCCCCGGATTCGTGCGCCTCGACCAGTTCGGGCGGCGCGGTCTTCACGACCTTGATCTTTTCCTGGACGTCTCGGACACCCGTTTCGTCGCCTTGATCCAGCTTTGGCGCGCGTCCGGTCCGGCGCGCCAGTTCGCGGCCCGACCAGCCGCTCCTTTCCGCCAACTTGGCGATGGCTTGGGCGTCTTCCCAAGGGGGCAGGTTCTCCCGCGCGCCGTTCTCGACGACGGCGATGAACAGGCTTTCCGTCTCGGTTGCGTCCCGTTCGACACAGGGCACGCCGTTGACCAAGCCGGGCGGCAGGGCCTCGCCCCGCGCGGCGAAACGGGCCTCGACGATCAGGGCAGCGCGCTTGCGGCGGTGCCCGGCCCAAATGACGCGACGGCCGTTTGCGCGAACCGGTGAGACCGACAGGGGTTCGATGATCTGGCCGTCCGCCTCGATCGTGTCGGCCAGGGTTTCCAGCGAATCCCGGTCGTAGGTCTTGCGGGGGTTCAGCGGGTTGTCGTCCAGCAGACTGGGCGACCAGAAGATCAGTCCACCGCCGTCCGAGACGCCGGCGGCGCGTTCCAGCGCTGAAAGGGCGTCCCAGCCTGCAGCAGTCAAAACCCAGCACGACCATTCGCCGTCATCGGAGACGGGAGAGACGATCAGTTTGGCGGCTTCGAGCTGGGCTAGGTCGCGGCCGATGTTCTTGGGCGCGCGGCCCGTGGCCTTGGCGATCTCGGTCTGGCTGGCGAAAGGCTGGCCCATCGGCCGGGCGGCCAAGGCGCGCAGCAGGTCCTCGCCGTTCAGGGCGGCGTTGCTGAGACCATGCGCGAGGGTCAGGGGCGCATTCATGCGGCGATCCTTTGGAAGCCGACCGCGTCGAGGCCGGCGAGGGCGAGGTTGACGGCGGCGGCGTCGAGGCCGGCGAAGCGCGCGAGGCGTCGGCCGTTCGGGGCCAAGGCGATCCAGCAGCGGCGGGCGTCCGGCTCTTCCAGGGCGGTCAGAAGGCCCGGCTTGACCGCCAAGGTCTCGACCATGACGGCTACGGCCTGGGTCTCGGTGTAACCGGCCATGGTCTGGCGCAGCGGGAAGTCCGGTCGCGCGGGCGTGGGCTGGCGATAGGCGATCTCGAACAGGGTGTCGTAATCGGTGGCGTCGCGCGCGCAGGTCGAGATGCCGATGCTGACGGTGAGGCCCGCCTCCGCTTCGCCCGATCCGGCTACACGGCGCCGGATGCGCTCGGCTAGCGACATCGCCTCGTCGGCATTGACGCCGTCGCCGATGACCACAAACTCCTCCCCGCCGAAGCGGTAGGTGAAATCGGACACGCGTGCGGCAGCCATGATGTCGAGCGCGATGCGCTTGAGCGCCTTGTCGCCAGCGGCGTGGCCGAATCGGTCGTTGAACGACTTGAAGTGGTCGATGTCGACAAGCAGCAGCGCGAGCGGCCGCCCGGCGGCGGCGGCGTGCTCGACGGCGCGGCGGCCGTGCGCCTCCAGCGAATGCCGGTCGAGCGCGCCCGTGAGCGCGTCGCAACCGGTGCGCGCCAGAAGGTCCTCGTAACGCTCGCGGTAGGTCAGCGTATCGAAGATGTCCCATATCTTCGGCGCGTCGCTGCGGCGCCTCACGGGGCGCTCGAAATGCACGAGATAGACGGCGGCTAGCGCGCTGTAGAGCGCGACCGCGGCCATCTTAGCCACCCAACCGCCGACTAGCACATGCAGGCCAGCGCCAGTGAGCATGTGGAGACCGGTGAAGAACGCCACCTGGTCGAAGGTGAGCACCAGCGCGCCGCACAACAGCAAGCGCGGAAAGACATGGTCGCCGAACCAACCACGCGAACGCTCGTACAAGAGGATGATGATGATGCAGTCGAAGAACAGGATCGCCGTTCCCCACACCATCAGCGCGCCCATTTCGTTCAGGAAGGCAAAGTCGGCGGCTCGGCTCGGTGCAATCGAGACCGGCACGTGCTGGCGCATGATGAAGGCCAGCACAAACAGCAGCACGTTGCCGAACAACAGGCCGTAGATCGGCTGGCGCACGACGACCGCGTCCTCGCGGATGTAGAGCAGCAGCAGCATCACCAGCTTGCCGGTGAACATCACCGCCGAGCCCGGCGAGACCATGCCGAACGGCAGCTCGACGTAGAAGGTGCTGGCGAGGTAGGTCTCGAGGAAATGCATGACGCCGACGGCGCACATGAACACGCCGATGCCGATCGTGCGCCGCAGGCGGAACAGCACGGCCATCGCGCCGAAGTAGAACAGCGCTTCGCCGAAGAGCAGCAGGCCGTTGGTCAAGTC
>JBKBXN010000169.1:0-5680 GCA_046314055.1 Brevundimonas sp.
ACGAAGACATAGCGGCCGCCGGTCTTCAGATCCTCGTCGTCGATGGGGATGACCACCTTGGTGGCGACCTGGCGTCGGCCGGTGAAGAGGTCCGTCTCGTTGCGCCGCAGCCGGTGCTTGATGATCAGGGAGCGGTTGAGCGCAGGGGTGCGGAAGACCGGGCGGGCGGCCCAGTCGGGGTTGCGCACGGCGCCGTCGGACCGGCTTTCGCCGTTCTCCTCCCACACGCGCAACAGGTTCAGCACGCGGGCGGTGGAGGCGGAGCCCCGGAGGTGTTCAAGGTTGCGGACGGCGCGATCAGTCATGCCGCGCAGATTGCAACGCCAATCGTGACTAATGGCTTAGCTGTGGCGCATAAAAACCAGGGGTCGGCGGAGCGACCCCTGGTCTTGGCGGAATCAGAAGGCGGCCGTGACCGAGATCCAGAGGCGGCGCGGCTCCTGATTGTTGGCGAACTCGGGCGCATAGGCGACCGGGCTGCCGTAGGGCAGCAGGCTGACGAAGTCCTTGTCGAACAGGTTGTAGACGCGCCGTTGATCGTGACGCGGTCGTTGACGGCGTAGGATCCGCCCAGGTGGAAGACCTCATAGGCGCGATAATCGCCCCAGGTCGCCTTGGCCCGGCTGGTCGATGAATCCTCAGCCCGATAGCGTTCGCTGCGATATTCGCCGCGCAGCCACAGGTTCAGCCTGTCGGTGACGGTCCAGCGGACGGCGGCGTTCAGCATGTGTTCGGGCGTGTCGCTGAGCGGCTGACCGGCGTCGGCGCCGCTCTTCTGCTCGGAGTCGGTGTAGGTGTAGTTTCCGGTCAGCGACCAGTCGGGGGCGAAGCCCCAGCGGAAGGCGGCCTCGACCCCGCGCGTCACCGCCTCGTCGATGTTGACGGTCTGGCTGAAGGTCTCGACCAGGGGCCAGAAGCCGTAGTCGGCGCAGTCGGGCAGGGCCTGTTCGCCGGCGGCGTACTGGGCCTGGGTCAGGCCGAACGAACAGTTGTTCAGCGGCACGCCGGTGGCGATCTTGTCCTCGAACTCATTGTTGAAGACGGTCAGATTGGCGCGGAAGTTCGAGCGGTTGTCATAGAAGACGGCCAGTTCCGAACTGGTGCTGGTTTCGGGCTTCAGGCTCGGGGTGCCGACCGTCGGGCGCGTGCCCTGGCCGGTGAAGCCGGTGATCCCATCGACGATCTGGTCCAGGCGCGGGGTCTTGAAGCCCTGGCTGACGCCGCCCTTCAGGGTCCAGTTCGCCGTGGCGTTCCACACCAGATAGGCGCGCGGGCTGAAATGGGATCCGAACTGGCTGTGGTCGTCATGACGAGCGCCCAGGGTCAGGGCCAGGGCGTCGGTGAACCGCCATTCGTCCTCGGCGAACAGGGCCCATTGCTGGTGTTCGTAGGGGGCGACGGCGACCCCGTCGATCATTTCGGCGTCCCAGTACTGGCCGCCGACGGTGAAGCTGTGGTTGCGCCAGGACGAGAACAGCTTGGTGTCGAAAATGGTGTTGGTCGCCGTCAGTTCGCGCGGACCGCCGGCGCCGGGCACGCCGGCCGGGACGATGCGGCCGATCGTCTCGCGCTCGCCGCGCGACAGGGTGGACTGCAGCTCGCCGAAGGGCAGGCGCCAGTTGTGGGCCAGGACGTATTCTTCCTGGTTGAACTCCATGTCCGGGGCGTAGCCCTGGATGCCCAGGGTGCCCAGCTGGCCGGCCGAGTTGTCGTACCACTGGCGGGTCACGTCCACGTCCAGCATCAGGTCGTGGTCGGGGTGGGGCGTCAGGGCCAGACGGCCGCCCAGCGACCAGATCTCGTTCTCGACCGGGCTGGGGCCGCGCGTGCTGACGACCGCGTTGCCGCCGGCGTCGGTCTCGTAGGTCAGTTCGGAGGCTTCGCGAGTCTGGTAGCGGCCGCGCAAGGCCCCGCCCAGCAGGCCGGGGATCAGCGGGCCCGAGGCATAGAGGTTGGAGCCGTACAGATTGCCGAACTGGTCGTCGCCCTGAACCGTGGCGTCGGCGGTGACCGAACCGGTCCAGACCGTCCCGACCTTGCGGGTGATGATATTGACCACCCCGCCCATGGCGTCGGAGCCATAGAGGGTGGAGACCGGGCCGCGCACCACCTCGATCCGCTCGATGGACGACATGGGCGGGATGAAGCTGGTGGAGGTCTCGCCGAAGCCGTTGGGGGTGATGGAGCCGGCGGCGTTCTGGCGACGGCCGTCGATCAGGACCAGGGTGTAGTCGGACGGCATGCCGCGAATGGAGATGTTCAGGCCGCCGGTCTTGCCGGCCGTGGCGCCCACATCGACGCCTTCGACATTGGCCAGGGCCTCGGCCAGGCTCTGATAGCGTTCGCGCTCCAGCTCGGACCGCGACAGGACGCTGATGGAGGCGGGGGCCTGTTCGATCCGCTGTTCGAAGCCGGCGGCGGTGACGACGATGTCGTCCAGGGTCGCGGCGGGATCAGCCTTTTGCCCCGAAGCTTGGGCCAGGGCGGTCCCTGAGGTCAGGCTGAACACGCAGGCCGCGCCGGCCAGAAAGCGGTTGCGGGTCGAAAGTCTCATCACAGGTACTGCCCCGGTTAATCTTGCGAGCGCCTCTCAACATCATTCTCAGCTGAGGCCAAGGGGGGTGTGCCGATCGGTCGCAAGCGGGACCGAGAGGCGCTGTCGCTGGCGCCCGATGCAGGCCGGGGCTAGAACAGGCCCATGCAGATGTTCGACATCCTGGTCATCGCCGCCATCCTCGCCGTCACGGTGACGCTGGGTCTGGGCCTCTATTCGCTGTTCCGGGGCGGGGACTACGCCCTGAGCCATTCCAACAAGCTGATGCGGTGGCGGGTCGGGCTTCAGGCCGTGGCCGTGCTGATCCTGGTCGGCGGCATGGTGTGGAAGGCGACGCAGGGGGGCTGATCATGGTGACGCTGAACAAGATCTACACCCGCACCGGCGACGACGGTCAGACGCGGCTGGCCTCGGGCGCGCCGGTGTCCAAGACCAATCCCCGGGTCGAGGCTTACGGCGCGGTGGACGAGCTGAACGCGGTCCTGGGCGTGGCCCGGCTGAACAGCGGCCAGAATGACCGGATCGACGCCATGCTGGCCCGGATCCAGAACGAGCTGTTCGACCTGGGCGCCGATCTGGCCACCCCGCTGGACCCGCCGCCCGCCTGGGAGGCGCTGCGGATTCTCGACAGCCAGGTCGAGCGGCTGGAGCAGGAAATCGACTGGATGAACGAAAGCCTCAAGGCCCTCGACAGCTTCATCCTGCCGGGCGGCGCCCCGCTGTCGGCGCATCTGCATGTGGCGCGCACGGTATGCCGCCGGGCGGAACGCGAGGCCGTGCGACTGGTCGAAAGCGGCGAGGCGGTGAATGTCGAGGCGGTCAAATATCTGAACCGCCTGTCGGACCATCTGTTCGTTGCAGCCCGCCGCGCCAATGCGAACGGCGCCAGCGATGTGAAATGGAAACCGGGCGCAACCCGTTAGTCGTTACGCGGCGGGCCGCGCCGCAGCCAGAGCCGCCTTCTGGCGTTCGACCTCGACGGCGCGGGCGCGGTCCTCGGCGGCGAGTTGCTGTTCGATGCGAACCAGTTCGCGGTTCTTCTCGGCCGAGGCTTCCTCGCGCGAGACGCCGTTGGGCCGGCCCGTGATCTGGGCGATGGAGATGGGCTGGGCGCAGATACGGCTCTCCATGTCGTACCACTTGCCTGCCGCCTCGCAGCGCTTGCCCGGCGCGACCCAATAATCCTGCAGGATGAAAATCCCCACGGTGGCGACGCCGAACAGGGCGAAGAAAATCATCGCCAGGCGGGGAAAGGTCAGGAAACGCTTCATCTCGTTGTCCGTTGGGTGAGGGTCGCAGCCACAGCTTGACCCCGCGTTACGTTGACAGGCCTTCGCGACCGCTCCATGTCCTGCCCTCACATTCAGGCGATTTCACGGATAGACCCATGAAGGTACTCGTCCCCGTCAAACGGGTGATCGACTATAACGTCAAGGCCCGCGTGAAGGCGGACCAGTCAGGCGTCGATCTGGCCAACGTCAAGATGAGCATGAATCCCTTCGACGAAATCGCCGTCGAAGAGGCGGTTCGTCTGAAGGAAGGCAAGGAACACCACGCCGCCGGCACCGCGACCGAGATCGTCGTGGTCTCCATCGGCGTGACCCAGGCCCAGGAAACCATCCGCACCGCCCTGGCCATGGGCGCGGATCGGGGCATCCTGATCCAGTCGGACACGGACCTGGAGCCGCTGGCGGTCGCCAAACTGCTGAAGGCGGTGGTCGAGGAAGAAAAGCCCGACCTGGTGCTGATGGGCAAACAGTCGATCGACGGCGACAATAACGCCGTGGGTCAGATGCTGGCCGCCCTGCTGGACTGGCCCCAGGCGACCTTCGCCGGCAAGCTGGTGATCGACGCGGGCAAGGCCACGGTGACGCGCGAGGTCGACGGCGGCCTGCAGACCATCGCCGCCGAACTGCCGGCGGTGGTGACGGTGGACCTGCGGCTGAACACGCCGCGCTACGCCTCCCTGCCCAACATCATGAAGGCCAAGAAGAAGGAGATCGCCGTCAAGGCGGTCGCCGACTATGGCGTCGATGTCGCCGACCGTCTGAAGGTCCTGAAGGTCACCGAGCCGCCCAAGCGCTCGGCCGGCGTCAAGGTGGCCGATGCGGCCGAACTGGTTTCCAAGCTCAAGTCCGTGGGAGCGCTGTAATATGGCTGTCCTCGTCATCGCCGATCACGACGGTTCGACCGTTCGCGACACCACCCACAAGACCGTGACCGCTGCCCTGGGCCTGTCGTCCGACGTGGACGTTCTGGTCGTGGGCCAGGGCGCGCAAGCCGCTGCTGATGCGGCTTCGAAAATCGCCGGCGTCCGCAAGGTGCTGCTGGCCGAGAGCGCCGGTCTGGGCCACGGTCTGGCCGAGGCGGTCACCGACACCGTCACGCCCCTGGCCGCCGGCTACGACGCCATCCTGACGCCGGCCTCGACGGACGGGAAGAATTTCGCCCCCCGGATCGCCGCCAAGCTGGACGTCGCCCCGATCTCGGACATCATCGAGGTGGTGTCGGCCGATACCTTCGTGCGGCCGATCTACGCCGGCAACGCCCTGGAGACGGTCCAGTCGGCCGACGCCAAGAAGGTGATCACCGTGCGCCCGACGGCCTTCGCCGCCGCCGCTGAGGGCGGTTCGGCCCCGGCCGAGAGCGTCGCCGGCGCCGATGCGCCCAAGACGGCCTTTGTCTCGGAAGAAATGGTCAAGTCGGACCGTCCCGAACTGGGCGCCGCCAAGATCGTGGTCTCGGGCGGTCGCGCCCTGGGCTCGGCGGACGAGTTCCACGCCGTGATGGAGCCCCTGGCCGACAAGCTGGGCGCCGCCATCGGCGCCTCGCGCGCGGCGGTCGACGCCGGCTATGCGCCGAACGACTATCAGGTCGGCCAGACCGGCAAGGTGGTCGCCCCGGCCCTGTACATCGCCATCGGCATCTCGGGCGCCATCCAGCATCTGGCCGGGATGAAGGACTCCAAGACCATCGTCGCCATCAACAAGGACCCCGACGCCCCGATCTTCCAGGTCGCGGACTACGGCCTGGTCGGCGACTACAAGACCATCGTGCCGGAATTGATGTCCGCCCTGGGTTGAGGCTTTGGGCTGAGGCTCGGCGGGATTATCCGATAAGGGAAGG
>JBKBXN010000170.1:0-5630 GCA_046314055.1 Brevundimonas sp.
TGATCGTTTCGGACGGAACCGCAATGCGGTTCAGGCCGGAGCGTGAATCATGCTCTCGAAGAAGGAGGTTTAGGCCGCCTACTGCCAGCGGGTGAAGACGCCGCCGCCCTCATCCCATTCGCCGCCGGCGTCCAGGGCGTCGTCGAAATCGAGCAGGCGGTCCAGCAGCAGGCCCGCCACCACGCCCAGCAGGGCGACGCCGGCCAGGGTCGCGACCCCGGCGACGCCGATCTTCTGGCTGCGGGTCAGGCGACGGCGGCCTTGCGTGTCGATGACCAGGGACTGGCCGCGGCGGATGGGGCGAGTGGGGCGTCGGGTCATCAGGCGGCGATCCTGTCGCGGGCGGCCTTCTTGACCTTGGTCACGGCGCGATCCCGCTTCAGCCGCGACAGGTGGTCGATGAAGAGCACGCCGTTAAGGTGGTCCATCTCGTGCTGGATGCAGACGGCGTAGAGACCCGAAGCCTCTTCCTCCACCGACTGACCGTCACGGTTCAGATAGCGAATGCGGACGCGGGCGGGGCGTTCCACCTTGTCGAAATACTCGGGGATCGACAGGCAGCCCTCTTCGTAGGTGAAGAGCTCGTCCGAGGTCCACAGGATTTCCGGATTGGCGAAGAAGCGCGGATTCTTGCGCGCCTCGGCGGCTTCCGGGGTGTCTTCTTCCTCGGTTTCGCAGACGGTTCCGTCGCGATCGCCCAGGTCCATGACGATGACCCGGTCCAGCGCGCCCACCTGAACGGCGGCCAGGCCGATGCCCGGCGCGGCGTACATGGTCTCCAGCATGTCGTCCATCAGGGTGCGGACGGCGTCGTCCACGGCCGCAACGGGCTTGGAGACCTGTTTCAGGATCGCCAGGTCGGCGGGGATGTCGATGGTGAGGATGCGTCGAACGGCCATGGGCGGGACGTAGTCGCGCGCCGTCGGAAGGTCAAGATTTCCCACCGTCGCACTCGGTCTTGGCGGCTTCTCTCAGACCTTGCCGGGCAGGGGCCGCGGCTTTCGGTTCTCGTCGATGGCCACGTAGGTGAAGACGCCCTGGGTCACGCGGACCGAGGTGGCCAGGGGCTGACCCCGCGACCGTTTCCAGGCTTCGACATTGACGCGAATGGAGGTGCGGCCGGAGCCGATGACCTCGGCATAGATGCTGACCTCGTCGCCGACCGCGACCGGCTGGTGGAACACCATGCCGTCCAGGGCCACGGTGGCGCAGCGGCCCTGGGCCAGTTCGAAGGCCGGGGTGGCGCCGGCCACGTCCATCTGGGCCAGCAGCCAGCCGCCGAAGATGTCGCCCTCGGGATTGGTGTCGGCCGGCATGGCGATGATACGGCCGACGGGCGGGGTTTCGGGCGGATACTCGGGCGCGGCGGACATGGGCAGACTCTGGCGTTCGGGGAAGGCGGTGGTCCTAGCGCGACTTCGCCCCCT
Organism: Brevundimonas sp.; assembly: GCA_046314055.1. Taxonomy (GTDB): domain Bacteria; phylum Pseudomonadota; class Alphaproteobacteria; order Caulobacterales; family Caulobacteraceae; genus Brevundimonas. Next base: position 1,428 of record JBKBXN010000170.1, read on the forward strand.
TGTCGCGCTTGGCGCGCGGCTGTTTTGGCGGCGCCCCCGCCGTTCCACCGGCGCCGCAGGTCTGCGACGAAGCCGTGGAACCCGTCGGCCTTGACGGCCACCAGCCGGTTCTTGCGCCCGTGCACCGGTAGGGTGACGACATCGGGTCAAGACAGCGGCGATGCGGCATAGGCCAGACAGACGCGGTCCACCCCCGTGGGGGCGGAACGATCGGCCCGTCTCATCCCATGATCGGGCGCTCAGGCGACGTAGCCGGCCTGCATCAGTTCGGCGATATGGACGATGGCGGTCGGCCGGCCCTCTTCGACCACGAATAGATTGGCGATCTTGTTGGCGGTCAACAGATCGACGACGTCGCTCATCCGGGCATCCGGTTCTACCGTAATCGGATTGGCGCCCATGATGTCCGCCGCCGTCAAATTGGTGATGTCGCGCTGGAAGGCGCGGCGCAGGTCGCCGTCGGTGACGATCCCGGCCAGGGACCCGTCCGCCCGCAGAACCGCGACCGCGCCCTTGCGGCCTTCGGTGATGGCCGAGACGACCTCGCTGAAGCTGGCGGTAAGCGGTACGCTGGCCGGAGCGGCGGCATTGTCGCCCATCCATTCGCGCACGCTTTGCAGACTCATGCCCAGGGCGCCGCCGGGGTGGTGCAGGCCGAAATCCATGGCGCTGAACGCCCGACGATCCATCAACACCATGGCCAGAGCGTCGCCCAGGGCCAGGGTCATCAGGGTCGAGGTGGTCGGCGCCAGGCCATTGGGGCAGGCCTCGGCCACCTTGGGCATGGTCAGGCAGACGGCGGCGTTGCGGCCCAGGAAACTGGCCGGGCGTTGGGTGATGGCGATGACGGGAATGCCGTTGCGTTGGCAATAGATCAGCGGATCGCGCAGTTCGCGGCTCTCGCCTGAATTGGAGATGGCCAACACTGTGACGTCCGGGCGCAGCATGCCCAGGTCGCCGTGGCTCATTTCGGCCGGGTGGGCGAAGAAGGCGCTGGTGCCGGTGGAGGCCAGGGTGGCGGCGATCTTTCCGCCGATATGGCCCGACTTGCCCATGCCGGTGACGATCACATAGCCCGGTCGGCTCATGATGACATCAACCGCGCGGGCCATGGAAACGTCGATCGTCCGCTCCAGCGCCTCCAGCGCCTCGATGTTCAGGCGCAGGACGTCGCGTGCCCGGTCCGTCATGGCGGCGATGTCTTCAGGGGACGAATGGGCGATCTCGGTCATGGTCTGTCAGGCCCGTGTTCGGGCTCTCCTTAGTTCGAGGCGCGCGATCTGCCCCATCCCAAGGCCGCGCGCAACACGACCTTTCAGACGACTTTGTCGCTTTCGGGTCAACCTTTGCCGCACTGGCGCGTTAAGGGGGTTGGGGAAGTCAAAAAGAGTTCGAAGTCACATGCCGTCTCACGCCGGAGCCGCCGCGCATCTATTGCCCCCGCCTGTACTCGCAGATGGAGTGGCCCTATTCCTGGACATGGATGGAGTCCTTGCCCCCATGGCCCCGACGCCCGACGGCGTTGGCCCGGTCGCGCGCCGTACGGCGGTGCTAAAGGCCGTCGAGGGCCGGCTGGGCGGTCGGGTCGCCATCGTCAGCGGGCGGACCATTGTCGAAATCGACCGGATCTCCGGCTCGGCCCTGAGGTCCGCCTCTGGCGTGCACGGGCTGGAGCGTCGGCTGAAGGACGGTTCGATCCAGCGCGAGGCGGCCGACGCTGGCGTCGCCGCGGCTCTAACGGCGTTTCAGGCCTTTGCAGCTGACCGGCCCGGCGTGATCGTCGAGGACAAGGGCGTGTCCGCCGGCCTCCACTACCGCCAGGCGCCGGATCAGACGGCGGCGGCGGCGGTTTTGGCCCATCGTCTTCAGGTCGAGACCGGCCTGACCTTGCAGCCCGGCCATATGGTGCTGGAGCTCAAGACCCCCGGCGCGGACAAGGGCACGGCCGTGACGGCCTTCATGCAGGACGCGCCGTTCAAGGGGGCGATCCCCGTCATGCTAGGCGACGATCTGACCGACGAGCACGGGTTCGAGGCCGCCGCCGCCTTGGGCGGCTATGGCGTGCTGGTGGGGCCGGAACGCGAAACCGCCGCCCGTTATCGGCTGGATGACGTGGACGACGTCCTGTCCTGGCTCGAAGCCGTTGCGAAGGCCTGATCCGATGAAACCCAATCTCGATCTATTCCCGATCGGCAACTGCGCCATCAGCGCGCTGATCGACCGCCAAGGCCGGTTCGTCTGGGCCTGCGCCCCTCGCGTCGATGGCGATCCAGTCTTCTCGGCCCTGATGAACGGCGAGGAGCCCGAGCACGGCTATTGGGCCGTCGAGCTGGAGGGTCTGAAACACGTCAGCCAAGCCTATATTCGCAATACGCCGGTGTTGCGGACCGTCCTTACGGCGGAGGACGGCGCAGCGGTCGAAATCATCGATTTCGCGCCCCGTCACCCCAAACATTCGCGCACCTATCGGCCGCTCGCCTTCGGCCGCATCGTGCGCCCTCTGGAGGGAACCCCGCGCATTCGCATACGCCTGCGCCCGTCCGCAGACTGGGGCGCTCGGCCGGCGCCTTGCACCTCGGGATCGAACCACATCCGGTTCATGTGCCCGGACGTCACCTTCCGTCTGACGACGGATTGCCCCGTGTCGCATGTGCTGGAAGAGCGGATCTTCCGGCTGGAGCGGGCGCACGCCTTCTTCTTCGGTCCGGACGAGGGCTATGATCAGGATGTCGGTCCGGGCGTCCAGGCGGCCCTGGACCGCACTGTCGCCTATTGGCAGGACTGGGTGCGCAAACTGTATCTGCCGCTGGACTACCAGGAAGCCGTGATCCGCGCGGCCATCACCCTGAAGCTCTGCGCCTATGAGGAGACGGGGGCCATCGTCGCCGCTATGACCACCTCGGTGCCCGAGTTCAAGGAGAGCGGGCGTAACTGGGACTATCGCTACTGCTGGATCCGCGACGCCTATTACACTGTGCGGGCGCTGAACCGGCTGGGCGCCGTCGATATCCTGGAGAACTATCTGGGCTATCTGCGCAATCTGGTCGATGACGCCGCCGGGGGACATGTGCAGCCCGTCTATGGCGTCGGTCTGGAGCCGGGAATCGGCGAAAGGATCGTCGATACGGTCGAGGGCTATCGCGGCATGAAGCCGGTGCGGATCGGCAATCAGGCGCACGAACATCTGCAGCATGACGTGTACGGACAGATCGTGCTTCCGCTGGTCCAGGCCTTCTATGACCAACGGCTGCTGCGTCCCGGCACGATCGCGGATTTCCACGCCTTGGAGAAGGTCGGTGAACGCGCCTTCGCCATGCACGACCAGACCGACGCCGGCCTGTGGGAGTTCCGCACCATTGCGCGGGTCCACACCTATTCGTCGGTCATGTGCTGGGCGGCGTGTGATCGCCTGGCCAAGGCGGCGGATCATCTGGGCCTGACGGAACGAGGCGAGGTCTGGCGCACGCGGGCCGCCACCATCCGCGAGCGGATCGAAGCCGAAACCTTCCTCCCGGACGAGGGCCGGTTCGCGGCGAGCTTCGGCGGGCGTGAACTGGACGCCTCCCTGCTTCAACTGACGGACCTCGGCTTCCTCGACGCCCTTGATCCCCGTCAGGTGGCGACCTTCGACGCCATTGAACGCGATCTGAAAAAGGGCCCGTTCCTGTTCCGCTATGTCGAGCCAGACGATTTCGGCGAACCGGAAACCGCCTTCAACTTCTGCACCTTCTGGTTCATCGAGGCCCTGCACCAGAACGGCCGGGTCGAGGAGGCGCGCGCCATCTTCGAGGAGATGCTGGCCCGACGCACCCAGGCCGGCCTGTTGAGCGAGGACATCTCGGTCGAGGACGGCGAACTATGGGGCAACTACCCTCAGACCTATTCCCTGGTCGGCATCATCAATTGCGCCGTGATGTTGAGCCGTTCCTGGACCGACGTGCGTTGATACGCCGAACATCTGTCTGACCCCGGGGCTGGGGTCGCTGTCGAAGTGAAGTCATGAGTCGCCTTATCGTCGTATCCAACCGGGTTTCCGCCCCTTCCGACCCTGCCGCAGGCTCGGCCGGCGGCCTGGCCATGGCCTTGTCCGCCGCGCTGCGGAAATACGATGGCCTGTGGTTCGGCTGGTCGGGCGACACGGTCGAGACCTTCACCGGCGAGATGAAGGTGGAGGACCGCGCCGGGGTCACGGTCGGCCTTGTC
>JBKBXN010000171.1:0-5618 GCA_046314055.1 Brevundimonas sp.
TGACCCCTTCAAGGCGCAGACCATGAATAGACTTACTCTGACCCTGAGCGGGGTCCTTCTCGCCACCAGTGCGCTGATCGCGCCCGGCCTGGCGTTCGCCCAGACGACCCCGACCGCGCAGACCCCGGCCGAACAGGTCGAGGAACAGGCCACCGACGTCGGCGAGATCGTCGTCCTGGGCCGCTATATTCCCGAGCCCAACCGCGAAAGCTCCGAAGTCGCAGCCTTCCTGACGTCCGAGGACCTGGAGCGCACCGGCGACAGCAATGCCGCCGCCGCCCTGACCCGCGTCACCGGCCTGTCGATCGTCGAGGGCCGCTTCATCTACGTCCGCGGCCTGGGCGAGCGCTATTCGTCAGCCCTGCTGAACGGTTCGCCCCTGCCCAGCCCCGAGCCGCTGCAGCGCGTCGTGCCCCTGGACCTGTTCCCCTCCAGCATTCTGGACGGCGTGACGGTTCAGAAGACCTATTCGCCCAACTTCCCGGGCGAGTTCGGCGGCGGCGTCATCGACCTGCACACCATCGACGCCCCGAACCAGCCCTTCTTCAACATGAAGCTGTCGCTGGGCGGGAACACCGAATCCACCGGCAAGGAAAGCCTGATCTATTTCGGATCGCGCACCGACTTCACCGGTTTTGACGACGACACCCGCCAAGTGCCCGGCGCCATCGCCATCGCCTTCGATCAGGGCAAGCAGATCAACAGCGCCAACTTCACCGCCGACCAGCTCCAGACCATGGGGCAGTCGCTGATCAATGCGCCGCTGCGCCTGCTGCAACGCGAAAAGACGCCGATCGACGGTGGTGTGGAACTGGCCGGCGGCTTCTCGCAGGACACGGGTTTCGGCACCCTGGGCCTGATCGCCGTCGCCGGTTATGACAACAGCTGGCGCGCGCGTCGCGGCGTCCAGGAAGAGGGGCAGTTCCAGGGCGAAGTCCTTGTGCCGGTTTCGACCTATGACGTCGACTCGAACCAGAACGACATCCGCCTGAACTTCCTCGGCGGTCTGTCGCTGTCGAACGCCGACCATGAGGTTAAGTGGACCAACCTCTATGTCCGCAACACGACCAAGGAGGCCCGCTCGGTCGCCGGTCCCGACTTCGACGCCGGCGGCAGCGTGATCCGCAACGACTATACCGAATGGTTCGTGCGCCAACTGTTCAGCAGCCAACTGGCGGGTGAACATCAGTTCATGGACGGCGCGCTGGAGATCGACTGGCGCGCGGCCTACGCCAAGACGTCGCGAGACGCGCCCTATGAATCGCGCTTCCAGTACGGCGTCAACGCGGATGGCGACTACATCCACAACGTCCAGGGCAATCTGATCTCGTTCAGCGAACTGGACGACGACATCGTGTCCGGCGGCGTGGATGTGGCCTATACCCTGCCGCTGTCCTCGGCGCGCGAAGCCATCATCAGCGCCGGCGTCGCCACGCTGGACAACAACCGCGAAGCCAGCCGCCACGATCTGCAGTTCGAAGCCGTCAACGGCTTGACCGATAGCCAACGCCTGTCGCGCATCGACTATCTGTTCTCGGACTTCAACATCAATCCGACCACCCTGCAGCTGCGTGAAATCGCCGGCAGCAACGGCGCCAGCGCCTATGACGCCGAACTGCAGGTCAACGCCGCCTACGCCATGGTCGATGCGGAAATCATCCCGCTGGTCCGCACCACGGTCGGCGTCCGCTTCGAGGACGGTCAGCAGAGCGTCACGCCGCGCGACGTGTTCGGCGGAACCTCGACCTACGAGGCCACCGAGATCGAGGAGCAATATTGGCTGCCCTCGCTGACGGCGACCTGGAACTTCGCCGAGGATCAGCAACTGCGCTTCGGCGTGTCGCAGACGATCGGCCGTCCGCAGTTCCGCGAACTGGCGCCCCAGGCCTATACCGACCCGGAAAGCGACCGCATCTTCATCGGCAACCCCTATCTGGTGGACACCGAACTGCTGAACCTGGATGCGCGGTACGAATGGTACTTCGCCCGCCAGCAGTTCATCACCGCAGGCGTCTTCTACAAGGACATGGACAAGCCGGTTGAATCCGTCATCGTCGACGTGGGCAACCAGCGCCAGCAGTCGTATCTGAACGCGCCCAAGGCGACCATCATGGGCGCCGAGGTCGAGGTGAAGAAGTATTTCGAGTTCCCCGACCAGGGCATGAGCTTCATCGCCAACAAGCGTTGGCTGGTGCAGGCCAACTACACCTACTCGGACTCCGAGGTTAAGGTCGGCGACGGCGACACCGTCCTGACCCTCGGCGGAGCCGGCTCGCCGGAACAGGCGTCGTTCTTCATCCAGGACGGCAGCCGTCTGCAAGGCCAGTCGGACCATGTCGCCAACCTGCAACTGGGTTGGGAAGACGACACGGCCCGCTCGCAGGCGACGATCATCGTCAACTATGTCAGCGATCGGATCACGGCCCGCGGCGCCGGCACCGGCGTGAGCCGCGAGCCGGACTTCATCCAGGAGCCGGGCGTCTTCCTCGACTTCGTCTATCGCAAGGACTTCACCGTCATGGCCCGCGACATGGGCTTCGCCCTGGAGCTGCGGAACCTGCTGGGCACCGAGTTCGACGAATATCAGGAGCTGGGCAACAAGATCCGGGTCAACAACTATGACCTGGGCCAGAGCGCCTCTGTCAGCTTGACCGCCCGCTTCTGATTTCTGCAACAGGCGACACGTTTGCGACCGGGAGGCCTTCGGCCTTCCGGTCGTTTTCGTTCTGAAATGATCCGTATGGGTCGTGACTGTCACGACATGTTCTTCGTGTCTTCACACTTCGGTGCGGCCCGCATACGGACGATTAGTCTAGATCGCGCCATGGCCGTCTGGGGGCCGGAACAGGCATGGCGTCGTGATCGCGGCTTTCCGTAGTTTGAGCGTCTCTTCGGCGACCGACCGTATGCGTCGTCTGCCGCTGCGTCGCATCGTCGTGGTCGTGCTGATCCTGTTGCTGCTGGTGCAGGCCGGGCGTCTGATCTGGCTGTTCGCCGCCCCGACGTCCGAGCCAGCGGCGGCCGCAGCTGAGACAACCGCCCCCGCCGTAGATCTGAGCATTCTGTCGCGCTTCGACGCCTTCTTCCGCACGGGCGGGCAGGGGGCGCTGGCCGGCGCTTCGGGCGCGGACGCCAGCCAGATGCGGCTGTTCGGCGTTCGCTCGGGCGGCGTCGGCGGCGGGTCGGCCATTATCGGTCTGGCGGACGGTCGCCAGGTCTCGGTCGGCGTGGGCGAGGAGGTCGAGCCTGGGCTGGTGTTGCAGGGCGTCGGGCCGGACTTCGTGACCCTGGCGCGTGGCCAGTCCATCAGCCGGCTGGAGTTTTCCGACGCGCCGGCCGGGGCCGCTGCGCCGCCGCCCCCGCCCGCCACGCCCCAGGTGGTGGCCCCGCCCGCCGCTGCGCCGGCCTCGGCTCAGGGAGCGGTCGTCGATCCTCAAAGGCTGATGGCCCAGGCGTCGCTGCGACCGCGGATCCAGGGTCTGGGCGTCAACGGTTTCACCGTCTCGTCAGCCGGCAATGCGTCCGAGCTTCGCAGCGCGGGGCTTCAGTCCGGCGACGTCATTCTGTCCGTCAACGGCGTGGCCCTGAACAGCCCTCAGGCCATCGGCGCCCTGCGCGGCCAGCTGGCCAGCGCCCCGTCCGCCGAAATCCAATATGAGCGCGCGGGCGAGACGCGCACCACCACCATAAGGACGCGTCCATGACCGCCTCTCTGCGCAATCGCCTGAAGCGTTCCGGCGTCGGCGCCCTCGCCGCCGTTCTGGCCATGCAAGGGACGCTGGCCGCCGCGCCCGTCCTGGCCCAGGAGGCGCGCCAGACACTGAATGTTCAGGGCGCCGACATCCGCGCCTTCATCCAGGACGTGGCCCGCACCACCGGCCGCACCTTCATCGTCGATCCGGCCGTGACCGGGACGGTGACGGTGACCAGCGACCGACCGCTGGGCCGCGCCCAGTTGTTCGAGGTCTTCCTGTCGACGCTGCGAGCCAACGGCCTGGTGGTCACCCCGACCCAGTCGGGCGCCTATCGGATCAGCCCGGCCCAGGGCGCGGCCCAGGGGCCGTCCACCGTCGGGGCCGAGCGGTTCTCGACCGAGGTCTTCCAGCTGCGCAACATCGACGCGGCGTCCGCCGCCGAGACCATCCGACCCCTGGTCGGGGCCCAGGGACAGGTCCTGGCCAATCCCGGCGCCAACAGCGTGGTGGTGGCGGACTTCTCCGACAATCTGGCCCGCATCCGCTTGCTGATCGCCCGGATCGACGTGGACCGGTCCAGCTATGAGGTGGTGGCGCTGGAGAACGCCTCGGCGCGCGAGATCGCCGGGGTGCTGCAACAGGTGATGGCCGCGCCGGGCGGCGGCGGGCAGGGGATGGTCACGGTCACGGCGGTGGAGAGCTCCAACTCCATCGTCCTGCGCGGCGACGGCCAGGCCCTGGCGCGGGTGCGCGGACTGATCCACGATCTGGACGGCCGGTCGCGCGCCAGCCAGGACGTCAATGTGATCTTCCTGGAACACGCGAATGCCGAGCAGCTTCTGCCGGTGCTGCAACAGGTGGTCGGCCAGCCGGTCACGGCCTCGAGCAGCGCGAGCCAGGGCCTACGCACCGCGGCGACCGGTTCGACCAGTGGCGGATCGAGCGGCCTGTCGCGCGCCGCCGCGAGCCTAGGGAGCGGCGATGCCGAGGGCGGCGCCATCGGTTCGTCCACCGTCACCGCCACCGGCCAGCGCGCGACCATCGCCCGCTTCCCCGGCGCCAACGCCCTGGTCATCGCCGGCCCGGCCGATATGCAGAGGACCCTGGCCGATGTGATCCGGCGGCTGGACGTACGCCGCCAGCAAGTGCTGATCGAGGCCATCGTGGTCGAGCTGAGCGACAACGCCGTGCGCGAACTCGGCGTCCAGTGGCTGTACGGCGGCGAGAACGGCGTCGGCCTGACCAACTATACCGACAACGCCACCCCGCTGGTGAACATCGCCGGCGGCGCCTATGCGGGCCAGCTGGACGAGGACGATCCGCTGCGCGAACAGCTGCAGACCCTGGCCCTGAACAGCCTGGTGGGCGCCAACGGCTTCGTCGGCGGCGGCGGGTTCGAGGTCGGCGACGGCCTGTTCGGCTTCATCATCAATGCGGCCAAGACGGACAAGGGCTCCAACCTGCTCCAGACCCCGTCGATCATGACGCTGGACAATGAAGAGGCGACCTTCCTGGTCGGGCAGGAGGTGCCGATCACCACGGGCCAGACCCTGCTGGACGGCAATTCCAACCCCTTCACGACGACCGACCGCAAGGACATCGGCGTGCGGCTGACGGTCAAGCCCCAGATCAACGCTGGGGGCTCGATCACCCTGACCCTGCGCCAGGAGGTGTCGGCCATCAATGGCGGGCTGAGCAACGGCGCAACGGACCTGGTGCTGGACAAGCGGGAGCTGCAGACGACCCTCGTGGTCGATGACGGCGATATCGCGGTGGCCGGCGGGCTGCTGGACCAGAACGACATCATCCAGACCGACAAGATCCCCGGCCTGGGCGACATCCCCGGCCTCGGCGTCCTGTTCCGCACGAACAGCCGTCAGCGGGGGCGGACCAATCTGCTGGTCTTCCTGCGGCCCACCATCA
>JBKBXN010000172.1:0-4829 GCA_046314055.1 Brevundimonas sp.
GACCTGTTCCGGCGCGGTGCCGCCATAGCTCTGACGGCTTTGGCACGAAGCCTCGGCGGTCAGCACCTTGTAAACCGCTTCCGTGATCCCCGGCTCCAGTTTCTGCATTTCCGTCAGCGGCAGTTGCGACAGGTCCACGCCCATCGCCTCGGCCTGTTTCACCGCCGCGCCCGTCACATGGTGCGCCTTGCGGAAGGGCAGGTTCAGTTCGCGCACCAGCCAGTCGGCCAGGTCGGTGGCGGTCGAGAAGCCGGCGCCGGCCGCCGCCGCCATCCGTTCGGTGTTGGGCCGCAGGGCCGAGACCATGGCGGTCATGGCGACCAGGGCCAGGTCGAGGGCGTCGAAGGCCTCGAACACCGGCGGTGTGTCTTCCTGCATGTCCTTGGAGTAGGCGAGCGGCAGGCCCTTCATCACGGTCGACAGGGCGACCAGCGACCCCAGGATCCGGCCGGTCTTGGCCCGGACCAGTTCGGCCGCATCGGGATTGCGCTTCTGCGGCATGATCGACGACCCGGTGGTCAGGTCGTCGGGCAGGCTGGCGAAGCCGAACATCGGCGTCATCCAGACCACGATCTCCTCGGCCAGGCGCGATAGGTGGCCCGCCGTGATCGAGGCGGCGGCCAGGCTTTCCAGGGCGAAGTCGCGGTCCGACACGGCGTCCAGGGAGTTGGCCATCGGCCGGTCGAAGCCCAGTTCGGCCGCCGTCATGTGGCGGTCGATCGGGAAGGGCGAACCGGCCAGGGCGGCGGCGCCCAGCGGGCTTTCGTTCATCCGCGTCCGGGCGTCGGCGAACCGGCCGGCGTCGCGGCCGAACATCTCGACATAGGCCATCAGATGGTGGCCCAGGGTCACGGGCTGGGCCGTCTGCAAATGGGTGAAGCCGGGCATCAGGTCGGCGGCGTGCTGGTCGGCCCGGTCCAGCAGGGCGGCCTGCAAGGCCTTGAGCTGGGCGATGGTGCGGTCGGCGGCGTCGCGGACCCACAGGCGGAAATCGACCGCCACCTGGTCGTTACGGCTGCGCGCGGTGTGCAGCCGGCCCGAGGGTTCGCCGATAAGTTCCGACAGCCGGGCCTCCACATTCATGTGGATGTCCTCGAACTGGTCGCGGAAGGGGAAGGTCCCGCCGAGGATCTCGGCCTCAATGGCGTCCAGGCCGCCCAGGATGGCTTCGGCGTCGGCCGGCTGGATCACGCCCTGTTTGGCCAGCATCCGGCAATGGGCGCGCGATCCGGCCAGATCCTGACGCCACAGACGCTGGTCCACGCCGATGGAGACGTTGATCGCCTGCATGATTTCGGCGGGGCGCGACGAAAAGCGGCCGCCCCACATGTCTTGACCTGCGGGCTTGGCCGGGGCCTTAGAAGCACTGGCTTGGGCGGTATCGGAGGCGGCGTCTGTCATGAGTGGCTCGAGAAAGGCGATCTGGGCGGTCGTCGGCGCGCTCGTGCTGTTCAGCACGCTCGCCGGCGCCGGCGGCTTGGCGATGTCGCTATACGCCAATCATCGGCAGAAGGCGCAACCCCAGACGACGCCTGTTGCGAAAAGCGATCTGGCCCGGTTCGCGGTCGGGCCGCTGGCGTCGCTGGAGACGCCGTCCGAGCTGAAGACCGCGCCGGAATACATGTTCCGCGACCGCAACGGCACGGCCGTGCGGTTCTCGACCTTCGAGGGCAAGGTGGTGGTGGTCAATCTGTGGGCCATGTGGTGCGCCCCGTGCCGCACCGAAATGCCGACCCTGGCGGCCCTGGCCCGGCATTATCAGACCAACGAAGACCTGATCGTCCTGCCGATCAACGTCGACGCCTCGGCCGACGCCCTGGCCGACGCAAAGAGCTTCATCGATGTCCACGAGCCCCTGCCGCTGTACAGCGACATCAAATTCCAGCTGCCGTTCGAGTTTCCGGGCAAGGGCAAGATGCCTCAGACCATCTTCCTGGATCGCGAAGGCCGCATCCGCGCCACCTTCTCGGGCGAGGCGGATTGGAACAGCCCCGAGGCCCACGCCCTGATCGACGCCCTGCTGGCGGAAGGCGCGCCCGCCGCCGGAGCGACGCCGCCCGCCTAGGCACGAAGCGTCAGTTCCCGGCCGGCACGCGCTGGCCCGTCGCCGGGGCGGCCCTCCGCAGCGGCTTCGGCCTGGTTTTCCTCCAGTTCGTCGGCGACATCGCCCGCGCCGGTTTCGACGGCTTGGGCGGCCTTCATTGCGCCGGACTCTATCACTTCCCCGGCCCGCGCGGCGGCGGCGGCGGTTTTATCGGCGGCGACCCCGGCCCGGGCCTCGGTGGTCTCTTGTTCTGCAGGGGTGCAGGCGGCGACGCATAAGGCCAGGAAGGCCGTCGCGGCTAGCAGGCCCGTGGTTCGAATGGTCATGAGATCTCTCCGGTCAAGGTTGTTGGCCGCAAAACGCGGCAGGCGACAACCGGTTGCCGGCCATGCCCGCGTCAGGACGCCGCTTTCAACAGGTGCTGACAACGCAGGCGAAAACCAATTTTTTAGGCCGCAGGACACCAACCTGAAACACAACCCCAGCGCATCGCCTATGGCTATTTTTGATTGCCATTACCTGCGCGAGCTGCGCTCATTACGTCTGGGAGATTGGCTCCCCTGGAGGGTATAATGAATATCTCAATGCGTCTTGCCGTCATCGCTGCTGGCGCGGTCGCTGCCGCCAGCTTGGCTGCCACTGCTCCTTCGGCTCAAACTTTCCCCGGAGGACAGGTTCGCCTCTACGACACTGTCTATTATAGTGACGCCACCAAGACGGTCGAGGTCGGACGGAATTACGGAGTCTGTTACGGCGGATGGGGACAACCGATCTGGGCCGGGGGCAGTGAATACACGGACGGTCAAACTACTGCTTATTCGAGCAACCAACAGGTCGGCTGGTGCACAGCCGACGGCCCCGTCTACTTCTAATTCTTGAGCCTTGGCGCTTTGGATTTTGCGCGGGGGAGTCCGGCTGATACCTGCGGCAAGGTCACTGACTAATTCGAAAATAGAGAGACCTGAATTTAACTCGCCCAACGTTGGGCTAGTCTAACCCGCCTTCTTCGGAAGGCGGGACTTTCGCGGTATTCGGCAACAGTCCTCGGGAGTGGTGACTGGAGGCGGGATCGAACCGCCGACCTGTGGGTTATGAATCCACCGCTCTAACCATCTGAGCTACCCAGTCGCATCCCGTCTCCGGGCGTCCGCGAGGCCTGGGGCCAGCGCGAAAGAGGCGTGCCTATATCGCCGTCGGGCGCGCGGTTCAAGTCATCTCGACGCAGATCGTGCGGCGATGCGGCGCATGACAGGGTTTCGCGGGAACGGTAACCCTGAGGCTTCTGTTCAGACGGAACGTCCAGACCCGACCGGAGTCACCCCCATGCGCCTGATCGTCCTCGCCGCCTCGACCTCCCTGCTCGTCCTCGCCGCCGCCTGCGGCGCCAGCGGCGAGAGCGCCCCGGCCTCAGGCCAAACGGGGGGCCAGGCGGGTGCGCCGCTGGAGACCCGGCCGGCCAACAACCCCGATCAAAAGCCCGCCTTCGCCGGCCAGACCCGCGCCCCAGGCGTGAAGACCGAACAGGCGCTGAGCCACAGCGTCGTCGCCTCCGGCCTGTCGCACCCCTGGGGGATGGCCCTGCTGCCCGACGGGCGCTGGCTGGTGACGGAAAAGCCCGGCCGGCTACGCATCATCACGGCCCAGGGCCAGATCGGCGAACCGGTCCAGGGCCTGCCCCGCGTCGATGCGCGCGGCCAAGGCGGCCTGCTGGACATCGTCGTCAGCCCCGGCTTCGGCCAGGACCGTCTGATCTACTGGAGCTATTCGGAGCCCCGCGAAGGCGGCAACGCCACCTCGGTCGCCCGAGGCCGCCTGTCCGACGACGGGGCGCGGGTGGAAAATGTTCAGGTCATCTTCCGCGCCCTGCCCGTCTATGACGGCGACAAGCATTTCGGCTCGTCCCTGGCCTTCGCGCCGGACGGCAAGCTGTTCATCACCCTGGGCGAACGCTCAGACCGGCCGATGCGGCCCCAGGCCCAGGACCTGGGCTCGCACATGGGCAAGACCATACGCATCAACGCCGACGGCTCGGTTCCCCAGGACAATCCCTTCGTCGGCCGCGCCGGCGCCCTGCCCGAGATCTGGAGCCTGGGCCACCGCAACGTCCAGGGCATCGCGGTGCAGCCCGGCACGGGCGCGATCTGGACCATCGAACACGGCACGCGCGGCGGCGACGAGGTCAATCTGGACAAGCCGGGTCTGAACTACGGCTGGCCCGACGCGGCCTATGGCGTCGAATACGCCGGCGGTCAGATCAACAGCGGCGCCACCCAGACGCCCGGCACGGAACAGCCGGTCTATTATTGGGACCCGGTCATCGCACCGGGCGGGGCGACCTTCTATCAGGGCGCCATGTTCCCCGGCTGGGACGGCGATCTGCTGGTCGCCGGCCTGAAGGAGAAACACATCGCCCGACTGGTGATCGAGAATGATCGCGTCGTCGGCGAGGAGCGGCTGCTGACCGATCTGGGCGAACGCGTCCGCGACGTGGCGGTGGGGCCGGACGGCGCGGTCTGGGCCATCACCGACGAAGACGACGGCAAGCTGGTCAGGCTGGCGGTCGCGCAGTAGTCTTGCTGCGCCGGGGGGCAGGGTCGAAACGCCGACGCGTTTCGGAAAACAGGAGACACCATGCGCACCCTCTTCGCCGCCATCCTGATGACTGCACCACTGATGACCGCCTGCGCCTCGACGGGCCAGACGAACACCTATCAGGAAGACCTTAAGCGACTTGAGGCCACATGCACCGAGCGTCAGGGCATTCTGACCCCGACCGGTATGCAAA
>JBKBXN010000172.1:4851-5596 GCA_046314055.1 Brevundimonas sp.
CGGCCCGAGACCGAATACGCCTGCCGCATCACGGGCGGCGCCAGCCGCATTCCGCCGCGCTGACGCACGACCTGAGCCGGCCCGACCGTGACGGTCGCGGCCGGCGTCTTGCGCGCCTTTATGGCTGGCGCGACCTTCGACCTGCCCCCATCTGGATTTGTGCGGCCCTGCCGCCGCAGCCGTTCACGCGGCTTATTACTTGACGTTGACGTAAACGTAGGGTTCTTGACGTCCGAGCTTAGACCCGTCCTTCCCCCAGGTCGCGAGACGCCCGCCCAGCCGGCGGACCTTGAGCGCCGGGATCAAAATGGAGACACACGCCCATGGCTGACGCCTATATCTACGACGCCGTCCGCACCCCGCGCGGCAAGGGCAAGAAGGACGGCTCGCTGCACGAGATCACCGGCCTCAGCCTGGCCACCCAGGTCCTGGAGGCCCTGCGCGACCGCAACGACCTGGACACCTCCAAGGTCGACGACGTCATCCTGGGCTGCGTCACCCCTGTGGGCGAACTCGGCGCCGACGTCGCGCGCACGGCGGTTCTGTCGGCCGGCTGGTCGCAATATACGGCCGGCGTTCAGGTCAACCGCTTCTGCGCCTCGGGCCTGGAAGCCGTGAACATGGCCACCGCCAAGGTGAAGTCCGGCGAAGCCGACTTCGCCGTCGGCGGCGGCGTCGAGGTCATGAGCCGCGTGCCCATGGGTTCGGACATGGGCGCATGGCCGACCGATCCGTCGTCGGCCTT
>JBKBXN010000173.1:0-5569 GCA_046314055.1 Brevundimonas sp.
TTTCGCTCCGCCTGATGCGACTGGGCGACCTGGCCAAGATGAGCGTCGCGGCCGTGGTGCTGGGCTTCGCCTTCTTCTTCCTGAACCAGTTTTCTTCCGCCATGGGTTCGGCCGAGGTCGTTCCGCCGCTCGTGGCGGCCTGGCTGCCGCCCATATTGACGGGCCTCGCCGCCTTCACCTTGCTGTTCTATACCGAAGACGGCTAAGCGAGCGCCTCGCTCAAGACAGACGGATGCTTCATGCAGGGTGATCGCGATCAGCGTTCCAAGGCCTTCCGGGCACGGCTTCTCGCCGGCGCGGCGCTGTTCATCTGTGTCCCCTCCGGCGCGGCTCTGGCCCAAACAGCCCCCGTCGGTGTCCAGGACGGCCTGGACAAGGGCGCTGTCTATGTCGACGCCGCCTCAGCGGGCCGTTCGGGCGACGTCATCACGGTCCAGAGCGACGGTGGAGATCGTGTCTATCTGCGCACAGACGGCAATGTCCTGCGCGGTGATGATCTGGCCTATGATCTGTCCAGCGGGGCTGCCTCCATCAGCGGCCGGGTCGAGGCCATCTCGCCCGAGGGCACGGTCGTCTACGCCAGCCATCTCGAAACCGACCGAGACCTGAAGGCGGCGGTCGCCGTCGATTTCGCGACGCGGCTCGAGAACGGCGCCAGCCTGATGGCGGCGACGGCGATCAGACGCAGCGAGAACGTCAACGAGCTGAACTACGCCATATTCACCCCCTGCCCGATCTGCGACGCCGACGGCCCAAAGACGCCCAGCGTCTCGATCCAGGCGGAAAAAGTGGTTCAGGACGAGGCCCTGCGCGCCGTTATCTACCGCAACGCCATCTTCCGCGTCGGCGGGGTGCCTGTCTTCTACACCCCCTTCTTCGCCCACCCGGATCCGACGGTGGAGCGGGCCTCCGGCCTGCTGGTGCCGATCATCAACTATGACGAGGGCCGCGGCGTCTCGGTCGAACAGCCCTCAGATCAACAGCTCGGTCGCCCCCCTGTTGAACCTGCAATGGCGTCGTCGCTTCGCCAACGGCTCCGTCGTCGCGCGCGGCGGCTACACCTACGAGCGAAATTTCGGCGACTTCGACCTGGACGGCGACGGCGACTACGAGAGCAATGTTCGGTTCGGCGACGAGGAACACCGCTCCTATCTGCTGTCCCACGGCGACTTCGATCCCCAGGGGCCGTGGCGGTTCGGCTTCACCGCCGAACGCACCTCGGACAAGACCCTGTTCGACCGCTACGACATTCGCGACCCTTATCAGGACAACGGCCTCTACTACGGCGACCGACGCCGGCTGATCAGCCAGATCTACGCCGAGCACCAGACCGAGCGGTCTTATCTCTCGGTCGCAGCCTTCTCGATCCAGAGCCTGCGGCTGGACCCTGCCTTCGAGGACAACGACTTCCGCGACGCGTCAGGCTTTAAGGTGTTTGAGGACGACGACACCCTGCCCGTGGTCGCGCCTTTGATCGATGCGCGTTGGGAACCGGCCGGCCCGGTCTTCGGTGGACGGCTGCGGGTCAAGGGTTCCGCTGTCTCGCTGTACCGCGACAGATTCGTCGGCGCGCCCGTGCTGAACCCCGATATCGTGCCGTCCGACACGACAGGCCTTGCCGGCGTCGACAGCCGCCGCGTGACGGCGCAGGCGGAATGGCGGCGCGTCTTCATTACCGGCCTTGGCCTGCGGATCGAGCCCTTCGTCGACACCCGGGTTGATCTCTATTCCCTGTCCGACCTCCCGCCGATGATGGGCGTCGAGAACGACGAAAGCCTGAGCCGGACTCGCGCCAGCGCCGGCGTCGATCTCAGCTATCCGCTGATCCGCCGTACTCAACGCGCCGACATCATCCTGGAACCGGTCGCCCAGCTTTCGATCTCCAACAAGGCCGACATAGATCCCCGCATCCCAAATGAGGATTCGCAGGTCATCGAGCTCGACGAATCGTCGCTGTTCCGCATGGATCGGTTCTCCGGCTACGACCTGGTCGAAGGCGGGGCGCGGATCACGGCGGGCGGCCGGGCGACGATTCGCTGGTCGGAAGGCCGCAGCGCCAGCCTGTTCGTCGGCCGCAGCTATCGCGCCGACGATGAAGACGCCTTCCGCACCACGATCCCCGACAGCACGACCGGCCAGTTGTACGACCCGACCGGATTGGCCTCGTCGGCGTCAGACTGGGTCGTCCAAGGCAGTTTCTCGCCGTCCGACCGTATCCGCAGCTGGGGCCGCGCCACCTTCGACGGCTCGGGCGACATCCACCGGGCGGAGGCGGCGGTGGACGGCCGCTGGGGCCGCCGCAATCTGGCCTCGGTCAGCTATATCGTCGATCGCTCCAATCCCCTGTCGGGCGATCAGAATCGCAACTACGAGTTCGTGCAACTGGCAGGCCAGCAGTTCGTCTATGGCAACTGGGGCGTCGCCGTCACCGGCATCGCCGATCTGGAGCGCAACGTCATCACGCGTCAGGAAATCGGCGTGCTGTTCGACGACGACTGTTTCCGTGTCGAGTTCGGCTATCGCCGCAACAATACGCGCGTTCGGGCCAGCGGACCTTCGGACGGGATCTATGTGCGCCTAAACCTCGCCACTTTCGGAGGTTCAGGTTATGGACAGGGCGAGATGCGTTGAGCATGACGCTTTACGGGGCGCGACCGCCTGCCGGCTTGGCAGATGGACCGCTGTGAGGAATCAGGACGACCAATGGGTTTGATGCGTTATTCGACGGGGGCTGCGCTCGCGGCGGTCCTCCTCGCCGGTTCGGCCCAGGGTCAGACGGCGTCCGCTCCGGCCGCTCAGCAGGTGCCTGCCGCCGGGGCTCCCAATCCTGCGGCCGGCGACGGCCCCGCCGCAGCTCGCCCTGCGCCCCAGTTCGAAATGGCTGACGGCATCGTCGCCACGGTGAATGACAAGATCATCACCGGCTTCGACCTGCGACAGCAGATGCTGATGCTGATCGCCTCGTCCCAGGTCCAGCCGACCGAGCAGAACCTGCCGGCGATCCAGCAGGCGGCGCTGAACCGCCTGATCGAACAGCGCCTGAAGGCGCAGGAAATCACCAAGTTCGAGACCCTCAAAATCACGGACCAGGAAGTCGACGGGGAAATCGCCGAAATGGCCCGTCAGGCCGGGGTCACGCCCGCCGCCTATATGGAGTTCCTGCAGCAGGGCGGCATCCAGCCGAACGCTTTCCGCGAGAGCCTGCGCACCGAGATCGGCTGGGGCCAGCTGGTGCCCGGCCGCTTCAACAGCCGCGCCCGTCCCAGCACGCTTCAGGTCGATCAGGAGGTCCGTCGTCTCAACGATGCGGCGGCCCAGCCCCAGTATCTGATCGGCGAAATCTACATCGAGGCCGCCCGCGTCGGCGGTCAGGAGGCCGCCGTGAACGGCGCGCGCCAACTGGTGCAGCAGATCATCCAAGGCGCGCCCTTCCAGGCCGTGGCCCAGCAATTCTCGGCGGCGCCCTCGGCCTCGGCCCGCGTCCCCGGCGACGCCGGCTGGGTGGTCAAGGGCACGGTCCAGCCCGCGCTCCAGACCATCTTCGACCAGCTTCAGCCCGGTCAGCTGTCGAACCCCGTTCCCGTCGATGGCGGTGTCTACATCATCTATATGCGCGACAAGCGTGACGGCGCCGCGACCAGCCTGGTGTCGCTGAAGCAACTGATGGTCGAACTGCCCGAAACCGCCTCGGAAGCCGACCTCGCCGCCGCGACCCGTACGCTGGAAGCCATGCGTCAGGGTCTGAACTGCGATAACATCCTGTCCCAGTCCCGCGCGACGGCTGGCGTCATCGGGTCCGACCTCGGCGAATCCGACGTCGCCGACCTGGCGCCCCAGTTCCAGCAGTTCGCCCGAACCGGCGAGATCGGTTCGGTCTCGACCCCGATCCGCACCCCGCTGGGTCTGCACCTGGTCGCCGTCTGCGGCCGTCGCGTCGGCGGCCCGGAAGCCCCGAATCGTCAACAGGTCGAGGGCCGTCTGCGATCCCAGAACCTGGCCGTGCTCGAGCGCCGCTATCTGCGCGACCTGCGCAACGACGCGCTTATCGAGTTCAAATGACCCGGCCTCTGGTCCTGACGCTGGGCGAACCCGCCGGCGTCGGGCCGGAGATCGTGGCCGCCGCCTGGCGGGCCCTCAACACCGAATCCCTAGCCTTCGCCGTCATCGGCGACGCCGCGCTGCTGCGGGACCAGGGTGTTCCGGTCATCGAGATCAACAGTCCCGCCGACGCGCTTGACCGATTCGCGCGGGCCCTGCCGGTCATCCACCGCCCCCTGCCCGCCCCGGTCGTGGTCGGAAACCCCGATCCCGCCAACGCCTCCGCCGTCGCGGATGGTATCGAGGAGGCTGTCAGCTTCGTTCTATCCGGCGAAGCGTCCGGCGTCGTCACCGCCCCCATCGCCAAGGCGCCGATGTACGCCTCGGGCTTCCGGTTTCCGGGCCACACCGAATTCATCGCTGAACTGACCGCCGACGCCCCCTACGCCGGCACGCGCGGTCCAGTCATGATGCTGACCGCCCGCGACCTGCGCGCCTGCCTGGTCACCATCCACGTCGCCCTGGATCAAGTTCCTGAACTGGTTACGGCCGAGCGCGTCGCCCGCACCGCCCGCGTCGTCCATGAAAGCCTGAAACGCGACTTCGCCATCGCCCGCCCGCGCCTGGCCATGGCCGCCCTGAACCCCCACGCGGGCGAAGGCGGCGCCCTGGGGCTTCAGGAGATCGACACCCTGATCCCAGTCGCCCGTCAGCTTCGCGCCGAGGGCATCGACATCACCGATCCCAGGCCGGCCGACACCCTGTTCCATGACGACACCCGCGCGACCTATGACGCCGCCGTCTGCATGTACCACGACCAGGCCCTGATCCCGGTCAAGACGCTGGACTTCTGGGGCGGTGTGAACGTGTCGCTGGGCCTGCCCGTCATCCGCACCTCGCCCGACCACGGCACCGGTTTCGACATCGCAGGCCAGGGGATCGCGCGTCCCGACAGCCTGATCGCCGCCATTCGTCTGGCATCGGAGATGGCGGCGGCCCGCGCCGCGCGCTAACAGGGCGTGTGACCGACCTTCCCTCCCTCCGCGAAACCCTCGACGCCCACGGCCTGCTGGCCAAGAAGAGCTTCGGCCAGCATTTCCTGCTGGACCTCAATGTGACGCGCAAGATCGTGCGGCTGGCCGGCCCGTTCGAGGGCCGGGCGGTGATCGAGGTCGGTCCCGGCCCCGGCGGCCTGACCCGCGCCCTGCTGGAATCCGACGCCGGCCCCGTGGTTCTGGTGGAAAAGGATCCGCGCTTCATCCCCCTGCTGACAGAGTTGGACGACGGCTCCGGCCGCCTGACCATCGTCGAGGCCGATGCGCTCAAGGTGAAGGAGGCCGATCTGGTCTCCGGCCCGACCCATCTGGTCTCCAACCTGCCCTACAACGTCGGCACGCCCCTGCTGATCAAATGGCTGACCGGCCCCTGGCTGCCCCACAGCCTGACACTGATGTTCCAGAAGGAAGTCGCCGAGCGTGTGGCCGCTGGTCCAGGCGAGGACGCCTACGGCCGTCTGGCGGTCATCTCCCAG
>JBKBXN010000174.1:0-5496 GCA_046314055.1 Brevundimonas sp.
TCCATGATTCGCGAACGGCGCATCGCCCGCTGCGAATCGAACTGTTGATCAAAAGAAGAAAGCGCGCCCTGCGGCGCGCTTTCGGGAAGTCGGATCGTTGGCCTGACCGTTACTGGGCGGGCTGCTGGGCCGGAGCGGTCGCCGGCGCCGTCGTCGCCGACGGCAGGCTGGCTTCCAGATCGTCCAGCGACGGGGCCGTCGGCTGGGCGGGAGCGGCCGGCTGTTGCTGGGCGGGCTGTTGCTGTTGGGTCTGTGGCGTGGTGGCCAGCGAGCCCACGGCGTCGGCGTCGATCATCGAGACCGAGGCGCGATCCATATTGCCCACGACGGTCAGCAAAATGGTCAGGCCGAACAGAAGGAAGGCCAGAACCCAGGTGATCTTGGTCAGCAGATTGCCGGCGCCGCGCGCCGTCATGAAGCCGGAGGGGCCGCCGCCCATGCCCAGGGCGCCGCCCTCCGAGCGCTGCAGCAGCACGACGCCCGTCAATGAGACGGCGATCAGGATGATGGCGACGAGCAGGATGGTCTGGAGCATGGCGTCATTCATGTGGGCGCGGAGCTGCGCCGATCAAGCGGCGGCCTCTATCACCGAAGCCGCCGGGGGGCAAACCTCAAGCCAAAGTCAGGCCGCGCGAATGATCTTCAGGAAATCCTCGGCCTTCAGCGAAGCCCCCCCCACCAGGGCGCCGCCGACCTCGGGCACGCCCAGGATTTCGGCCGCATTGTCCGGCTTCACCGACCCGCCGTACAGGATCGGCGCCCGCCGCGCCGCCTGACCCAGGCGCCGTATCATGGCCGACCGCACTGCGGCGTGAACCTCTGCGATCTGCTCCAGGCTAGGCGTCAGGCCAGTGCCTATGGCCCAGACCGGCTCATAGGCGACCGCAAAAGGCCTTTCGGACAGACCGTCAGCCAGCGAGCCCTCGACCTGGGCGCTGACGACGGCTGCAGCCTGGCCCGCCTCGCGTTGCGCCAACGTCTCACCGACACAGACGATCGGCTCCAGACCGACAGCGATGGCCGCCTCGACCTTGGCCGCCACCTCGGCGTCCGTTTCACCAAAGGCCCCGCGACGCTCCGAATGACCCAGAATCACCAGAGTGGCGCCGGCATCGACCAGCATCTCGGCAGAGACCGATCCGGTACAGGCGCCTGAAGGCGATTGATGGCAGTCCTGCCCGCCCAGTTCGACCCGGCCGCCGGCCAGGACATGCCGCATGCGATCCGTCAGAGTGGCAGGAGGACACAGGGCGATGCGGCAGTCAGACCGCACGTCTTGCACCCCTTCAACCAGCGCCCGAACCTCGGCCAGGTCGGCCGCCACGCCGTGCATCTTCCAATTGCCGACGATCAACTTCACGGATTGTTTCATCGCGCCTGTCTAAGCGGCGAAAACCGGCAAGCCAAGGGGGGCGCCGCAATCTGGCCATCACGCCGTCCTTGCGGGGGCGCGCCCGCCCCGACTATACGCCGGAGCGACGCCACTGTCGGCAAATCTCCGGGTCTTCGAATGATCACCGCCTTCCGCGCCTTCTCGCGCTCCAAGTGGGCCGCCGCCCTGCTCGTGCTGATCGCGATCAGCTTCGTGATCGTGGGCGCCCGCATGGATGTCTTCGCCAACCTGGGCCCGAAGCACGTGATCGACGCCGGCGACCGTTCAATGAACGAGGCCGAGTTCACCGCCGCCTTCGGGCGGGTGCGTGAGAACATCCAGCAGCAGGCCGGTCGTCCCGTGACCAACGAGGACCTGATCGCCGAGAACATCCACACCCGCTTCCTGGACAGTCAGACCGAACAGCTGGGCTTCCTGAACTGGGCCTGGAAGGCCGGCATCCGCCCGGGCAAGGAACTGATCGTCAAACAGATCCGCCAGATCCCGGCCTTCTTCAACTCGGTCACCGGCCAGTTCGACCAGCAGGCCTACGAGGCCGCCCTGGCCCAACAGAACCTGACCCCGGCCATGCTGGAGCAAGACCTGCGCGACCAGTATGCGACCGAGCATTTCGGCTCCGCCATCTTCGCCGGCGCCCGCGCACCGCGCATCTACGGCGCCCTGCTGGCCGGCGCCGCCTTCGAAACCCGCGACGGCCGCTGGTTCGAGGTTACGCCCGCCATGGCTGGCGAAGTCCCCGCCCCGACCGATGCTCAGTTGAACGCCTTCATCCAGGAAAACGCCGCCCGCCTGCGCGCGCCTGAGTTCCGGATGGTCTCGGTCGTTCTGTTCACGCCCGATCCCGGCGCCGCTCCCGCCATTTCCGACGACCGGATTCGCGAACGCTTCGAGTTCAAGAAGGACAGCCTGAGCCAGCCCGAAACCCGCACCTTCGTCACCCTGACGGCGCCCAGCCGCGACGTGGCTCAGAAGATCGCCGCCGCCCTGCGCGCCGGTCAGTCGCCTGAAAATGTCGGCCGCGCCAACAGCATCCAGCCCGCCAACTTCAACGCCACCCCGCGCGCCGCCATCGGCGACGCCGCCACCGCCGCCGCCGTCTTCGGCCTCCAGGCCGGCCAGGTGTCGGATCCGGTCCAGGCCGGCGTCGGCTTCGCCGTCGTCAAGCTGACCTCGGTCCAGCCGGGCCAGCCGGCCACGCTGGAAAGCGCCCGCGAGCAGATCGTTCAGGAACTGCGCGACGAGGACGTGAAGGGTCAGACCTACGCCAAGGTCGAAAAATACGAGGCCGCACGCACCGCCGGGAAGAACCTGGCCGACGCCGCGCGGGAAGCCGGCGGCCGGATCGTCGATCTGCCCCCCTTCACCCAGGACGGCAAACTGCCGAACGGCCAGGCTCTGAACGCCCCGCCCCAGGTCTTCGAAACGGCCTGGAGCCTGACCAAGGGCGGCGAAAGCGACGTGATCGACGCCGGCCAGGGCCAGTATTTCGCCGTTCGCGTGAACGACATTCGCCCGTCGGCCCTGCCGACCCTGGCCGAGGTTCGCGCGCCCCTGGCCGCCCAATGGACCCAGCGCGAGATTTCGCGCCGTCTGGCCGCCAAGGCCGAGGAACTGGCCGGCCGCGTCCGCCAGGGCCAGGACATCGCCGCCGTGGCCCGCTCGGTCAACGCGCCCCTGACGGTGCGCACCGGCGTGGTGCGCGACCAAGCCACGCAAGAGGCCATCGGTCAGGGCGTGCTGCAAGGCCTGTTCGGCCAGGGCAAGGGCCAGGTCTTCTCGCAACCCGGCGAGGGCGGCTATCTGGTCGGCCGCGTGGACAATGTTCACGCCGCCAACCCCGCAGTCGCCGGTCCCTTGGCGGAACAGGCCCGCCCGCGCATCACGCAGGAAATGGTTCAGGCCATGGTCCAGGCGGAAATGACCGCCGGCGCCAAGCGGTCCAAGGCCAAGAACGACGTCGCCCTGGCGCGTCAGGCCCTGGGCCTGTCCGCCGAGCCGACCGCCCCGGCCGCTCCGGCCCAATGACCGGGGCGGTCTCCGGCGAACCCGATTTCGACGCCTTCGCCGCCGGCCTCTCAGCCGGTCGGCCGCAGGTGCTGGTGCGGCGTGTCATCGACGACCTCGAGACGCCGGTCTCGGCCTATCTGAAACTCGGCCACAGCCGGCCCTACGCCTGTCTGCTGGAATCGGTCGAGGGCGGCGCGGTCAAAGGCCGGTATTCGATCCTGACCCTGGATCCGGATGTGATCTGGCGCTGCCGCTCCAACGCGGCGGAGCTGGCGCGCGGCCCCGCCGTCGCCGAGGGCCGGTTCACGCCCGAGGCCCTGCCGACGCTTCAGTCGCTGCGCGCCCTGATCGCCGCCTCGAAGTTCGACCTGCCCGAGGGCCTGCCGCCCATGGCCGCCGGCCTGTTCGGCGTCTTCGGCTACGACATGGTGCGCCTGCTCGAGCCGCTGGGCGAACCCAATCCCGATCCGCTGGACCTGCCCGACGCGGTCCTGACCCGCCCGTCGCTGGTGGCGATCTTCGATTCGGTGGGCCAGGAGATCATCCTGGTCTCCGCCGCCTATCCCGACACGGGGGGCGCGGCACGAGAGGCCTTCGACGCCGCCGTCGCCCGGCTGGACGCCTTCGAGACCGCCCTGCGCGAGCCGCTCCCGGTGCGCGCGGCCCCGCAGCAGACGCCCGCCCCGACCTTCATCTCGCCCGTGGACGAGGCCGGCTTCGGCGAGATGGTGGCCAAGGCCAAGGACTATATCGCCGCCGGCGACATCTTCCAGGTCGTGCTCAGCCACCGCTTCTCGGCCCCCTGGACCGAAGATCCCTTCGCCTTCTACCGCTCCCTGCGTCGCCAGAACCCGTCGCCCTATCTGTTCTATCTGAACTTCGAAGGCTTCCAGCTGGCCGGTTCCAGCCCGGAGATCCTGGTCCGGCTCAAGGACGGCCAGGTCACCATTCGCCCGCTGGCCGGAACCCGCATGCGCGGCGCCACGCCCGAGGCGGACAAGGCCCTGGAGGTCGAACTGCTCGCCGATCCCAAGGAGCGGGCCGAACATCTGATGCTGCTGGACCTGGGCCGCAACGACGTGGGCCGCGTCGCCGCGCCGGGCACGGTCGAGGTGACCGAGAGCTTCGTCGTCGAACGCTACAGCCAGGTCATGCACATCGTCTCGAACGTGCGCGGCAAGGCCGACCCGAAACTGGACGCCGTCGACACCCTGCTGGCCGCCCTTCCCGCCGGCACCCTGTCGGGCGCGCCCAAGGTCCGAGCCATGGAAGTGATCGACGAGCTGGAGACCGAAAAGCGCGGCGTCGGTTACGGCGGCGGCGTCGGCTATATTTCAGCGGGCGGCGAGGCGGACATCTGCATCACCCTGCGCACCGCCCTGTTCGCTGATGATCAGATCTTCGTCCAGGCCGGCGCCGGCGTGGTCGCCGACAGCGATCCCGCGGCCGAATACGCCGAGACCCGGCATAAGGCCCGCGCCCCCATGCGGGCCGCCGACGACGCCTGGCGCTTCCGCACCGGCAATCGCTAGGGCCCGTAGGTCGCCGGGGGTTCGTCAAAGCGGACGCCCGGCCCCAACACGACGACCCCAGCCATGACCACGGCCGCCGTCGCGGCCAGGGCGGCGGCGCCCAGGGCCGCATAGGGACTGATCGGCTTGGGTTCGACCACGACCAGCTTCGCCTTGGCGGCGGCGATCTTTTCGGCGATGTCTTTTTCGGTGCTCAGTTTCACGACCCCCATCTGCCCGCACCAATGTTAAGATGCGCTTTAACGCCGCGCACGCTTGGCGCGGCGGCTTGTCACGCCTAGAAGCCAGATCATGATCCTCGTCGTCGATAACTACGACAGCTTTACCTACAACCTCGTCCACTACCTCGCGGAGTTGGGCGCGCCGACCCATGTGGTGCGCAACGACGACCTGACGGCGGACGAGGCCTGGGCGCTGAACCCCGCCGCCGTCCTGCTGTCGCCCGGCCCCTGCGCGCCGGACCAGGCCGGCATCTGCCTGCCGCTGATCGAGAGCGCCCCGGCCTCCATGCCGATCCTGGGCGTCTGCCTGGGGCACCAAGCCATCGGCCAGGCCTTCGGCGGC
>JBKBXN010000175.1:0-5481 GCA_046314055.1 Brevundimonas sp.
ATCGACATGCCGCTGAAGAAGACCGGCATCAACGACTTCGAGATGATGCGCCCCGCCGAGCGCAAGGACCCCAAGGCCGAACCGGCCGAAACGGCCTTCAGCACGGTGTCGCGCGCCTCGCACCGCGCCTCATGGATGGCCCTGCGCCCCTTCACCGGCCGGACCCACCAGCTGCGCGCCCATATGGCCGGGATCGGCCACCCGATCCTGGGCGATCCCAAATACGGCGACGAGAAATCCAAGGAACTGTCCGGGCCGTTGAAGCTGCAGCTCCATGCCCGCAGCATCGAACTGGACCACCCGCGCGGCGGCGTGCTGAAGGTCACGGCGCCCCTGAGCCCCGAGATGAAGGCCGGCTTCGCCCACTTCGGCTTCTCCGAAGACGAGGCGGAGGATGATCCCTTCTTGGGCGTGAAGAGGATCCGGTGACGGCTGAGGTTCAGGACACGGTCGAACAGGCCAAGCGTCTGGCCGCCGTCGGGCGGATCGATCAGGCGCTGGCGTTGTTGGCCGATGTGACCCCGCGCTCGGACGCGCCCTGGCAGGCCCTGTCGGTCCATGCCGATCTGCTGAAACGGGCCGGGCGGCTGGAGGAGAGCGCCCACCTGTCGCAGCGCCTGGTCGCTCTGCGGCCCCAAAGCGTGCCCGCCCGTCATAACCTGGCCTCGACCCTGGGCGACCTGGGCCGGGCCGAAGCGGCGGAGGCGACATGTCGCGAGACCCTGGCCCTAGGCGGCGACGCGCCCGAGACCTGGTTGGTGCTGGCCCGCGCGCTTCAGGCCCAGAACCGGTTTGATGCGGCGCAGGCGGCCTATGGCGAGGCTCTGGCGCGACGCCCCGGATACGCCGACGCCCTGCGCGACCTCAGCCAGTTGATCTGGATGCAGGGCGCCGGTCTCGAGGCGGCCTGCGCGCCGCTGAATAAGGCCATTGCGGCCGCGCCGGGCGAACCGGTCCTGCGTCAGATCAAGGCCCGTCTGCTGGATTACGCCGGTCAGCCGCAGGCCGCCTATCAGGTGCTGACGGCGGGGCCGCTGGATGCGCCGGGAGAACTGGCGGCGGCCCAGGCGATGCAGCGGCTGGACCCTGAACGGGCCATGGTCCATGCGGACCGAGCGGCCGTGATGGCGGGCGGGCCGGTGATCGCCGTTCTGGTCGCCCAGGCCGAATGCCGGCTGGCCCTGGGTCAGGCTGAGGCGGCCATGGTTCATATCGACGCCCTGCGGCGGATCGCGCCGACCAATCAGCATGTCCTGGCCTGTCAGGCCACGGCCTGGCGGATGCTGGGCGACCCGCGCTATGACCAAATGTACGACTATGCCGCCTTCGTGCGACCCTATCGGCTGGAGGCGCCGTCGCGGTGGGCTTCGCTGGAGGCCTATCTGGTCGATCTGGCGCAGGCGCTGCACGGCCTGCACGGGTTGAAGGCCCATCCGATCGGCCAGTCGTTGCGCGGCGGATCCCAGACCACGGCCAAACTGTCGGAAAGCCGCGACCCCGCCATTCTCGCCTTCTTCCAGGCCATAGACGCGCCGATCCGGGCCTATATGGCCGCCCTGGGTCCGGGCGAGGATCCGCTGCGGGCGCGCAATACAGGCGACTATCGACTTCAGGGCTGTTGGTCGGTGCGCCTGCATCCCAACGGAGTCCACGCCGACCATATCCATGCCGAGGGCTGGCTGTCCTCGGCCTGTCATATCGAACTGCCGTCGAGGGTGGTGGGGGCGGAGGAGGGGCGCGAGGGCTGGTTGCGGTTCGGAGCGCCGCCCGGCGTGCCGACGCTGGAGGCCCAGCATCATGTGCGGCCCCAGCCCGGAACCCTGGTGATCTTCCCTTCCTATATGTGGCACGGCACCCAGCCGTTCGGCGGCGACGAGACGCGGCTGACCCTGGCGTTCGACGTCGTGCCGGCCTGAACTGTACGGACTATCCGATGACCGATTCCAACACCCCGCATCGCCCCCGCTTCGTCGAACTGTCGCCCGACCGGGTGTCGCGGTTCTGGACCGCCGTGTCGGTCGGACCTCATGCCGCCAATCCTTCTGAAGGGGACGGCTGGGCCGTGCTGCTGGACGGGCGCACGCCCAAGACCCCGGCCAAGGCGCCGCTGGTGCTGCCGACCCAGGCCGCAGCCCAGCTGGTTGCGGACGAATGGGCGGCCCAGGGTCAGTTCCTGGATCCCTCGACCATGCCCGCGACGCGTCTAGCCTCGACCGCCATCGACCGGATCGGGCAGGCGCGCGAGCCGGTGGCGGACGAGATCGCCGCCTATGCCGGCTCGGACGTGGTCTGCTATCTGGCCGAACATCCGACGCCCCTGGTCGAGCGCCAGCAGCGCGAATGGGGACCGTGGCGCGATTGGGCGGCCCGCGAGATGGGAGTGGCGCTGGAGGCCGCGACGGGGATCGTGCACCGGGCCCAGTCGCCCGAAGCCATGGCGCGGGTGAAGGCCCACGCCCTGTCGCTGGATGATTTCCGCCTGACCGGACTGGCGACGGCCGTGCCCCTGCTGGGGTCGGCGGTGCTGGGTCTGGCGCTGGAGCGCGGCGTGCTGGCCGGCGGGACGGCCTTCGACCTGTCCCGCATCGACGAGATGTTCCAGGAAGATCAGTGGGGCGTGGACGCCGAGGCCGCCGAACGCACGGCCGCGCGGCGGGCCGAGGCCGAACTGCTGGAGCAGTGGTTCAGAGCGTTGACGCCGCAATAAGGGCGGCGCGCTCTTCGGGCGTCAGGTGACGCCATCTGCCCTCGGGCAGGTCGCCCAGCTCCAGCGGGCCGATGCGGACGCGGTACAGGTCCACGACCTCCAGCCCGACCAGTTCGCACATGCGACGGATCTGGCGATACTTGCCCTCGGTCAGGATGAAGCGCAGGCGTTGCGGCGCGATCTGGGTGACGCGGGCGGGTTTGAGCGGCTTGTCGTTCAGCACCAGCCCGTGGCGCAGGCGGCTGAGCTTGCCCTCAGTGATCGCTCCGTCGACGACGACCAGATATTCCTTGTCGAGTTCTGACGCTGGCCCGATCACCGCCTTGGCCACGACGCCGTCCGACGACAGCAACAAAAGGCCGCGCGAATCCTCGTCCAGACGGCCGATCGGGGGCAGGGAGGCGTCGCGGGCGGGGGTCTCGCCCTCGCCGATACGGTTGGGGGTCTTCAGCAGGCGCACGGCGGGGATCTTGCCCGGATCGGGCTGGCCCGAGACGTAGCCGACCGGCTTGTGCAGCACCAGGGTCATGCCCGAGGCCAGGGCCTGTTGCGCCGTGTCGTTCAGCGTCAGGGTCTGGCCCGGTTCGATCTTGCGGCCGGCGTCATTGATGGTCTCGCCGTCAATTGAGACCAGGCCCTCGGCGATCAGGCTCTCGGCCTCGCGGCGCGAACAGACGCCGGTCTGGCCCAGCCACT
Source organism: Brevundimonas sp. (assembly GCA_046314055.1). GTDB lineage: Bacteria > Pseudomonadota > Alphaproteobacteria > Caulobacterales > Caulobacteraceae > Brevundimonas. The sequence continues at coordinate 3,404 of JBKBXN010000175.1, forward strand.
TGTTTACGCGGACGGGTTCGTCGCCGTCATAGGTGCGGGTGAAGGCCATCGGATTCCGTCGCTCAATCAATGGCGCTGTCTAGGGCGGGGCGCGGGTGCGAGCAAGCGGATCGAGGCTGTCATGATCACCTTGGCTTCAAGCGTGGGTGCGCAAGGTTGATCCGGCCGGATATTTCACTATATCAGGCGACATTCCACAAACGATCCAGAGTGCGGGACGACCACCGTCGGACCCGTCGATTTTCGTTTTTCTGGTCATTCGTGTCGATGGTTCGGCGGTCTTCGTCGCAGAATCTCGATCTTTATTGAAACCCTAGAAGGAGACGTCTTGTACGCTCAAAGCAAATCTTCCGCCGGACCCCGTCGCACTGGTTACAACCGTCCTGTTCCCACCCGGCTGCGCATGGGGCTGGTGATGCGACGTGACATGGAATTCGGCGAACTGGGCGACGTCGAAGGGGCGCTGCGGGCTGAAGGCGTGGGCCTCGCGCCCATCTCGACAGGCGACGCCAGCCTGATCACCGGAGGCGTCACCGTGCTGGCGACGGCGACGGCGACGGATATCGTCGAAGGCCGGCTGAAGGGCCTGGTCGTGCCGGGCGGGTCGCAGGATGAGGCGTCGTTGGCCGCCGTGAAGTCGTTGATCGAGCTGGCGCGCGCCCATGATCTGCTGGTCATCGCCTTCGCCGACGGCGTGGCTGTGGCTGCGGAATGCTTCGGCGTCGCGGCCGAGGCGCATGGCGCGGTGTTCCGGGACGGCAAGGCGACCCTGCTGAACGAACGTGCTCAGCTTTCGGCCGCCGTCAGCGCGCTCTGATCAGGCGCTTCTGAACAGCAGACTCAGGTTGTTCGACGGCATCGAGACCCGGCGCGTGGCTGCAAGGCCATGCGACTGGGCCAGGGTTTCGACCGCCGCACGATCTCGCAGGCCCCAGGCCGGGTTTCGCGCCTTCAGACTGTCGTCGAAGGCCGCGTTCGAGGCCGCCAGCGGTACCTCGGCTTCCCGATAGGGGCCGTACAGAACCAGCAGACCGCCGGGGCGTCGCAGGACGCGACCGGCCAGATCCATCAGCCCCTCGGTCGCCGACCAGGGGCTGATGTGCGTCATGTTCGCACAATAGACGACGTCGAACCGATCTTGCGGCCAAGTCGCTGGATCGGCGGCGTCCACCGCCAACGGCGGGCGCAGGTTCGACGGACCGGCCCGCCGCCAGGCCGAGAGACTGTCGCGCGCCTGTGGGCTGGGATCGCTGGGCGTCCAGTCCAGACCGGGCAGGGCCGAGGCGAAGGTCAGGGCGTGGTCGCCCGATCCGGCCGCGATCTCCAGCACCCGCCCGCGCGCCGGCAGATGCGCGCGCAGCACGTCCAGGATCGAGGCGGCGTTGCGCTGGGCCGCCGGAGACGACAAGGCGCCGTCGGGTAGGGCGTCGAGGAAGTCCAGAGTCTGCATGGCCTTCTCTTAGCCGTCCGGCGCGGGGAAGGGGAGGTCGAGCTGGTCTGCGATATTCGCCTGGGTGGGGCGCCGGCTTGCCGGAAGGTTAAGTGATCGTTTATGTCCGTGATCGACGTTAAGCGATTGGTAACCACGATGCGGCGCGCGCTTCATATCGGACTGTTCATCGGCACCGTTCTGGGAATGAGCGCCTGCGCCTCGCAATATGACGCGAAGGGACGCCCCGTTTCCGGCGCCTATGGATCGGTCGAGGCGGGCCGGGCGGGCTGACGCGCAAGGAAAGCGTGGCGTAAAGCAGCGCCGTGCTCTAATGTCTTTGCGCGGACGCCGTCTGTTGCGCCGCGTTGGTCTCCAAAAACCCCTAGATGTTACTCATCGCTATTGTCGTCGTTCTGCTCCTGGTGGTGCTCAACGGCCTGTTCGCTATGACCGAGTTGGCGGTCGTTTCCTCCCGGAGATCAAAGCTTCAGAGCCGGGCTGAGAAGGGAGATCGCGGGGCTCGCAAAGCGCTGAAGCTTGCCGAAGAACCGACTCAGTTCCTGTCGGCTGTCCAGGTCGGCATCACCCTGATCGGCATTCTGGCGGGCGCTTATGGTCAGGCGACCATAGCGGGCGAATTGGATCT
>JBKBXN010000176.1:0-5467 GCA_046314055.1 Brevundimonas sp.
CCACGCAACTCCAGCTTCGCCGGAAAGGCGAAGCGCTTCTGGGCCGACATTCTGGGCAATCAGGATGCGGACGGGTCGAAAGAGAACGCGGCTTGAGCGCAATCTTCCACGCCGGCATTTCCGGCTATCGCGGCCGGATGGGTCGTGCGGTGTCTCAGGTGTTGGACGCCCGTGAAGACGTGGTCGTCGCCGCCCGCTTCGACTGGGGCGAGACGGCCGACATCTCGCTGTGCGACGTGATCATCGATTTTTCGACGCCCGACGCCTCCCTGGCCCTGGCCCAGGGTGCGGCCGCGCGCGGCGGCCCGGCCCTGGTCATCGGCTCCACCGGCTTCACACCGGAGCAGGAGGCCGAGCTGATCAAGGCCGCTGAGAAGATCGCCATCGTCAAGAGCGGCAACTTCTCCCTGGGCGTGAACATCCTGATCGGCCTGGTCCAGCACGCGGCCCAACGTCTGGACGCCCAGGACTGGGACATCGAGATCACCGAGGCCCACCACCGCCGCAAGGTCGATTCCCCATCCGGCACTGCCCTGATGCTGGGCGAGGCCGCCGCCGAGGGCCGGTTCACCGACCTGGCCGAGATCCGCTCCGCTCCCTATGACGGCGTTCAGGGCGAACGCGAGAGCGGCAAGATCGGCTTCTCCTCGATCCGCGCCGGCGGCATCGTCGGCGAACACACCGTCCTGTTCGCCTCCGAGGACGAAGTCCTGACCCTCAGCCATTCCGCGATCGACAGGGCGTTGTTCGCCAAGGGCGCCGTCGCCGCCGCCGCCTGGGTCCGCACGCGCCGGCCCGGCCTGTACGACATGCAAGACGTGCTGGGCTTCCGTCAGGCTTGATTTTTGGGGCGCTTCGCTCGCGGCGCGGTCGCTCACTGCTTGAGCGCATCTCACCATCCTCACCCTTGGGCTTGACCCGAGGGCCAGACCGTCAGCGCGATCATACGATGGGGAACAGCCCCCGCCGTATGTGCGGCTGAGCAGCAGATCCTCCGGTCAAGTCCGAGGATGACGGAGATGGGGGCCCTTCCGGCCTCAAGTCGGGCGAAGCGCGGTAGGCCCAAGTATCAATGCACGACCCGGCGTCGCCCGAACGCAGTCCCCGTCAACAGCGTCTTGATGAAGAAGAAGATGGCGATGACGATGGCATAGCCCAGGAACAGCGCCAGGGCCGTCATCCAGAAACCGACCGTCAGGATCGCCGGCAGGGCGAACTCGCCCCCGTTCAGCACCGGCAGGATCGCCAGCACGATCAGATGCACCAGGGTCGCGCCCAGGGCCGTCGAGGCCAGCGACCGCCAATCCACCATCAGCAGGGCGGCGATGATGGCGATGATCAGCCCCATCACCTGGTTGACGCCGTCGAAGCCGGCGCTGGCCAGACCCGCGATTCCGCTCAGGAAGTCGCCGATCTGATCGATCAGATTTTCCACGTCGTCACTCCTGCAAAAAGAATTTGGAAAAACGTTCCGGCCAAGCTTGGACGGTTCGTAACGGTTAACGCCGTTCGTGCTTAAAGGCTCCCTCGCATGACACCCCCCGGCCCCGCAGCCCGGTCGCAGGATCTACAGGACGATATGAAGGCCCGTACCAGCGTCGAAGACATCGCCGGCGGCATCGCGCTCAGGATCGCGGCGGCGGGCGCCTTTTCGATCATGACGGCGACGCTGAAACTGGCCTCGTTCGACGGGGTCGTGGCGGCCGAGATGCTGTTCTACCGCGCTTTCTTCGGTTTGCCGGTCGTGGTGATCTGGGTGCTGACCCAGCCCGGCGGCCTGGCCGGGCTGACGACCCGCCGCCCCTGGGCTCTGGCGGGGCGCAGCGCCCTGGGCATCGTCTCCATTCTCTGCCTGTTCCAGACCCTGACCCTGTTGCCGCTGGCCGACGCCACGACGCTCAGCTTCACCTCGCCCATCTTCGCCACCCTGCTGTCCTTCCTGATCCTGAAGGAGGCGGTGGGGCCGCGCCGCTGGGCCGCCGTGGCGGTCGGCTTTATCGGGGTGGTCGTCGTCATGCGGCCCGTGGCCCTGATCTCCGGAGACGGGGGCCACGCCGTGCCCCTGGTCGGGATCGGTTTCGCCCTGGCCGGCGCCCTGCTGACGGCGGGCGTGACCATCACCCTGCGCCAGCTGCGCGACACCGAACATGTCGCCGCCATCGTCTTCTGGTTCTTCGCCGCCTCGTCGGTCGTGGGGGCGATCCTGCTGGTCTTCGTCGGCCGGATGCACGCCCCGGCCACCTTCGGCCTGCTGATCGGTTCGGGTATCGCCGGGGGGCTGGCCCAGCTGTTCATGACGGCCTCGCTGCGCGCCGCCCCGGTCGCGGTCGTAGCGCCCTTCGACTATCTCCAGATCGTCGGCGCGGTCGTCTTCGGCTGGTGGCTGATGCACGCCACGCCCAGCGCCAACACCCTGGCCGGCGCCGCCCTCATCGCCGCCAGCGGCCTCTACACCGCCTGGCGCGAACACGTCCGCCGCAAGGACGCCCTGATACAGACGACCGCGCCGCCGGTTTAGGCGACAGCACCATCTCCTCCGGCGTCATCCCAGGGCTTGTCCCTGGGATCCATACGCCACAAGGGCGAGGGTGAGGGTGAAAAAGCAGTCCCTCTTACCGCCCCGTCGACCCGAACCCGCCCGCCCCGCGCGCGGTCTCGTCCAGCGTCTCGACCTCGACCCAGTCGGCGCGCTCATGCTTGGCGATCACCAGCTGGGCGATGCGTTCGCCACGACGGATGACGAAGGGTTCGGCGCCGATATTGGCCAGGATCACACCGCATTCGCCGCGATAGTCGCTGTCGATGGTGCCCGGCGCATTTGGGCAGATGACGCCGTGCTTCAGCGCCAGGCCCGAGCGCGCCCGCACCTGGGCCTCGAACCCCAGCGGCAGGGCGATCTTCAGACCCGTGGGCACCAGGGCGCGGGCGCCCGGCGCCAGGGTCATCGGCTGGTCTTCCGGCACCGCCGCGCGCAGGTCCATCCCGGCCGATCCCGCCGTCTCGTAGGCCGGCAGGGGCAGGCCCTCGGCATGGGGCAGGCGCAGGATCTGGATGGCGGTCTCGGTGGTCATTGGACGCTCTTGAAATGGTCGGCGATACGGGCCGCGACGGCCTGGGCGATCGCGGTCTTGGATTGGCGGGGCCAGCTTTCGGTCTTGTCGGCGGTGACCAGCAGCACGGCGTTGCCGTCCGAGCCGAAGACGTCGTCGGACACGTCGTTGCCGATGATCCAGTCGCAGCCCTTGCGCGACAGCTTGGCGCGCGCATTGGCCTCCAGCTCCGTGGTCTCGGCGGCGAAGCCGATCACCAGGGTCGGCCGGTTCGGGCCCGGCGCGGCGATCCCGGCCAGGATGTCGGGGTTCTCGATCAAGGCCAGGGTCGGCGGGCCGCCCGGCCCCTTCTTGATCTTGCCGCCGGCGATGGTGTCCACGCGCCAGTCGGCGACGGCGGCGGACAGCACGGCGATGTCGGCCGGCAAGGCGGCCTGGGTCGCCGCCTGCATCTCCAGCGCGCTCTCCACGTCGATCCGCGTCACCCCGACCGGCGCGCCCAGGGCCGTCGGCCCCGACACGAGGGTCACCTCCGCCCCCAACTCGGCCAGGGCGGCGGCGATGGCGTAGCCCTGTTTGCCGCTGGAGCGATTGGTCAGGCCCCGCACCGGGTCGATCGGCTCGAAGGTCGGCCCCGCCGTGACCACCGCTTTTCGGCCTGCGAGAGGCCGTCCGGCCGCGCCCGTCAGCAGGCCCTGAATGGCCTCCAGGATCGCCGCCGGTTCCGCCATCCGGCCCGGCCCATATTCGCCGCAGGCCATCTCGCCGTCGTCCGGGCCCACCACAGCCACGCCGTGGAAGCCCGGGAAGGCCTTCAGCCGTTCCATATTGGCCTGGACCGCCGGATGCTCCCACATCCGCACATTCATCGCCGGCGCCAGCAACACCCGCTTGTCGGTCGCGATCAATGTGGTCGAGGCCAGGTCGTCGGCTAAACCGTTCGCCGCCTTGGCGATCAGACCGGCCGTCGCCGGCGCCACCACCACCAGATCAGCCCAGCGCGACAGCTCGATATGACCCATGCTGGTCTCGTCGTCGGGGTGGAACAGGCCCGACCGCACCGGATGGCCGCTCAGCGCCGCCAGCGACAGCGGCGTCACGAACTCAGCCCCGGATTCGGTCAGGATCACCCGCGTCTGTCCGCCCGCCTTGGCGATCAGCCGCACCAGCTCCAACGCCTTATAGGCCGCGATGCCGCCGCCGACGATCAGCAGGATTTTGCGGTTCGAGAGGGGGCGACTGTCCATGACCTCGGTCTAGCGGCCCCACGCGACGCCGTCGAGACGGTGGAAAAGAACATTGCAGGAACATAACGGTTGTGCTTGTATCGCGTCAGGCGGGTATTTGATGGAGGGACGGGGATGATTGCGAACCAGCGACAGCGCGCGGCGATGGCTCTGGCGGCGGCGGGGCTGATGATGATGGGGCTGGCGGCCTGCGACAACGCCTCGGCGGTGCAGACGCGGGACCGGACGACCGAGGCCGCGCCCATCGGCCTGGCCATGACCGCGACGGAAACTGCGGACGGCTCGTCAGCGGCCAAGCCGGTCCTCACCACCGGCCGACGCGAGACCGTCGACGCCAAGATCGCCCGCCTCTACGACCGCAACGGCGCCGATTTCGGCGCGACCTCGGCCGAGGACTATCTGGACAAGGTCACGGCCTTCACCGCCAAGCCGCCGCGCGACGCCGAGACGGTGAAACGCCCCAATGGCGACACCCTGATCTATCAGGCCTCGACCAACACCTTCGCCGTGGCCGCGCGCGACGGCACGCCCCGCACCATGTTCAAGCCGACCACGGGCGCCGACTACTGGGCCGAACAGAAGAGCGCGGCCCCGACCTTCGGCCAGAGGCGGCAATCGACGCAGGACGCCGGCTGATATAGAGGGCGGGGTCCGACCCCGCTCTGGAGCCCGCCCGATGTCCGACGCCCCCTCTGGCGAAAAGCCGCTGCTGAAGACGGCGCTGATCTATGATTTCGACGGCACCCTGGCGCGCGGCAATATGCAGGAGGTCAGCTTCATCCCCTCCGTGGGCATGGACATCGGCGCCTTCTGGGGCGAGGCCGAGCGCCTGACCAAGGACGCCGACGGCGACGGCATCCTGATGTATATGCAACTGATGCTCCACCACGCGCGCCAGAACGGAGCGCCGGTGACGCGCGAGACCCTGCGGCGGCACGGCGAGGCGGTGGCTCTGTTCGAAGGCCTGAAGGATCTCAGCTGGTTCGACCGGATGAACGCCTTCGGGGCGCGCTACGGGCTGGAGATCGAACACTATATCGTCTCGGCCGGGCTGGAGGAGATGATCGACGGCACGCCGATCTCCGACTGGTCGCCTTCCAGCGCCAGGCGCGCCGAACCCGCAATGATCGGGGTGTCATCGCCCGGGAAGTCGTACTTGCTCAGCAGCTC
>JBKBXN010000177.1:0-5463 GCA_046314055.1 Brevundimonas sp.
AGGTGCTCGCTGGGACTTTGCTGAGAACCGCCTGGCTGAGTCACAGCCGAAAGTGCTGTTTTCTGCTGCACCCATCATTCACTTGAAGCCCATTCGACTGGATGAGATGAAGGAGGAGGCCAGCTAGCTACACCACCAAGACCCAGTATCTATTCCGCATCAACAAGGGGGTGAAGAACCACTGGGAGCATGAGCGGATCAACCATTTCATCCCCGACGACCAGAGGCCGGTGCCGTTCGAGCGGATGATCTTCATCGGCGACGGCGACACCGACGTGCCGACCATGAAGATGATGCACACCAAGGGGGGCTTCTCGATCGCCGTCTATGATCCCCGCTCGAACGAGAAGGACCAGAAGAAGGTCTATTCCCTGATCTCCGAGGACCGGGTCAATTTCGTCGCCGCCGCCGACTATCGCGAGGGCTCGGCTCTGGACCTGATCGTCAAGGGCCTGGTCGGCCGTATCGCCATCAACGCCGGCGCCATGCCGGCGGGGATGTAACGGTCCCCTAGGGGACCGTCAGAAGAACAGCGGGTCGCTGCGTTTCTCGGCCGGTTGGCGGCCTTCCGGCTGCTGGTCCGGCGTGTCGCGCGTCGCCGGCTGGGGGGCGGTCGGGCGGACGGCGGGCTGGGCGGGGGACGTCGGCTGAGCCGGGGTTCCCGACGGTTCGGCATAGGGGTCGCCGCCGATCGGATCCGCCGGTTCGATCGGCAGGCCGTCCTCGCCGATGCCGGACATCAGGTCGCCGACCGGATCGGGCGCGACCCAGCCCTCGGGCATGGCCGGGCCGTTAGGAATCCGGGGGGCGTTCAGGCGCGGCAGGGCCGCCTCCATGAAGCCCTTCCAGATTGCGGCGGGCGAAGAGCCGCCGGTCACGCCGCGCATGGCGGTGTTGTCGTCCTTGCCGACCCAGACGGCGGTGACGAAGCCGCCGGTGTAGCCGACGAACCAGGCGTCCTTGTAGTCCGAGGTCGTGCCCGACTTGCCCGCCAGGTCGCGCCCGGCGATGGCCGCGCTGCGCCCGGTGCCCGAGGTCATGACCCCGCGCAGCATCTCGTTCATGTAATACAGCGACGGATTGTTGATCGCCTGGCCGTTCTGGCCGGTGGCGCGCTGATAGATGACCCGGCCCTGGGGGGTGCGGATGCGGCTGATGCCATAGGCCTCGACCCGGCGCCCGCCGTTCGAGAAGGCGTCATAGGCGGTGGCCATCTCCAGCGGCGAGACCTCCACGGCGCCCAGGGCCATGGCCGGCTCCAGACCGATGCGGCTTTCGATGCCCAGGCGCCGCGCGGCGCGGGCCACGCTGTCGCGCCCGATCTGGTCGGCGACATAGGCCGCCACCGTATTGGTCGACTGGGCCACAGCCTGGGCCAGGGTCATGTTTCCGCTGAAGGTGTTGGAATAGTTCTTGGGCGACCAGTTGCCGATGGTGATCGGCTGGTCGACCACCGGGGTCTGGGGCGTATAGCCCGCCTCGACCGCCGCCAGATAGACGAAGGGTTTGAAGGCCGAGCCCGCCTGACGACGCGCCTCGACGGCGCGGTTGAACTGGCTGTCGGCATAGGAGCCGCCGCCGATCATGGCTCGCACCCGGCCGTCGCCGTCCAGGGCGACCAGGGCCGCCTGTTCCACGCCCTTGCCCTCGTCGCGGTCCAGGATGCGCCGCACCGAACGTTCGGCGGCGGTCTGCAGGGTCAGGTCCAGGGTGGTCTCGACCACCATGTCCTCGGTCGGTTCGCCGACCAGGCCGCGGATCGACTGGTCCAGCCAGTCGATGAAATACTGGGCGTGCTGGGTCGCCAGGGTGCGCGACACGATGATCGGCTGGGTCACGGCCTCCTCGCGCTGGGCGGCGGTGATGACCCCGGCCTCTTCCATCTCGTTCAGCACGACAGTGGCGCGCGTGGCGGCCCGCTCGCTCTCCGACACGGGCGAATAGCGCGACGGCGCCTTCAGCAGCCCGGCGAGCAGCGCGGCCTCGCCGACGGTCAGGTTCTTGGCCGACTTGTCGAAATAGCGCTGCGACGCCGCCTCGATCCCATAGGCGCCGGCGCCGAAATAGACCCGGTTCAAATACAGGGCCAGGATCTCCTTCTTGGAGAATTTCATCTCCAGCCAGACCGCCAGCATCAGCTCCTGCACCTTGCGGCGCATATTCTGGTCGGGAGTCAGGAACAGGTTCTTGGCCAGCTGCTGGGTCAGGGTCGATCCGCCCTGCACCACCCGGCCGGCGCGCATATTGGTCGCGACCGCCCGCATCATGCCGATGGGGTCGAAACCGGGGTGGTGATAGAAGCGCCGGTCCTCGATGGCGATGAAGGCGGCCGGCACATAGTCGGGCAGGGCGTCCAGATCGGCAGGCGGCGCCATCTGGGTGCCCCGGGTGGCGATCAGGGCGCCGTTGCGGTCCAGATAGGTGATCGAGGGCTGACGATCGACGTTGTACAGGCTCGAGGTGTCCGGCAGGCCGCGCGCGAACACCGCGAAGAAGACGACCAGGAAGATCAGCCCCCAGACGGCCAGCACGGCGCCCCAGTAGAGCGCCTTCTGCAACGGCGTGCGGGCCGGCTTTGCGCCGCCCTGTTGTCCGCCCCCGAACCCTGGACCCGCCATCGAATATCCTCAAGAACCGCGCTTCGGCGGGATTAGCCCTACGGATATGTACCCCGTATGAACCGCCGCCGAAACGGCTCCGCTCACTTCACGCCAGCGTGAGCGGCTATTTCGCCGAAAGAAAGGCGCGACGGGCCAGCCAGACGCCGGTCGCCGCCCCGTCGGCCTCCACCGACAGGCCGGCCTCGATCAGCAGGGCGCGATAGGCGGCGGGGTCCAGACTGCCGTGATACAGCGGCTCGCCGCGCCATTCGCCGAGGGTCTCGCCGTGGGCGGGGCCGCTGGTGAACATCAACCGACCGCCGTCCCCCACCTGGCGTGCCAGGGCCGGCAGGACACGCCCCTGATCCTCGGGCGTCAGGTGGAACAGGCTGTGCCAGGCCAGAACGCCGTCGAACAGGTCGTCCGGCGGCGGGTCGCGCATGTCGGCGGTCTCCCAGACGCCGGCCGGCAGGGTCTGGCGCGCATGGGAGATCAGCGCCGCTGAGGAATCCCGCCCCACGACCCTGAACCCCCGCTCCAGCAGGGCCGCGCCCATCGGCCAGCCCGATCCGCATCCGACGTCCAGAATGGAGGCGCCCGGCGGCAGGTCGGCGACGAAGAGGTCCAGCCACTTCGCCTCGTCGAGCCCGCCCTCTGCGGAATACAGGGCCGCGCCGCGATCGCGGATCCAGTCGGCCGCCCTGTCCTCGTACAGGCCGACGATCCGATCCGCCGCTGGATGGCTCATCGCGCCAGAAAGGCGTCCAGCTCGCCGTAGAAGGCCTGGGCCTGATCGAACATGATGAAATGGGCGCTGTCGTCGATCCGCTTCAGCGTCACGCCGGGCAGGCCGGCGTAGGACATCTGATAGATGGCGTCGGTGATCTGGGGCGTCATGCGCGGGTCGTTGAACTTGACGTACAGCACCTCAGTCGGGGCCGTGATCTTCGTCAGTTCGGGCCGAAGATCGGTGGTCACCAGTTCGCGGAAGGCGGCGGCCGAGACCTTCTGGTCGCTGCCGCGCATGTCCTCCAGCGCCTCTTCGCGGCGGCTTTCGGTATTGATCATGCCGGTGATGGCCGTGGTCGCCTGGGCGACATAGGCCTCGCGCGGGCTATTGGCCTGGGCGGCCCAGATCTGGTCCGCGACCGGCGTCACCGCCTCGACCGTGGTTCCGGGCGGGCCGAACATGGCGCCCATGAAGGGGATCATGTCGACCACCATCAGCTTGCCGACACTGTCCGGATGGCGCGCCGCCAGCATCAGGCCGATGGTCCCGCCCATCGAGTGACCGACCACGGCGGGGCGGCTCAGACCCTTCTCGCGAATATAGCGAGCGATTTCCTCGGCGACCGGGGCGGCGACGGGACCGGGCGTCGCGCCTGTCTGGGCGTTGCCTTCGGCCGGAGCGCCGGCGAAGCCTTGGACGTGGATGCGATGGACGCGCCAGCCGACGCCGTCCTGGGCCGTCAGGTGATCCACGGTCCCCTGCCAGATCTCCGGCGAGGAACTGAGGCCGGGGATCAGGATGATGTCACGCCCGTCCATATCCCCGTCCACCCGGACGTGGATGCGGTCGGAGGCGAACTCCGCGTGATGATGACCGTGGCCGTGGCCGGCCTCGGGATGGGCCCCATGCCCGTCCTGGGCTTGGACCTGAGCGGCGGAGGCGACGAACAGCATGGCGGCGAAACCTAAGGCGCGAAACATGACGAAACTCCCCTGTGAGACGGTCCTTATGCCGCCTCTACTTTGTTTTGTAAAGTTCTCTGCGAGCTGCGGGAGGACAGACCCCGCGTCCCTCTGTTAGAAGGCGCGCATGAAGCCTGCAGACGCTCCTCCCGTCCAGTCCCCGCAAGCCGAAGCCGCCCCGTCGAAGGTCGGCGCCCAGCCCTTCGGCAAGGGGTTCGTCACCGACGCCTGGTATTTCGTCGCCCTGTCGCGTGACGTCGCTCCGGCCGGTTTGAAACGCTACGAGATCATGGGCGAGCCCGTCCTGGTCGGCCGCACCCGCGCCGGGGCCGTCTATGCGATGCGCGACATCTGCCCCCACCGCGCCGCGCCCCTGTCGGCCGGGAAACTGGTCGAAAAGCCCGGCGAGGGCGAGACCATCGAATGCCCCTATCACGGCTGGCGCTTCCGCCCCGACGGGGTCTGCGCCGCCATTCCCTCCCTGGTCGAGGACCAGGCCTTCGAGGCGAACCGCATCAAGGTGCGCGCCTTTCCGGTGCGCGAGAGCCAGGGGATGGTCTTCGTCTGGATGGCCTCCGACGCGCGCAACCCCATGGAGCCGGACCACGCGCCGCCGGTCTTCCCCGGCGTCGTCGGGGCGGGGCCGAAACTGGTCGAGACGATGGATTTCGACAGCCATATCGACCACGCCGTCGTCGGCCTGATGGACCCGGCCCACGGCCCCTATGTCCACCAGCAATGGTGGTGGCGGTCCGAACATTCGATGCACGAAAAGGCCAAGGCCTTCGTCCCGGCCGATTTCGGCTGGGCCATGGCGCGCCACGCCCCCTCGTCGAACAGCCGACTCTACAAGATCCTGGGCGGCGCCCCGGCGACCGAGATCAGTTTCCGCCTGCCCGGCTATCGCTGGGAACATATCCAGGTCGGTGAGAAGCAAGTTCTGGCCCTGACCTGCCTGACCCCGATCAGCGAGACCAGGACCCGCATCACCCAGATCTTCTGGTCCGACCACTGGGTCTTCGACCTGGCCAAACCCTTCCTGCGGATGGGGGTGGTCGCCTTCCTGAAACAGGACGGCGGCATGGTGAACCTGCAGAACGAGGGCCTGCGCTACGACCCCGCCCTGATCTGGATCGACGACGCCGACAAACAGGCCAAATGGTACCAGCAG
>JBKBXN010000178.1:0-5342 GCA_046314055.1 Brevundimonas sp.
GCGTCCGGCGCGGGGCCGGCCAGCAGGGCGGCGGGCGGCAGCAGGCCGGCGAGCACCTGCTGCGCGCCGATCACCTCGAACCCGTCCGCGGCGAGCACCTTCATCACCGCGCGCAGGATGGAATCGTCGCCGCGGAAGGCGGCGCGGCGCAGGTGGCGCAGACCGGCCTCCTGGGCGTTGAACTCGGACCCCGTGATCGAGGCGGGGCGGGGGCAGGACAGGGCGGCCTCGTTCGGGCCGCCGCGCCGCCAGAAGGCGGGGGCGCCGTCGCCGCAGCTGGCCAGCAGCAGGACCGCGATCAGCAGGACCAGAACCGCCACGGCTCCGCCGGCCAGAGGCATGCGATGCCGCTGGAGCCGGGACGGACCGCGATCCGCGTTGTCGTACTCCCCCATACTGTCCTGTCGCTCCCCAAAGCCCCGTGTTCGACGCGACGCAGGGCGGCGCGCAGGCGCCGACAGGTCAGACCGTCAAACATGGTTAACGATGTTTTGCGACAAAGCTGCGCCACAGCAAGTGACATTTTTCGGGTGTTCGAACCTTGTTGTGCGATTTCCGATATTTAAGAAATTGAGCTTTCTGCGGGGAGGCTCGCTTCCGGGGGCGCCGCCGCCTATATCGGCTTCGAATCGATGGAGCCGCCCATGTCCTATGTCGCCCGCGACGACCGCCCCGCCGACAAGGCGGACCGTTACGCCGAGGTCGAGGCCGAGATTCTGGCCGTGCTGGACGGGGAGCCGAATCTGACGGCGCGGATGGCGACCGTGGCCTCGATGCTGGCCGACGCCTTCGACCATTATTTCTGGACGGGGTTCTACGTCGTGGCGCCGGACAAGGCGGACGAACTGGTGGTCGGGCCCTATCAGGGGACGCTGGGCTGTCTGCGGATCGCCTTCGGGCGCGGGGTGTGCGGGACGGCGGCGGCGACGCGCCAGACACAACGGGTCGAGGACGTCCACGCCTTCCCCGGCCACATCGCCTGCGACAGCCGCTCGGCCAGCGAGATCGTCGTGCCGGTGCTGGACGCGGCGGGCGCGCTGATCGCCGTGTTCGACGTGGATGCGACGACGCCGGCCGCCTTCGACGCCGCGGACCAGGCGGGGCTGGAGCGGCTGATGGCCAAGGTCTTCGCCGCCGGTTGAGCTGAAGAACAAGAGGGGGAAGGGATGGAGGACGAGATGACGCAACGGGTGATGGTGATTACCGGCGGGCACGGGGTGCTGGGCCGGGCCGTGCTGGAGGCCGCGCTGGCCGCGGGGCTGGCGGTCGCGGTCGTCGACCATGCCGAGGGGCATCCGGTCCCGGCCGGGGTGCTGGAGATCGGCGGGGTGGACCTGACCGACGCGGCCCAGGCCGAGGGGGCCGTGGCCTCGGTGATCAGCCGGTTCGGGCGGCTGGACGTGCTGGCCAATATCGCCGGCGGCTTCGTGTGGCAGACGACGGACGATGCGGCGCCGGCCTGGGACCGGATGCAGGCGCTGAACCTGACCACGGCCCTGAACGCCAGCCGCGCGGCCCTGCCGTATCTGAAGGCGGCGAGCGACGGGCGGATCGTCAATGTCGGCTCGGCCGCCGCGCTGAAGCCCGGCGCGGGCATGGGGGCCTATGGGGCGGCCAAGCTGGGCGTCCACGCCCTGACCCAGGCCCTGGCGGAGGAGCTGAAGACGACGGCCGTGACGGTCAACGCGGTCCTGCCCTCGATCATCGACACCCCGGCCAACCGCAAGGACATGCCGGACGCCGATCCGGCGACCTGGGTGGCGCCGGCCGATCTGGCGGCGGTGATCCTGTTCCTGGCCTCGGCCGAGAGCCGGGCCATGACCGGCGCCCTGGTGCCGGTGACCGGGCGGGTCTGATGCGGGGCGAGCTGGTCCGCAGCGTCCTTTATCTGCCGGCGTCGAACGCGCGGGCGGTCGAGAAGGCGCGGACGCTGGACTGCGACGTGGCCATTCTGGACCTCGAGGACGCGGTGGCGCCCGAGGCCAAGGTCGAGGCGCGGGCGGCGGCGGTCGCGGCGGTGAAGGCGGGCGGGTTCGGGCCGAGGCTGGGCGTGCGGATCAACGCCCTCGACACTGACTGGGGCGAGGATGATCTGGACGCCCTGGCGGAGGCCGGCGCCGGCCTGATCGTCGCGCCCAAGGTGGAGACGGTCGAGACGGTCCATGCGATCTCGGCCCGCGCGCCGGGGGCGGCGCTGTGGGCCATGATCGAGACGCCGCGCGGTCTGATCGCGCTGAACGACATCGCCAGGGCCGGGGCTGCGGCGGGCGGGCGGCTGGACGGGCTGATGCTGGGGGTCAACGACCTGGCCAAGGCGCTGGGGACGGGCGCAGCGCCGGATCGCGAACCGTTCAAGCCGTGGCTGGCGGCCCTGGTGGTTGCGGCGCGGGTGCATGGGCTGCTGGCCATCGACGGGGTGTTCAACCGGATCGAGGATGCGGACGGTCTGGCGGCCGAGGCGGCGCAGGGACGGCTGTACGGGTTCGACGGCAAGAGTTTGATCCATCCGTCGCAGATCGCGGCCGCCAACGCCGCCTTCTCGCCGTCCGAGGCCGAGGTCGCCGAGGCCCGCGCCGTGGTGGAGGCCTTTGCGGCGCCGGAGGCCGAGGGGCGGGGCGCGATCCGGGTCGGGGGCGCGATGGTGGAGCGCCTGCATCTGATCCAGGCAGAGGCCCTGCTGGCGCGCTACGCAAAGGCGACCAACCCGGCCTGAACCGCCGATCCGGCGTTTCCTATTGCGCCCGAACCCTGTAGGAAGCCCGCCCTTCAAGGAGCCGGGTCATGACCACGCCACAGCCGCTGACGATCGGCATCGACTTCGGCACGACCAATTCGGTGGTCGCGGTGGCGGACCCGACGACGGGCGCCGTCCTGGTGCAGTTCGCCGTTGAAGGCGGCGAAAGCTCGACCTTCCGCTCGGCCCTGAGCTTCCAGTTCCACGCCGCCGAGGGCGCGGGGCGGCCCGAGCGGGTGGTCGAGGCTGGGCCGTGGGCCATCGAGGCCTATGTCGACGATCCACACGACACCCGCTTCATCCAGTCGTTCAAGACCTTCGCCGCCAGCACCGCCTTCACCGAGACCCGGATTCACGACCGGCGCTATACGTTCGAGGACCTGTTGGCCGCCTTCCTGCTGAAGCTGCGCCACCATGCGGGGGCGGCCATGGCCGACCTGCCGCCGCGCGTCATCGTGGGCCGGCCCGTGACCTTCGCCGGGGCGCGGCCGGACGAGGCCCTGGCGCTGGAGCGCTACGAGACCGCGTTTCGCCGGCTGGGGTTCGAGGATGTCCGCTACGCCTATGAGCCGGTCGGGGCCGCCTTCTATTTCGCGCGGACCCTGAAACAGGACGCGACGGTGCTGGTCGCCGACTTCGGCGGGGGCACCAGCGACTTTTCCATCATCCGCTTCGAACGGACGCCGGACGGGCTGAAGTCCACGCCCCTGGCGCGGTCGGGAGTCGGGGTGGCGGGCGACGCCTTCGACTATCGGATCATCGACAATCTGGTCTCGCCGGAACTGGGCAAGGGCAGTTTCTACGCCAGCGTGGGCAAGACCCTGCCGGTGCCGCAGCGCTATTATTCGGCCTTCGCCCGCTGGGATCAGCTGGCGTTGCTGCGGGCGTCGCGCGACATGCGCGACATAAGGGGCCTGGCCACGACCTCGCTTGAGCCCGAGAAGATCGACCGGCTGATCGAGGTGCTGGACGACAATCACGGCCACGCCCTTTACCGCGCGGTCTCGACGTTGAAGCAGGATCTGTCGGCGGCCGAGGCGGCGGACTTTTCGTTCGTGGCCGGCGATGTGCGGATCGAGAAGCCGGTCACCCGGGCTCAGTTCGAAGCCTGGATCGCACCCGAACTGACCGCCATCGAAACGGCCCTGGATGAAGCCCTAGAGGAGGCGATGCGCGTCTCGGGCCTGGCGCCGGAGGGGATCGACCGCGTCTTCCTGACCGGCGGCACCTCCCTGACCCCGGCGGTGCGGACCATGTTCCATCGCCGGTTCGGGGCGGAGCGGATCGAGACCGGCGGCGAGTTCGAATCCATCGCCGCCGGCCTGGCCCTGATCGGTCTTCAGCCGGACGTGGAGCGGTGGACGCAGGGGGCGGCCGCACAATAGGAAGGGCTCAGGCTTTGCCCGCGAAAATCTTCATCTTTTCCAGCGGTTCAGCAAAGTTGGCGTTAGCAGCCTGATTGCTTTCCAACTGTTCGCGCACCTTTGCAGTGCGCCGGCGTGCGGTCATAATCCAGTATCGGGCATCGACGACGCGACCAACCAGTTCTTGATCGGGGATGTCGAAAATCGGGATTCGCGACAGGTAGTCTAGACAGGCTTCGAGATCCTGCTCAGTCGCCCCGATGTTCGCCAAGTTGAACTTTCGGCCCTTGCCCGACATCTTGTTGTCCGCCCGCGAGAGCGCTGAACAGCATTGAAACAACACCACCTCGGTTGCGGCTATGCGATCCTTTATCTGTTGCGACTTGCGCCGATCATGCGCCCGGTCTTGCCACGTCGCCATGATCCAGGCCGCCAAGATGGCGAGTATGGATCCGACAGCCTGAACCCAGGCCGCTGCAACTTCTGAAAACATAATGTCCCCGCCTGTAGAATGAATTTCTACAACGTCACGGGGATATTGATGCGGCGTTAGATTGTATGGTTCCGCATGCTTAACCGTAAGATTGAGATGGGAATCGTTCGCTTTCACACTGCCAGTGAAACGGCGTTCAGTCCTGTCGACGCGCGTCTTGCGCCAGGCGGTCCGCGCCTTGCTCCATTTCGTCCGCGCTGGCGGGCAGGCTGGAGGCGAGCGCGATAAGTTCGGCGTCGGTGACGTGGGAGCCGCGCATGCGGTTCTCGGAGATCTGGCGGGCGCGATAGGCGGGGTCGCGAAGGCGGACGGCTTCGGCCCGCATCTCCTGAGCGCCCTTGCGCATCTGTTCGGCGCCCTGGGCCATCTGGCGCCGGGCGTCCACGCGGGCGCTCGCGGCCTGGAGTCGGGCCTGTTCACCTATGCGCCGCGCCTGTTCGCCCTGGGCGCGGGCCTGGGCGGCGTGAGCGCGGGCCTGGGCGCCGTCGATGCGGGCGATCTCGGCGTGGGCGCGGCTTTCTTCGGCCTGGCGGCGGCTTTCGGCGGCGTTGCGACGGGCCTCGGCGGCGCGGGCGCGGGCGGCTGGGCCTGCTTCTGCTGGAGCAGTCGGGCCAGCGCGCGGGCGGTGTCTGCCGAGGGCGCGGGCGGCGTCTTGTTGACGAGCTTGAAGTGGCGCTCCGACAGGATCTCTGCCACGCGCCACGCGCGCCCATCCCGCTTGTAGGTCGTCTTGACCAGCCCGGTGCGCGTC
>JBKBXN010000179.1:0-5305 GCA_046314055.1 Brevundimonas sp.
AAGGCGACCCGGGACGACCTGGGCGTTCGAGGTCACGGCGGCCAGGAAGCCGACGATCACGACGAAGGCGGCCGTCATGGCGATGTGCGAGTTGGTGATCGCCAGATCGACGACGCCCAGCACAGGCAGGGTCACGTCAGGAAGGTCGATGACCTTCTGAATCTGAAACTGATGAATCGGATCGGCCATGAAGCCCTATCGTTCCCCGTCTTCGTCGGCCTCGACGTAAGGATCGGCCGGAGCCGACGTCCCTAACGCCTTGGCCTGCGCCATCAGCCGGTTGGCTGTGCGACGCGCCATGTAAATCGACAAGGCGAAGCCCAACAGGACCCCGCCGATCAAACCCCACGGGCGGGTCCCAAAGACCCAATCCGCGATAAAACCAAACGCCAGACCTATCAAAACCCCACCGAGAAGTTCGGCGATGATCTTGTAGGCCTGCCCCGCCACCTGATGGCCGGTCAGCTCGGCGGATTTCTCCGCCGTCGTCCGCGCCTCCAATGCGGATGCGCTGTCTTGGAGGCGTTTGATCGCCTCTTCGCGCGATTCCGACATAGGGGACAGGACCTGTGCGCTCAGCGCCTGAACAAGGTGTTCGGGCGGGTCTGAATTCGGCGCGGAAACTAATCGTGAGCGGCCGGTTGGTCAAGGCGTCGTGAATACGGGCTAAATCTTTGTTCGAGCTGGATTTTCGCCGGATAGGGCCTGACCGTGGCGATGCGTCGCTGTCTGAGGGCGGGGATTCGCTCGCCCCGCATGGCGATATGACGCGCGAACGACTAGGTTGGCGGCCATGAACATGCACGTCCCCTCCCCCTCGCCCGAACGCCGCCCCATCGCGGTGCGGCTGGCGACGCCGCGCGGCTTCTGCGCCGGGGTGGACCGGGCGATCCAGATCGTCGAGCGCGCCATCGAGAAGTTCGGCGCCCCCGTCTATGTGCGCCATGAGATCGTCCATAACCGCCATGTGGTCGAGCGGCTGAAGGCCATGGGGGCCGTGTTCGTCAAGGAACTGGACGAATGCCCGGACGACCGGCCGGTCGTCTTCTCGGCCCACGGCGTCAGCCCGGCCATCCGGGCCCAGGCCAAGGAACGGGAGTTGAAGGTGATCGACGCCACCTGCCCCCTGGTGTCCAAGGTCCATGTCGAGGCCGAGCGTCATCATGCCGCAGGCCGCCACATCATCCTGATCGGCCACGCCGGCCATCCGGAGGTGATCGGCACCATGGGCCAGTTGCCTGAGGGCGCTATCAGCCTGATCGAGACCGAGGCCGACGCCGAATCGTTCCAGCGGCCCGGCGACGCCCCCCTGGCCTATGCGACCCAGACCACCCTGTCGGTCGACGATACGGCGGGCATATTGAAGGTGCTGAAGCGGCGCTTCCCCGAACTGCCCGATCCGCACAAGGAAGACATCTGCTACGCCACCACCAACCGCCAGGACGCGGTCAAGGTGCTGGGCGAGGGCTGCGAACTGGTGCTGGTGGTCGGGTCCAAGAACTCGTCCAACTCGGCCCGGTTGGTCGAGGTGGCCATGCGCGCCGGCGCCCGCGACGCCCGGCTGGTCGACGACGCCTCACAGGTGGACTGGAGCTGGTTCGACGGGGTTCATACGGTGGGCGTGACCGCCGGCGCCTCGGCGCCCGAGCCGCTGATCGCCGCCCTGGTGGACGCTATCGCCGAACGGTTCGACGCCACGGTGACGGAGGACGGGGGCGCGCGCGAGACCGTGACCTTCAAGCTGCCTCGGCTTCTGACGAACTGAGCGCTGGCGCCAGAGGCAGGGTGACGCGGAACAGGCTGCCGCAGCCCGGGCTGCTTTCGACCTCGATCCGGCCGCCCATCAACCGCGCCAGACCATTGGCCGCCGTCAGGCCGAGGCCCAGCCCCTCGGCCATGCGGGTGCTGCTGTCGTCGCCCTGGACGAAGGCTTCGAACAGAACCGCCGCTTCCGTCTGGGTCATGCCGGGACCGGTGTCCTGAACCTCGAAGGTCAGGCCGTTGCGGTCCAGTGCGCGCACGACAACCTGCCCCGAGGCCGTAAAGCGGATGGCGTTATGGACCAGGGCGCCGAGCAGCTTCTCCAGGTGCACCACATCGCCCAACCATTCGCCCTCGACCGCCTCCACCTTCAGTTTCAGCCCCTTGGCTGCGGCTTCGCTACGGTGATCGCCATAAAGACCGCGCAGAAGTGAGACGGGCCGGAAGGGGCGTTCGTCCAGCGTCACGGCGCCGTCGCCAAGTCTGACAACATCGAGCAAGTCCTCGATCAACCGAAGTTGGCGATTGCCGGACTCCTTCAGGACGTTGAGTCGTTCCCGCTGCCGGGGCGTAAGGACGTCCTGACCGAGGATTTCGGCCATGCCCAGTACGCCGTTCAGCGGCGTGCGAAGCTCGTGGCTGACGTTGGACAGGAAGCGGGTCTTGGCCGCGTTCGCCGCCTCAGCATGTTCAAGGGCGGCGGACAGCGCGGCCTCCGAGGCCCGCAGACGCCTCATGTCCGTCAACATCCGCCACATCAGCAAGCCACCGCCCGCCGCCAGCACGGCCATCATCAACAGCAGAAGCGGCAAGGCGTGGGTCAGGATGCTGTATCCGGGGCGTTCGGGGGTCCACACGACCTGGCCGAGGGGACGGCCTGCGGGGTCAAAGATGGTGATCCCCGTCATGCCTTCGATCGGCTGGATTCCCGCCTGAAAACGGGCGTCCGCTCGACCCAGGCGGGTACGGAGCCATTGCACCTCAGGCTCGAACGCCTTGAACGACACAATGATGGGATCCGCTGCGGGAACGACGCCGGCCGGGGTGTGACGCACCACGGTCGAGACTCCGACCACATAGATGACGCCGTCCACATCGATGAAGCTCGTCTTGAGCAGGCCCGCCGCCGCGCCGTGGGTCGAACGATCACGGTTTCTGGCCTGGGCCGCGAGTTGATCGACCAAGGGGCGAGCCGCACGCGACATAGGGTCGGTTTCATCCGCATGTGGCGGCCGGTCGGCATGATTGGCTCGAAGGAGGCGACCTGACGGATCATAGCTCAGGGTCGCCAGATGTCCGTGTCGGGAGGTGTAGAAGCCGCCCACAAAGCGGTCGAACCACAATGCGGTGGTCGGTGCGCTCAACTCCCGCACCGCCTCGTCCCAGATCGTCACCGGCGCCAAATCTTCGCCGACGGTCTCAACAACGCGGGCCAGTCTGAGACCGGCCACAGCCTGTTCGCGCGCGCGTTGATGGTCGTCGATTCCCTTGCTGACGATGCTCAACACGCCGATCATGCCGACGACGACCGCCAGCATCAGCAGGGCCACGATCCGGAACCCGGTCAAATCTGACTTCACCCAGCGTCCCCCGTATACTGCCGTAAGCTAACAGCGGTACGCGCTAGACCCTCGTTAATGGAGCTATAGGGACTTCCCCCTAATCGCCCCCTAGTCGCCCCCTAGTCGCCGACGAAGTCCTGAGCGAACTCGGGCGTCTCGTCGTCCATGACGGGTCCCTCGTCTTCGGCGGCGTCGGTGCGGCCCGGATCGGGCAGTTCGAAGCCGACCGGCAAGGACAGATCCAGCAGGCCGGCGGCCTTCATCTCCTGCACGCCCGGAAGATCGTACAGGCTGGCCAGGCCGAAATGTTCCAGGAACCGGTCGGCGGTGGCGTAGGTGACGGGCCGCCCCGGCGTGCGCCGACGCCCCCGCAGCCGCACGAACCCCATCTCCAACAGCAGGTCCAAGGTGCCCTTGGACAGGGTGACGCCCCGCACGCTTTCGATCTCGGCGCGAGTGACGGGCTGGTGGTAGGCGATGATGGCCAGGGTCTCGAGCGCGGCCCTGGACAGGCGGCGCGGCTCCTCGCGCTCCTCGGTCATCATGAAGGCCAGATCGGCGGCCGTGCGGAACCGCCAGCGGTCGGCGACACAGTCCAACTCCACCCCCCGCCCCTCGTACCGGGCGCGCAGACCCGACAGGGCGCGGGCGACGTCGGCGCCTTCGGGCAGGCGGGCGGCGATCTCGGCGGCGCTCAGCGGCCCGGCTGCGGCGAACAGCAGGGCCTCGACCCGGCGCTCGATCTCGGCCTCGTCGGGTTGGAAGGAGAGGTCAGACATGGGGATATCCGCGCATCACGGCGTCAGCTCCAGCGGATGCCCTTCTCCCCGCCGCTTCAGATACAGGTCCGCGAACGGCGCCGTCTGGCGAATGTCCATCGCCCCCTCCTTCACCAGCTCCAGGCTGGCCGACAGGGTCGAGGCGGTATAGCTGGCCTGGCTGGGGCCGTCCGCGTCGTCACGATGGGGCGCGACCTCGTCCAATGGCGTCCATTCAGCCAAGCGGGGCATGACCTCCCGCAGCCAGTCGCGCGCCGCCTCCAGCGGAAAGGCCTCGACCCGCTGGCCGGGCGAATAGCGCCGCGACTCCTCGCGCCGGCGCTGGGTCACATAGGCGCTCATCAACTCATACAGGCTGGCGTCAATCCGGTCGGAGGGGACGATCACCGTCGCCTCGGGGTCGCCGCGGGTGAAGACGTCGCGCTTCAGCTGGGGCCGCGCCAAAAGCTGGTCCACCGCCTTGCGCATGGCCTCCAGCTTCTGCAGCCGAAAGGCCAGCGCCGCGGCCATGGCCTCGGCCGGCGGCTCCTCGCCCTTGTCCTTTTCGGTGCGCGGCAGCAGCAGGCGGGACTTCAGATAGGCCAGCCAGGACGCCATCACGAGATAATCCGCCGCCAGGGCGAAGTTGCGGCGCCGCGCCTCGTGCACGAAGGCCAGATACTGTTCCGCCAGCCGAGTGATCGACAGTTTCAGCAGATCGACCTTCTGCGTCCGCGCCAGGGCCAGCAAGACGTGCAGCGGTCCCTCATAGCCGTCCAGATCGACGACGAAGGCCTCGCGCTCCTCCACCTCGGCGACGGCGCTGAAATCCAGATTCGGCTGAAAGGCGTCGGTCATTCTTGTTGGCCTACCGCGCTTGGCGCTGCTTGAGGCCGGTAGAGTCTACGCGGGTCACGCCTGCGCCTCGCCCACGTCCGGCCCCTTGGCCGCGTCCGTCTTGCCCGCCATTGCGCGGAAGAAGCGTTCATGGGCCGCAATGGGATCCAGCGGCTCCGGCGTTCGAACGATCCGGGCCAGGGCGGCCTCGGCGCGGCGAAGCGCCCCGCCCTTCAGCGAGCCGACGCCCTCGGCGACCTGACGCATCTCGTCCATGTCGCCGTTCCAGTGGATGACGATGTCGCATCCCGCCTTCAGCGCCTTGTGCGCCCTCTGGGTCAACGAACCGGACAGGGCGTTCATCACCAGATCGTCCGACAGCAGCAG
>JBKBXN010000180.1:0-5297 GCA_046314055.1 Brevundimonas sp.
CCGCCGAACAGATCCTGGCCGCCCGCCTGTCCAGCGGCGCCAAGGATCCGCTGCTCGACCCCGCCATCGCCCAGATCGGCGACCGCCTGAACTGAGGCCGGCTGTATTAGCCGAACGAAAAAAAGGCCCCCGGCGTCGCTGGGGGCCTTTTCTTATGTCTGAACCGCCGCTGTCAGTGGGCGGTTGCGCCGCCCATGAAATGCGCCGCCTGACGTTTTTCACGCGTCACCAGACGGGCGTAGACATTGCCTAGCACGATGCCGAACACCGCATGGGTGATCAGCAGCCAGCCGATGGTGCCGAAGCCGGCGGCGGCTGAGAAGGTTCGGTAGTCGCCCAGCATCATGATGGCCCCCATCATCACCACCCAGGCGCCGACGGCGAAGACAATGCCCTTGGTCTCGGGGGTGTCGGTCGGCAGGCGGGGACACAGCAGACCGAACAGCGGGCCCAGGATGAACACGCCGCTGACGGCGTGGATCGCCCAGCCGACGGCGAGATTGCCGGGCATGCCGATCATAGTGGCGATGACCCCTTGGAAGGGGTCGAACCAGTTCAGGAACAGATTGGGTATCTCAAGCAAGGAAACGGCGACGGTCGCGGCGACGCCCGCGATCATGCCCTTTTGTACGCGTGACATCATGACCTTAGCGCCTCCCAACGCATTAGTGGTTCTCTGATAACGCGAGCACAGGATACGCCTGACGGGAGAGAACGGCGTTCACGTTCCTGTGGTTAGCGGTTGCAGCAACGCAACCGCGAAATCAGGCGTCAACTAGCGGAACATCTTGCGGAAATAGCGACGCATGCCCTTGCGCGTGCGCGTCAGGCGCCGGCGTGATCGCTTCAGGACCACCTTCTCGGCGCGAAGGGCCTGCTGCCAGAAGACCGGGGCGAACTCCGGCTTCTTCCGCATGAGTCGGCGGAAGGGATAGACCCATTTCGGCCGGGCGTACTGGGCGCGGATGAACAGACGCTTGGCCCAGAACGAGCTTTTCAAGATCAGCATCAGGCCGACCGCGATGACGGGGATGCCGCCGGGGCCGGGCAGGGGCGCGATCAGAATCCCGAGCAGAACGACGAACAGACCCCCGGCCATCAGCGCCCAGCGTTTCACAGCACGCAGCGTACGGCTGCGCGGGTTGGACGACGGAAAGCGGAGCGCGGTTACGGAGGTCAAGACGGGCCAGATGGGGAGGAGGAGGCGCAGAGACAACGATCATCACGACCGGCCGATCCCTGCAGGCGACGGGAAAAGACGACCGTGGCGAACCTGCCACAACGACCCTTAAGACTCCGCTTCGATGGCCGATCCGTGTCAGCGGTATGAAGCTTCGGTCATGATTGGGCTTGGATTCACAGCTGTGTCTCGAATGACACGGCGTTGAGACTCAGCCGTAACGGACGCCGGTCAGCCGTTCCGACTCTTGCCACAGCCGGCCTGCGATCTCGGCGTCACGGGCCTGGGGCTTGATGACGGCCGGACCGGGCGGTCCTTTCAGCTCCTGGAAGCCCTGGGGGCCGTAGTAGGCGCCAGGCTCGACGTCCGGCAGGGTGGCGGCCATGAGGATGGGCAGGGCGCCGTCGGCGGCGGAATGGCTGGCGATGGATTCCAGCATGTGGGTCGCGCGGGCGAACAGACTGGGACGCTGGCCCGCGTGGCCATTGTCGATCAGGTCGGTGCGGGCGAATCCGGGATGGGCGGCGACGCTGGTCAGGCCGCAATCCTGCCGGTCGCTGCGGCGCTGCAGTTCCAAGGCGAACATCAGCATGGCCAGCTTGGACTGCTGATAGACCGGCCAGGCGCTGTAGCCGGTCTGATAGTTCAGATCGTCCAATCGGATTCGCCCGCCCCTGTGGGCGATGCTGGCCAGTTGCACCACACGGGCGCGGGCCGCCGTCAGCAAGGGCAGAAGCCGGCCGGTCAGGGCGAAGTGGGACAGATAATTGGTCCCGAACTGCAGCTCGAAGCCGTCGGCGGTCGTCTGGCGCGTCGGCACGGCCATGATCCCGGCGTTGTTGACCAGAATGTCGATGGGTCGTCCCGCCGTCCGGTAACGCTCGGCGAAGGCGGCGACCGAGGCTAGGTCGCCCAGGTCCAGAAGGTCAAATCGGACATCGGCGGCGGGATGTTGCGCGCGGATTCTCTGTTCGGCCTGGGCGCCCTTCTGCGGATTGCGGGCGGCCAGAACGACCTGCGCGCCCTTGGCGGCCAGCACCAGGGCGGTTTCCAGCCCCAGACCGCCGGTCGCGCCGGTGACGACGGCCAGTTTGCCGCTCTGATCCGGAATATCGTTTGTGGTCCAGGTCGTCATCGGCGCTATCCTGTCGCTGAAAAAGAGTCGCTCTGAAGGGCTCCGGCTTGCATATCTGCATCCGGTGCAAATATGCAAGAAGTGCAAGATAACATTTCCATCGAGCCAGGCCTGCGCGAGCGCAAGCGCATGGAGACTCATGCCCGGATACAGGCCGAGGGCATACGACTGTTCCTGCAGAACGGCTTCGAGACGACGACCCTGGATGAGGTGGCGGCGGCGGCCGACGTTTCGCGACGGACTCTGCTGAACTATTTCGGGTCGAAGGAAGAGATCGTCTTCTCGATCAAGGCTGACTTTCCGCAACGGATCGCGGACGCTGTCGCCGCGCGCCCGGCGCAAGAGCCGCTGCTGGGCATGGTCGAGGGGGCGCTGGCCGACGTCGCGGCCCGGTTCCAGACGCCCGAGATCCTGGCTTTGACCCGGCTGATCCACGACACCCCCAGCCTCCAGGCGGGCGACCACGCCAAGTACGAGCGGGTGGAGCGGCTGCTGGCCCAGGCCCTGGCGGCGCACAAGGGGTTAGCGCCTGACGACGTCGCCTGCCGCGTCGTAGCCGGGGCCGCCGTCAGCATTATGAAACTGGCCGCCGAGGCCTGGCTGGCCCGTCCGGACGGCGAGCCTGAACAGTTCGGCCGAGAGGCCTTTGCGGCGCTGCGGCGCGTCGCGGCTCAGCCCTGATCCACCGTCATCCCAAGGACGGCCCCAGGATGACGGTAGAGAGAAGAACGATCCGATAGGCCGGTTTACGCCGCCTGGTTCGACCCTTCCGGCGCGGTCCAGCGCAGCACCGGCGAGCGGGCGGCGCGGGTTTCGTCCAGGCGCTTCAGCGGGGCGTGGAAGGGCGCGCCCTTGAAGCGGTCGACGTCGCCGGCTTTCGCCGCCTCGGCCAGCAGGCGCATGGCGTGGATGAAGCGGTCCAGTTCGGCCTTGGACTCGGTTTCTGTCGGCTCGATCAGCATGGCGCCGTGGACGACCAGGGGGAAATACATGGTCATCGGGTGGAAGCCCTCGTCGATCATCGCCTTGGCGAAGTCGAGGGTGGTGATGTCCGTGCCCTTCAGCCATTCGTCGTCGAACAGGGCCTCGTGCATGCAGGGGCCGTCGGGGAAGGCCGCCGACATCAGGTCCGACAGGCGGGCCTTGATGTAGTTGGCGTTCAGGACCGCATCCTCGGCCACCTGACGCAGGCCGTCGGCGCCGTGCGACATCATGTAGGACAGGGCGCGCACATACATGCCCATCTGGCCCTGGAAGGCGCACAGGCGACCGAAGGCCTGCTCGGCCTCGTCTTCCTCGCGCTCGATCAGGCGATAGCCGCCATCGTCATGCACGACCCAAGGCGCCGGGGCGAAGGGGGCCAGGGCTTCCGACAGCACCACCGGACCCGCGCCCGGCCCGCCGCCGCCGTGCGGCGTCGAGAAGGTCTTGTGGAGGTTGATGTGCATCGCATCCACGCCCAGATCGCCCGGACGAACCCGGCCGACGATAGCGTTGAAGTTGGCGCCGTCGCAGTAGAAATAGGCGCCGGCCTCATGGGTCAGGCGGCTGATCTCCAGGATGTCGCGCTCGAACAGGCCGCAGGTGTTGGGGTTGGTCACCATGATGGCGGCCACGTCGTCGCCCAGCTTGGCGGCCAAGTCGGCGACGTCCACGCGGCCGTCTTCGGTCTGGGCGACCTCGACGACGGTGTAGCCGACGAAGGCGGCGGTGGCCGGGTTGGTGCCGTGGGCGCTGGTGGGCACCAGCACCTTGCGGCGCTTCTCATGCTGACCCGAGGCCTCGTGGGCCGCACGGATGGCCATCAGGCCGCACAGTTCGCCGTGCGCGCCCGCCTTGGGCGACAGGGCGACGGCGGGCATGCCGGTCAGGGTCTTCAGCCAGTGGGCCAGGGTGTCCATCAGCTCCAGCGCGCCCTGGACCGTCGAGATCGGCTGCAGCGGGTGGATGTCCGAGAAGCCGGCCAGGCGCGCCATCTTCTCGTTCAGACGCGGGTTGTGCTTCATCGTGCACGAGCCCAGCGGATAGATGGCCAGGTCGATGGCGTGGTTCTTTTGGCTCAGGCGCACATAGTGGCGCATGGCCTCGGGCTCCGACAGGCCGGGCAGGCCGATCGGATCCTTGCGGACCAGGTCGCCCAGGTCAGAGCCGTCCGTCTTGGGCTCAGCCAGATCGACGCCGGTCTTGCCCCAGCCGTCGCCTTCGAAGATCAGGGCTTCGTTCTGCAACAGGCCCCGGCCGCCGGTCAGGGTGGCGGGCTTCGAAGCGACTTCGTTCGGGGCGGTCGGGCGGCCGACAGTGTTCATGGTGCTCATGGTCGTTATCCCTTACGCGCCGAGGACTTTGGAGAGCGACTTGGCGAGGATCTGGATGTCGACATCCAGGGTGGTCTCGGTCGCGGCGACCAGCAGGACGTCGTCCATGCCGGCGTCGGGGGCCAGGCGGCTGTAGGGCACGCCGGCCAGCACATGATGATCGGCCAGGGTCGAGACGACCTCGGCGGCATTCTTGGGCAGGCGCACCGCGAACTCGTTGAAGAAGCGCGAGGTCAGGATTTCGACGCCCGGAATGGCGGCCAGGGCGTCGCGGGTGGCGACGGCCTTCTCGTGGTTCAGCAGGGCCAGTTTACGCAGGCCCGTCTCGCCCAGCAGGCTCATGTGGATGGTGAAGGCCAGGGTGCAGAGGCCGGAATTTGTGCAGATGTTCGAGGTCGCCTTGTCCCGGCGGATATGCTGTTCGCGCGTCGACAGGGTCAGGACGAAGCCGCGTTCGCCGTCGGCGTCCACGGTCTCGCCGGTCAGGCGGCCGGGCATCTGGCGGATCAGCTTCTCGCGCGTGGCGAACAGGCCGACATAGGGACCGCCGAAGTTCAGGGCGTTGCCGATCGACTGGCCCTCGGCTGCGACGATGTCCGCGCCCATCTCGCCGGGCGACTTCAGCAAGCCCATCGACACGGCTTCCGTCACCACGACGATCAGCAGG
>JBKBXN010000181.1:0-5257 GCA_046314055.1 Brevundimonas sp.
GTGGGATCGGCCCGAAACCTACGGGATCGCCAACAAGCGGGTGGACGTGAAGACGCGCAAGAGCGCCTTCAACAGCCGCCCCGGCATCGGCCCGGCGCTGCGGACGGTGATCGAACGGGTGCGCGCCCCCAACCTGATCGTCAGCTTCAATGACGAAGGCTATCTGAGCCGGGCCGACCTGGTCGAGATGCTGTCGTCTCGCGGCCATGTGCAGGTCGTTGAAATCATCCACCCCCGCTATGTCGGCGCCCGGATCGGCATCCATAATCCCAAGGGCGTCAAAGTGGGCCAGGTGGGCCGTCTGAAGAACGTCGAACACCTGTTCGTCGTCACGGATCGCCCGGTCGAACTGTCGGCCGCCGCCTGATTGCAAATGGGTTTTCGAGACTGTGTCGGGAACCCGACACAGTCGATGTCGTTGAGGAGACATGCAACCGCTTGTCTCTCAAACCCCGGCCTCCACGCGCGAAGAGGACTACCGCCTGCGGTCCGCGCCGGAGCCGAAGTCATGGGTATCGGCTGAACCGGTCGTGGAGATTTCATCGGATCGGGTGGCGTCGCGCATCTATACGCACAACGCCGAACGGTTTGGACGGCGCGAGCCGGTGGCGACCGAGACTGCTCAGGATGACGTCGAACCCAGTCTGGGTCAGCCGCCGCACTGGATGATGATGTTGGCGGGCGCCGCCGTCGCCGCCCTGATGGGCGCCTTGCTGGGCGGCTTCATGCACATCTGACGCGCCGTTCCGCGCTTCAGACCTGTTCCAGCAAAGCCTTGATCGGCGACCAGCTGCGTCGGTGCGCCGGGCAGGGACCCATTGATTTCAGCGCCGCCTGATGAATGGGGGCGTTGTAGCCCTTGTGACGCGCGAAGCCGTAACCGGGATACTGGGCGTCCAGATCGATCATCAGCCTGTCGCGCGCCGTCTTCGCCAGGATCGACGCCGCTGCGATGGACAGGGACAGGCCGTCGCCGCCCACCACCGTCTGAATCTCGCACGGCAGTTTGAAACGATAGTTGCCGTCCACCAGGGCCGCGACCGGCTGGACCTGCAGGGCCTCGATGGCGCGGCACATGGCCAGGCCGGTGGCGTGCAGGATGTTCAGTTCCTCGATCTCTTCCACCGATGCAAACCCGACGCCCCAGGCGACGGCGCGAGCCTTTATCTCGGGCTCGAGGGCGGCGCGGCGCTTTTCGGTCAAGGCCTTTGAGTCGTCGATGCCCGGCGGCAGGTCGTCGGGGTTTAGGATCACCGCCGCCGCCGACACCGGCCCCGCCCACGGACCGCGCCCCGCCTCGTCCACGCCGCAGACCGGGCCGTTGACGCGCTGGATCAGCACGGTCTCGAGCGCGAGGGTGGGGAAGGCTTTCGGAGTCGCGGGGGCTTTAGCCATGGCCCGCCATCGCACGAACCTGGGCGTGACGGAAGCGGGGGGGGCTGGTGATCATTCACCATCACGGCCGCTTTCATGACCGTGATGCCGGACATCACAAACGGCAAAAGCGGACGTCGGGTGAGGCTATCGCAGGATTAAGCGCGTCACAGGCGGCCGTCAGGTTCCTGTCAGCCTGAGCAATCAGTCTTGGCGATGCGGGGAAATCGGTCATCTCCTGTAGGATGGCAAAAGGCGCCGCCAAGAGTTCGGATCTCGACCATGCGTCTCCTGCTTATTGAAGACTCGACGCGGCTGGGGACGCTGCTCCAGGACGGGCTGAGCCGCGAGGGATTCGCGGTCGACTGGCGCGGGGATCTTGAGGGCGCCGCCGAGGCCGCCGTCAGCGTGGCCTACGATCTGATCCTGCTCGATCTGGGGCTTCCGGACGGCGACGGGCTAGACTGGGTGCGGACGCTGCGGCGAGCGGCGGACCTGACGCCAATCCTCGTACTGACCGCCCGCGGCGGGCTTGAGGACCGGGTCACTGGTCTGGACGCCGGAGCCGATGATTATCTGGTCAAGCCCTTCGAACTTTCGGAGCTGGCGGCGCGCTGTCGGGCGATCCTGCGTCGACCCGGTCAGCGCATCAGCCCCGTGCTGACGCTGGGCGACCTGAGGTTCGATGTCGCCTCCCGGCAGGCGATCTGTGGCGACACCCCGATCGACCTCTCGCGCCGTGAAGGGGATCTGCTGGAGATGCTGATGCGCCGGGCCGGCTCGGTCATCACGCGCGGGGTGCTGGAGGAGTCGCTGTACGCCTTCAACGAGCCGGTCACCCCCAATGCGGTCGAGGCGGCGGTGTCGCGGTTGCGGCGCAAGCTGGATGACGCCGGGTGCGCCGGTCGGCTGCATACGGTGCGGGGGTTGGGCTATCTGATGCGGGACGCCGTCACGTGACGCGGTCGCCGTCCATCTTCCAGCGGCTGGTGCTGGGCTTCGCCCTGATGAGCTTTATCGGCGGGACGATCCTGCTGCTGTTCGTGGGGGTCGAATATGGCCTGTTGTCGCGCTCGCGGCGGGACGAGATCCAGTTCGTCGGCATCGCCAACGAGGTCGCCGATCATGTGGTCATACCGCTTCTGGTGCTGATCGCGCCCATGACCCTCGCGGCGCTCTGGGTCATCCGGTCCTCGCTGCGACCCCTGGGGGTCGCGGCGGCGCGGATCGAGGCCGCCCAGGCCGCAGACAAGGGCTTCCGGGTCGAGGTCGATGATTTCCCCGCCGAGGCGACGGGTTTCGCGGACGCCGTCAACGGCCTGCTGGCGCGGCTGGACGAGGCCGCCAGCCGGCAGGAGGCCTTCGCCGCCGATGTGGCGCATGAACTGAGAACCCCGCTTGCGGTGCTGGCGTTGGAACTGGACCGACTGGACAGCGACGACGGCCGCCGTCTGAAACAGGACGTCGCGGCCATGTCGCGTCTGGTCGATCAGCTTCTGATAATGGCGCAGCTGGACGCCCAGTCTGCGGCGCCGGCGACCGCGACCCCGGTCGATCTGGCGGAGATCGCCGCCGAGATCGTCGCCCAGTACGCCCCCTTCGCCATCGACGAGGGGAAGTCGCTGGCCTTGGTGCGGGCGCCCGCACCCGCCGTCGAGGGACGGCGGGAGGCTATCGCAGCGGCGCTGCGCAACCTGGTAGAAAACGGGCTGCGGGCGACGCCCGCCGGCGGGGCGGTCACGGTGATCGCGGGCCCGGGCCCACGGCTTTCGGTGATCGACGGCGGCCCCGGTCTCGCGCCCGCCCGCCTGGCCGAGCTCAGCCAGCGGTATCGCCGGGGCGATCACGCCAGCGGCAGTGGGGCCGGGCTGGGGCTGGCCATTGTCTCGCGCATCATTGCGGCGCATGGCGGACGGATCGAAACGCGCCCGGACCGGTCCGAACTGATCCTGGCCTTTCCCGGCGCCGACAAGGACCGATCATGAGCCGACTGGAACGACACCCCGAACGCCATCTGGTGGCGCGGATCGGCTGGCTCCGCGCCGCCGTCCTTGGCGCCAACGACGGCCTCGTCTCCACGGCCAGCCTGACCGTCGGGGTGGCGGCCGCCGGGACGGGCAAGACCGGGATTCTTGTCGCCGGTGTCGCTGGCCTGGTCGCCGGGGCCATGTCGATGGCGGCGGGCGAATATGTGTCCGTCAGCTCGCAGTCCGACACCGAAGCCGCGGACCTGGCGCGCGAGCGGGCGGAACTGGCGGACGATCCGGAGGCGGAGACCCGCGAGCTGGCGGGCATCTATCGCAGCCGGGGCGTCAACCCGGAGACCGCGCTCGAGGTCGCCCGCCAGTTGATGGATCACGACGCCCTCGGGGCCCACGCACGGGACGAACTGGGCATCTCGGACCAGACCTCCGCGCGCCCGATCGAGGCGGCTCTGACCTCGGCGGCGACTTTTGCGGTTGGCGCGGTCTTGCCGCTGCTGGTCGTCGTCATGGCGCCGGCCTCAGCCCTTGTCGCCCTCGTTTCGGGCTCGACGCTGCTCGGGTTGGCCGTGCTGGGCGGACTGGGCGCTAGGGCGGGCGGCGCGGGCCTCTGGAAGGGGGTCCTGCGCGTGACGTTCTGGGGCGCGCTCGCCATGGGCCTCACGGCCGGCATTGGCCGGGTCTTCGGCACTGTGCTGTAGCCGTCGACGGTTTCGGACCTCTCAGTCCTCGTCTTCCTCATGCGCCTCTTCCCCGGCCTCGATCTCACCCCGCTCGGACGATTCGCCGGCCCCCTCTCTCTGCCTAGGCGCGAAGGCGTTGGGGTCGATCTGCGTCGCGGCGTAAGCGGAGCCGGCCACGGCCAGAATCGCCATCGGCACGGCGAGGCGCACCGGGGGCGCGGCGTCCTGCGCATGGGGGAAATGGGTCGTCTTCTTACGGCCTGTGATCATCGCCCCGATCAGATTGTCACGGGTCAGAACCGTCATGGCGATGACGGCGACGACGTGCAGGGCGATCATGGCCAGCAGGGTCCAGGCGATGACCTCGTGGGTATCCTCAGCGCCCGTGACGCCGGTGGCCACCGTGGCGGCGGTCAGGGCGAGCAGGCCAATGACAGCAATCCCGCCCAGGGGATTGTGGCCCAGCGAGGCGTGAACCCGACCGGCGAACAGGCCCTTGACATGCCCCATCATCCGCGAGGGCCTGATCAGGTTGGCGAAGCGCGCATGCTCGCCGCCGACGACGCCCCAGACCAGTCGGAAGGCGATCAGCACCGCCGCGACCCAGCCGGCCAGCTGGTGCCAGGCTGACAGGACGCTGTCCTCTTCCGACGACAGGAAGGCCAGGGCGATCGAGGCGACGAGCATCCAGTGGAACAGGCGCACGCCGAGGTCCCAGGTCTTGATGGTTCTGATCGGCGGGGTGGGGATGGCGGTCATGATCGATCTCCGTTCGAGCGGAGATCTGAACCTTGAAACTGACCGCACCCTGACACCGAACGAACCGGTTCGGGGTCCGCCACGGGGCGATCCCAGTCAATCGTTTTAGGCCTGAATCCCGACCTTGGAATCAGAGGCTCATCGCCCGGACTTCCTTATGTCGGAAGCAGGTCGTCTGGTGGTCGTTGACCATGCCGACCGCCTGCATGAAGGCATAGACAATGACCGGGCCGCAGAAGTTGAAGCCGCGCTTCTTCAGAGCCTTGGCCATGGCGACCGATTGTTCGGTCTGGGTCGGGGCCTGGCGGAAGTCGGCGAAGGGGGTGTGGATCGGTTGGCCGCCGACGAAGGACCAGAGCCATTCGGAGAAGTCTTCGCCCCCATTCTGGGCCTGCTCGCGCATCTCAAGCCAGATCTGGGCGCCGCGGATGGCGGCGTTGATCTTGGCGCGCGAGCGGA
>JBKBXN010000182.1:0-5232 GCA_046314055.1 Brevundimonas sp.
CGACGCGGGCATGCCCGCGTCGAAGCCGACAACATATAGGAATTTCGGACAGAAAATCCAGTTTTACGGATCGGCGGAGCGACCCCTTGGGACCGCTCCGCACGTGTCGGTTTAGAGGCCGAACTTCTTCGTGAAACGAACGCCGAATTTGCGCGGCGGCAGGACGTTGGTGAAGAAGTTTCGGGCGTAGACGGGATCGCCGTTTGCGTCCTCCAGCACCTGGTTCGCCAGCGGGGTCGAGCGGGCGCCTGTCTCCGCATATTCGTCCCAGACATTGTCGACATAGGCGGTGACCGACCAGTCGGCGCCCGGCTGGCTGAGTCGGATGGAGGCGTTGTGGATTTGGTAGGCGGGCAGGGTGACGCCGCCGCCTCGACCGCCGGTCCGGGTCAGGACGTCGCCGGAAAGCGTCATGCCGTACGAGAAATCCAGTTCCAGGCCGTTCGACATGGGCCAGGCGTATTCTCCATACAGGCTGGCCTGGTACTCAGGCGAGCCGGGCAGCCGGTCGCCTGCCTCGCCGTCCACATAGACCGTGCCGAAGCCGGGCGGATCCAACGCCGTGATCAGGTTGGGCGCGTCGTCGGTCAATTCGGCCTTGGCGTAGGAATAGCTGCCGCGCAGGTTGAAGGCTTCGGTGACCTGGGCGTTGAAGCTGACCTCGAAGCCCTTGGACTCCGCGCCCTTGCCGTTCTTCGTGATGGGGGAAGAACCGACCAGCGTGGCGCCTGAGACCTGAGGGTCCTTCCAGTCGATGTAGAACACAGCCCCGTTCAGCGTCAGGCGGTCAGCCCATAGTTGGCTCTTGATCCCGATCTCGTAGTTGCGGGTCTTCTCCGAGGTGTAGGCCATCTCGTCCGGCTGGGCGCATACGTTCTGCTGGCCGCCGCTGGTGTCGCAAAGCGTCAGGTTGTTGTTGCCGCCTGCCCGGAAACCGTCGCTGATCGTGCCGTACAACAGGACGTCCGACGTCAGCTCGTACGAGGTGTTCAGCTTGTAGAGCCAGCCGTCCTCGTCGTCGCTGCTGGACTCGTAATCCAGTACAATGGAGCTCGGATCGCGGCCGTTAAAGACGCTTTCCAAAAGGGGCAGGTCGGTCGCGCTGTTGGTGTCCAGCTTGTAGGTGTAGCGCCGCGCGCCGCCGGTGATCTGCCACCCTGGCAAGACCTCGTAGGTCAACTCGCCGAACAAGGCGGTTTCTGTCACCTCGCCGTAGCTGACTGAATAGTATTCTAGGTTGTCCGGCCGCACGCCCCCCAGGAACTCGGGATAGCCCGGCGTATATTCCGCCGACGAGTTCCAATAATCCTCCTTGCTGTAGTAGCCGCCGACGATCCAGCTCAGCGCGCCGCTGTCCGGCTTGGAGGTCAGGCGCAACTCCTGAGTGAAGGTGTCGTTGTCCTCCAACTCCTGCGTATAGGCGGTGAAGGCGGGGAAGGCTTCGTAGCTGTAGCCAAGGCTGATCAGCAGATCAGTCTGGTCGCGTTTCCCGTCCTCCTCGAAGGTCTGATACCCGGTGGCGCTGGTCAGATCGGCCCAGCCCAGGTCGATCTCCATTTCCAGGGCCCACAGGTCGCTGGTGCGCTTGTTGGGCTCCTCGACGCGCTGGATGGCTTCATACTCGCCGACCTCGACAGGGAAGCTGTCGACCCTACGACCCGACACCTGGCGGCCACCCACATCGGAACGCTGATAATTGTAGGACAGGGTGGCGTCGAACCAGGCGGCGGGCCGCCACCGCAGGGCGGCGCGGCCGGACAGGACGTCTTCGGTGTTGACGTCTTCCTTGCCGTACAGGTTGGCGGCGATGGCCTCGGGGCTGGAGAGATCATTGGCCAGGGAGCCGCCGATTTCGCGCACCAGATAGGGTTGGTCGATGAAGCCCTTGTCGTTCAACTGGTCCAGGTTGGCGCGCAAGGCCAGGGTGTCGCTGATCGGCAGGTTGGCTGTGAAGCCGAAGTCTGTCGAGACGCCCGATCCTTCCGAATAGCCGTAAGCGTCGCCGCGCACATCGACAAAGGCGTCACTGAAGCTGGGCGCGTTGGGAATATAGCGGACCGCGCCGCCCAGGGTGCCCGCGCCATACAGGGTGCCCTGCGGGCCGAGCAGGAATTCGACGCGTTGAACATCGTTCAGTTTCAGATCAATGGCGATCGGGACGTTGCCAAGATAGGTGGCGACCGTGCCGCCGGCGCCCTGACCGACTGACTCGCCCAGTGGGTCGATGTTCAGGCCGCGAACGACGATGCGGTTGGCGTTGCGCGGACCCTGATCGACGACATAGAGGCCTGGCACATAGCGCGAGATCTGAGCCAGGTCGGTCACGCCGAGCTGTTCGATCTGAAGGCTGCCGATGGCCGAGATGTTGATCGGGGCGTCCTGAACTGTCGATGACCCCCGCAGGGTGCCGGTGACGATGATGTCCTCGACCGTGGCTGGAGCGGCGTCCTGGGCCATGGCGGCGCCTGTCGTCAGCGTGACGGCGCTGACCGAGGCTAGAAGCCCCCACTTCATCCTGCTCGATAGTTGCATGCGGAATCCCCTCTCGCATTGACGCAAAGGGGGATGCTGCGGTGCAGTAAAATGTTGCGTCAAGCGATTGGATGGCCGCTGTTGGTCGATCTTTGATCAAGATGACGTTTTTTCGAATGTTTCACCGGCGACTGTGCGATTAATGGAACGGATGTCTGATCGCGCGTCTGAAAATGCGACCTTACGGCAAGCTGCGACCTTGATCTCTACGGGTGATCATCGCGCGGCCCACGCCCTGTGCCTTGTTGCGCTGCAGAAGGGCGAGGCGCCGGCCGAAGCCTTGTTCTTGCTGGCCCTGATCGCGGCGGAGCATCGTAACCCGACCAAAGTCCTGGAACTGGCCGACAAGGCGCTGAGTTTGGCGCCGGACCATCTTGGCGCGCGGGCTCAGCGAGCGCGGGCCCTTCTGGCGGTGCATCGGCAGGCCGAGGCGCGGGCGGAGGCGGAAGCGACGGCGGCCCTGGATCCCCGCGACGGCCATGTGCTGGACACCTTGGGCGTCGTGCTGAGCCGGACTGGGGCCTATCAGGCGGCGGCGGCCCTGTTCCGTCGGGCGACCGTGCGGCGGCCCGACCATGCCGACTGGCGGTATAACCTCGGCTCCGCCCTGCAGTTCACCGGCGACCTGACCGGCGCCCGCGCGGCTTATGAGACGGCGCTGAAGATACGACCTGATCATCACCGGGCCCTGTCGTCCCTGGTGTCCCTGTCGCGCCAGACCAAAACTGATAATCAGATCGCGGTTCTGGAGGCGCTGTTCGACGACGCTGATCCGGACCCCGCGCGCCAGCAGCACCTCGGCCATGCCCTGGCCAAGTCGTTCGAGGATATGGGCGATCATCCGGCGGCCCTGTCCTGGCTTGGGCGGGCCAAGGCCGGCCGACGGCGCGCCACCCCCTACGCCATCGATCGCGACAGGGGCCTGTTCGAGGCCGCCGCCGCGACGGCGAAGCCTGCGGTGGGCGGATGCGACGATCCCGCGCCCCTCTTCATCGTCGGCCTGCCGCGCACTGGTACGACCTTGCTGGACCGAGTGCTGTCCAGCCACCCCGACATTGTCTCCGCCGGCGAGTTGGGAGACTTCTCCTTGCTGGTGAAGCGATTGACGGGCACGCCGTCGCCGCTGGTGCTGGACGTCGAGACCTTCGCCGCCGCCGACGAACTGGATTTCGAGGCCTTGGGCCGAACCTATGTAGAGCGCGCCCGCGCGGCGGTCGAGAACGGCGAGGGGGCGACGGCGGCTCGGATCATCGACAAGATGCCGCTCAATGTCCTGAACGTGGGTCTGATCCATCGGGCCCTGCCTAATGCGCGGATCCTGTGCCTCCGTCGGCATCCGGTCGATAGCGCTCTGTCCAACTACCGCCAGCTGTTTGCGACCGACTTCCCCTACTATGACTACGCCTTTGGGCTGGCTGACGCCGGCCGCTACTATGCCCTGTTCGACCGGCTGGTCGCTCACTGGCGCGAGAGCTTGCCGTCGGACCGGTTCGCAGAGGTCGCTTACGAGGACATGGTGGCGGATCTGGAGGGGCAGACGCGGCGGGTGCTGGATATCGTCGGCCTGCCGTTCGACCCGGCCTGTCTGGCCTTCCACGAGAATAGGTCCGCAGTATCGACCGCCAGTTCGGTGCAGGTGCGGTCACCGCTCTATTCGACATCGGTCGGGCGATGGAAACGCTATGGCGAGGGGTTGAAGCCGTTGCTTGACGCCTTGCGCGATGAAGGCGTCGAAATCCCGGATTAGCCGTCGCTCTCCAGTGCTCCGCCGGCGACGCGGACGAACTGGGCGCGGCCGTCCAGGCCGGCGAACAGGCTGCGTTCGGTGCCGGTCATGAAGGCCTGGAGGTTCAGGGCGACGATCTCGTCGAAGAGGGCGGCGCGGCGGGCTTCGTCCAGGTGGGCGGGGGCCTCGTCCAGCAGCAGGACGGGGCGGGCGGCCCCGGCGGCGTCAAGGTGCGAGAGGCGGCTGATCTGGGCCAGGATCAGGTTCAGGACCAGGGCCTTCTGCTCGCCGGACGACCCCTCGGCGGCGGGGCGGTTCTTCTCGCGGTGAAGCGCGGTCAGGTCGGTGCGATGCGGGCCGAACAGGGACCGGCCGGCGGCGCCGTCGCGGGCGCGCGCCTTGGCCAGGCCTTCACGGATCGCGGCGGCGATCTCGTCTTCTTCAGCCCCGGCCTCGGCCATCTGTTCGGCGGGCCCGTCCAGGCCAAGGTCGGCCTGGGGGAAGGGGCGGTCGCTGCGGGCGTCGATGGCGGCCTGGAGCGCGTGCAGGGCGGCGACGCGGGCCAGGGCGGCGCGGGCGCCCGCCTCGCCCAGTCGGGCCTCCAGGGCGTCCAGCCAGACGGGGTCGGCCTCGCGTCCATCCTGTGCGTCGTTCAGCAGCCGCAAGCGTTCGCGCAGGGCCTTCTCATAGGCTGAGACGGCGGCGGCGTGGTCGGGATCGGCGGCGAACACCAGCCTATCGAAGAATTTCAGTCGTTCTGCGCGGGCGTCGGAGAACAGCCGGTCCTGCTCGGGCGTCGCCCAGACGGGCCGCAGATAGTCGAGCAACCGCCCCGGCTGAGCCGTCTCGCCGTTGATGCGGACGATGCGCCGCGCCGCGCCCGCCGTCTGGACCCCGGTGCCCAGCCGCGTCTCGTCGTCCAGTTCGACCATGACGGCCCAGGCGCGGCCCACCGCCTCGCCGGGCTCGCGCCG
>JBKBXN010000183.1:0-5207 GCA_046314055.1 Brevundimonas sp.
AGATTCGGCCCATGGCCAGATCCTGGGCGCTCAGCCGCGCCGCCGCGCTTTCGCCGGCGCCGATGAATCCCTCCAGCCGGGCCTGGGTCGAGGTCAGGCTGGTCAGCTGTTCCGCGCCCCGGCCATAGCCGGACATGTCGGTCGCGATCTTTTCGCTGCCGATCCGCTCCTGCGCCAGTTCCGCGCGGCTTTGAGCCGTCATCAGGTTCAGGAGGGCGGACTGATAGTTTCCGGCGGTGGCGACACGCGTCATTGCAGTATCCCGATCAGGACGTCGTACATGTCCTTGCTCGCCTGGATCAGGCGGGCAGAGGCGTTATAGGCTTGCTGGAAGGTGGTCATATTGACCAGTTCCTCGTCCATGTTGACGCCTTCGGACGAGGTGCGGCGACTGTCGGCCTCTTGCGACAGGGCCGTCGCCGTCTCGCTGCGCGTCTTGGCCGCCGAGGCCTTGCCGCCGATTTCGCCGGCGAAGTCCGCCGCATAGGACGACAGAGTCCTGGTCCCGCCGCTGTTGCCGCCGGCGGAGGCGAAGTTGACGTTTTTCTTGCCCGCGTCCGCCAGCAGAAGTCCGCCGCGACCGTCGTTCTTGCTCAGGGCCGGCGTTCCGGCGGCGGCCGACAGGTTCAACTGGGCCAGGGCCAGCTTGCCCGGGTCCTGCTGGATGTCGCTGCGGACGCTATAGGCGCCCGCCCGCGTCGCGCCCGTACCGCCAAGGCCGAACAGCTGCGACATGGAGACGCCCGACGGATCCTGGGTCGTGCCGTCCTTGACCACGCTCATGGTCGTGGCGCTGGCGTCATAGGCCTTGAAACTCAATGCGCCCGAGGCGTTCAAGCTGAAGGCGCCGAACCGCCCCACGCCCGCGACCGGATCGTTCAGCGCCGACAGCAGTTCGCCCATGGTTCCGGTTCCGGCAGGCACCGCCACCGTGACGTCCCGCAACCGCGCGCCGGAATCGCTGCCGATGCGGAAGGTCAGGCTCTCGCCCGCATCGAAACCGTGCTGCGACGTCAGGCTCAGACCGGTCTCATAGAAGGTCGGCGTCTTGGTGCTGACCAGGTCGTTAAGCCCGAACCAGTGCGAGAAGCCCCGACCGCCCTTGCTGCTGGGCGTCGTCGCGTCGTCGGCGATGGCGATTCCGTTTCCGGCCTGGCCCTCGATCCTGAGTTCTCCGTTCGAGAAATTGACCGTCGCCGCACCGCCCAGCTGGGCGTTGACCGTGGCCAGGAAGGTCGTCGGATCGGCGGCCACCCCGTTGACCGTCATGGTCGCGCCGGAGAAGACAATCTCCGCCGAAGCCTGGATCACGCCCGCGCTGTCCACTGCGGTGATCGTGGTCCTGCCCGTAAAACCGGTCAGGGCGTTCGTCAGCGACTGGCCCGTGTTTCGGCCGGTCAGGCTGGTCGGCGCGGGCACGGCGCTGTTGGCGTTGTGGGCCCGGTTCAATTCGTCGGCCATCTTGGCCGTCAGTTCGCCCAGACGAGCGGCGGCGGCCGGGGCGTCGATGTCGCGCAGTTCGACCAGGCCGCGGATCTCGCCCGACGACACCCCGTCCAGCAGCGGCCAGCGCGTGCCGTTCGGTTCGGTGATCATGATGTCGGAGAAGGCCGTCGTCGCGTCCACCGTCCCCGCCGCCTTGTAGGACAGGGTCGCATGCCCCTCGCCGACCAGGGTCGTGCCCGTCCCGGTCCGCAAGGTCACGCCCCCGTTCGCCCGGGTCTCGACCTTGACGTCCATATATTTGGACAGTTGGTCGATCAGCGTCTGTTGGGCGTTCTGTGCGCCCGTCACATCCTGGTTGATGACCGTACCGGCGGCGATCGTCTTGTTGAGCTTGGCGATCTGTTCCAGCAGCGGATTGATCGTCTCGACCGCGCTCTGAAGCCGCCCGTCCGCTTCCTGGCGGGCCGTCTGGATCTGGGCGGCGATTCCTGCGGCCTCATTGAACAAGGCCTGGGTCTTGTAAACCGTGTCCTGGCGCGCAGCTGAAGAGGTGGGGCTTTCGCCTAGGGTCGCATAGCTGGCGAACAGCTTGT
Organism: Brevundimonas sp.; assembly: GCA_046314055.1. Classification (GTDB taxonomy): domain Bacteria; phylum Pseudomonadota; class Alphaproteobacteria; order Caulobacterales; family Caulobacteraceae; genus Brevundimonas. The sequence goes on from JBKBXN010000183.1 coordinate 2,040, forward strand.
CGATTTTCGCGAAGAAGCCGCCGTCGCCGGTGGGATCGCCGAACTGGGTCTGGATCTGGTCGTACAGCTCATACCGCACGGTCTCGCGCGCCGCGTCCGCATTGGCGCTCATCCCCGCCGCCTGCAGGAACCGATCGGTCGCCAGCCGAACCCGCGCGATATCCACGCCGGAGCCATAGCCCTGGGTTACGGCGGCGGTCTGATCGGCGGTCTTGCGCACATAGCCGGGCGTATTGACGTTGGCGATATTGTCCGACGTCACGCGCAACTGGGCCTGGGCCGTCTGGAGGCCCGAGGTCGCGATATTCATGATCGACGTCAGCGACATGGACCGTCTCCCCTCGCCCTACCCGGCAAGCCCTGCCCTGCCATGCGCAGATCTTGCCCGGCCACGCGCCGCCGCCGCTCAACCAGAGCGTTGTTTTTAAACGACATCGCGGATCGCGCAGTCTTCATGGTCCGTGAGGTGCGCAAACCCCGGGCCAAATATGTCATTCACGACATGACATGGAACTGATGACGTCGATTTCGATACAGATGTGACGCATTCCATGCCGGGCAAAAAAGAGCGAACGCACGGCAAGAAAGGCCCACGCTCGATGGCTTGCCTTTGGTCGCCTTCATATTTTCCCTTAAAAAACAACCGCGATGCAACTGGCCCGGCCCTTGCGACGGGCTGCCGGAAGAACCAGGCGCAGCAGGCGCCGCCCACACCTGAAAGTCGCCTGCCCCCTCATGCCGTCCGCATTCGCCATGTTCGCCTCCGCACCGCCGGCCTCCGCCGGAACGGTCGCCGCTGCGCCGAACGGTTCGGACAGCGAGACCGCCAGCCTGTTCTCCTCAAACCTGGCCGACGCCATTCAGGGCGTGAAATCAGACGTCGCGAAAACCGAAACTTCGCATCGTACGCCGGGCCGCCTCTCGCTGCCGGTGATCTCCAACACAGATCTGGAAGCGGCGAGTGCGCCTGACGCTTCTCCCGTCCTGGCGGAAGTGATCAACGCCGCACCTGACGCACTCGTCGCAATTGAGGCTCCGGCGTCAGACGCCGAACAGACGGACACGGCCGTCGCGCCTTCCGACCTCGCGGCTGCGGTTGCACTTCCTCTCCCGCAAACGGCTCCTGTGGTCGCCCCCGTCGCTGTGACCCCGTCCGAACCATCGCTGGAAGTAGCGGCTACGGACGGCGTAAGCCCGGGCCAGACGAGCGCGCGCCTTGAACAGGGCGTCGTGGCAGGAAACGCCGTCGAGACCTCCGATATCTCCGCTCAGCAGAGCGCGGTCGTCGCAAACGAAGCCGAGAAGGCCTTGGTCGAGACAAGACCTGCCTCATCGCCGATCCGGAACGAAGCCGGGCAAAAGTCGATCGCCATCACGGCGGAGGCCTCCCCGAACGAACAGAGCCTCGCCCAGAAGCGCGAAACGGCTGCGGCGTCGCCACCGCCCGTCGTCACGGATGTGCCGACAGGCCAGGCATCCACGCCTCCATCTCCACCGATGGACCAGAGTTCGGATGTCGCCGATAAGGCGCTCGCCCCTCTGACGACGCCGCAAATCCCCGCAGCAGCGTCACCCCCGCCCGTCGCCAAAGACAATGCGACGAGGCAGGTTTCAGCTGAGGTCAAGAACGCCTCATCCTTGCTCGCTGCCTCCGACACCTCGGCTGTGGCGGCCTCTGCGCCCATCTTGAAGACTGCCGAAAAGACGGCGGCGAAGCCGGTCTCGGAACCCGCTCAAACCACCGGCGCCGACGCCGTTTCTCCCAAGGTCGAGACGGTCGCGCCCAAGGTGGACGTGAAAGTCTCGATCCAAACAGCGAACCTCACGGCGCAGCCCGTGCAGACCGTCGCTGTAATCTCGAGCCTCGCGGTCGCCGAAGCGATCCAGGCCATAGACGCAGAGGTCGAAGTCCCGACTGAAGCGTCTGACACAGAGTCAGCGTCCGTCATCGCGACATCGCAACCGACTGAGAACGCCCCCGCCAAGGCGGCCACGACGCCCGTGACGACCGCCGCCCAGCCCCACACGGCCTCGACCAAGGCCGCGCCTGCCGAGGCGAGCCTGGGTCAGAACGTGGCGCAACCCGCGCTCGCCGACCATATCGCCATGGCTGACGCGGCCCCGACCCTGGCCCAGGGCGCCGCCTCGACCGAAACTGCGTCAACAGCGGTCGTTCCGACCCTTGATCCGGCTATGGCGTCGCTTGACCCCGCCAGGCCTGTTGAAGGCGCGACGGAAACCCGCGCGCTCGATGCCGCCACGACCACCACTCAGGCGACCACCACCTCCTCCCTGTCGCGCGCCACCATCGAGACGACGGCCCATCTCGCCGCCCAGATCGCCCGCAAGCTGGAGGGACGCTCCACCCGCTTCGACATGGTGCTGACGCCAGAGGATCTGGGCCGGGTGGACGTCAGCCTGGAGATCGGCGCCGACGGCCAGCTTGCCGCACGCCTGGCCTTCGACAATCCCGCCGCCGCCGCCGAGTTGCGGGGCCGCGCGGACGAACTGCGTCGCCAACTTCAGGACGCCGGTTTCCAGCTGACGGGCGACTCGCTCGACTTCACCCAACGCGACACCTCGTCCGGCGGCGGGTTCGACCGCCAGCAGCAGCAGCGCCAGAGCCTATTCGCAGGCGGCTCGCGTCTGACCGCCCAGGCCGATCTTTCCATTGCGCCGCCCCAGGGCGCCTGGACCAACCATTCCCAGACGCGCGACCGCGTCGATGTGAGGGTCTGACCCCATGGCCACCGCCGTTTCCTCCGTCGACGCCGCCGGCCGCCTGAACAGCGGCACGACGATGCTGGCGTCGAACTTCGAGACCTTCCTGACCCTGCTGACCACGCAGATGAAGAACCAGGATCCGCTGTCGCCGCTCGATTCCAACGAGTTCACCGCCCAGCTGACCCAGATGGCCGGGGTGGAGCAGCAACTGCTGACCAACGACCTGCTGACCAGCCTGGTCGCCGCCCAGTCGGCGGGCGGCCTGGACAACGCCTCCAACTATATCGGCAAACAGGTCACCGCCGCCTGGACCGCGACCTCGCTGGACGACGGCAAGGCGACCTGGAGTTACGAACTGGGAGCCAACGCCGACAAGGTGAAGCTGCAGGTCGTGGACAGCACCGGCAAGGTCGCCTGGGAAGGCGATGCGCCGGACAAGACCAT
>JBKBXN010000184.1:0-5148 GCA_046314055.1 Brevundimonas sp.
ATCAAGGAAGCCATGGACGCCGGCAGCCCCCGCGTCGCCTGCGCGATCTGCGGAACGGCGGTCTACATTGTCTCCAGCCCCGACAAGGCGTTCTTCTTCCGCCATCGGATCGAGGACGGTTCCTGCCCGGCCCAGACCCGCGACGGCCTGGTCATCGTCGATCAGCATGCCGCCCACGAGCGGCTGGTCTATGAGCGGATGAAGGCCCAGATGGCCGAGGGGGCCGTGACCCGCCAGGCCCTGCTGACGCCCGAGGTGGTCGATCTGGACCCGGCTGAGGCCGAGCGCGTCGCCTCGCGCGCCGAGGAACTGGCCGAGATGGGCCTGATCGTCGAGGCCTTCGGCGCCGGCGCCGTCCTGGTGCGCGAGACCCCGGCCATGCTGGGCGACACCGACGTCCAGGGCCTGATCCGCGACATCGCCGACGATTTAGCCGAACACGGCGCCGCCCTGTCGCTGAAGGAGCGGATGGCCGAGGTCTGCGGCACCATGGCCTGCCACGGCTCGGTCCGCTCCGGCCGCATCCTCACCGCCCCCGAAATGAACGCCCTGCTCCGCCAGATGGAAGCCACCCCCCATTCGGGCCAGTGCAACCACGGACGGCCGACCTATGTGGAGCTGAAGCTGCACGATCTGGAGAAGCTGTTCGGGCGGAGGTGAAGGGTGACTGGTGACTGGTGAGTAGTGAGTGCGCACCCACGCCGCCGCACGCCATCCTCGGGCGTTCGTCCCCACGCCACACCCCGCCCTAAAGCGTTCGCACCCACCCCACGCCGTCATCCTCGGGCTTGTCCCGAGGATCCATACTCCCGGTCTCAACGCCGTCGCCCCCTGCGGACACACCGGGCGTATGGATCCTCGCCACAAAGGCGAGGATGACGAACTTATGCGCAAAAGCATTGCGGTATTCGCTGACCACCTTTCGGTGAAAGAAAGTGGCCCTATATGTAGTAACCTTGTTATCGGGACCGTCAGATGACCGCTCTTAGCTCCCTCATACTCACCGGCCAAGTGGCGACAGCCGTAGAAAACCGGGCTTTCCGAGAAGGTCTTCTTAACCCGAGAGATTTTGCCCTCTCGGATTTCGCAGTTGCGAAACCGTTGTCCCGGCAGAGCCACGAGGACACGGCTCTGGATTTGGTATGCCTATACGACAATCTGGTGGTTGATCGAGGACGCTTCGACTTGGAAGAGTTGAATCGATTTTCGGATCGCACGCTTCTGCAAAACCGTCCAGATATCGTGCGTGAGTTCACTCTGCGGCAAAATCCGAGATTCAACTTCGGGCCAATCCAATTGTTCGGGCGAGAGATCAATTTGTCGCCAGCGGAGTTTGAAGGACTGAAGCGTGCATCCGCCTATGAAGCAGGCTTCCTTCTTGACCGCGACCTCAGTAGCTATCTCCGCGACGCGCGAGAAACCTATCAAGCCCGAATAGTTTTACCGCAATTTTCCGACCCGTTCGATTCCGGCCTAGACGTCAAAGATAAAGTTGTAGATCTTTTCTTCCGCCGAAATTTGGACTGGCTTCTTAGCTTGTTTGAGAATTGGTTTTCCTCAGGCGTTTACAACAACATTATCGATGTTGAAGATTTAGATAATGTGGAATTGATTCAAGAACAACGTCAGCAGTTAAATTTCCTTGCACGCACAGATAGATTTTGAGCATATTTTGAGCACCTTCAAGATGCTTATTCCAATCTTTACGACAACTCGTTCCTGGGCAGGTGCGCATCTGTCGGGTTAGCTTATGAACGCGCCCCGGATTTGCGGTTACCTACCGGACAAGACGCGGACATGCTAACCGCGTCCCGAGTTATTCGAGTCAACTTAGCTGACGTAATTGATTACTTCCCTCTTCCACGTTCACTCGAGGAAGCATTTGAAATGCGCAATCATCCGCGCGTTCAGGCTTTTCGGATCGAACTAGGCCGGTGGCTAGATGCAGTTGCAGATGAACCTGAACTGGAGGCACGAATTCGACGTGATCTACAAACCGCAAATCGCGATCTAAGGCGGCTAGCGAGAGTAAAGGACCTAAAAAGTCACCCGTTGGTTTTCGGCATTAAGACAACTGCCTCGTTTATTCTCGTAATCAGCAATATGATAACCGGAATTGACATTATTGACTACTTCTATGAAAAACACGTTGAACGGCGCTCGGCTTGGATGATGGTGCCACGCGGTCGATTGGACTGAAGTCCAAGCCCGAGATCGGTATCTTTTGTGGTCAGCTCGGAAACACAAAGCCCTCCACCCGCATTAATTGCGACACCCCATGCCCTCCATCCTCTTCGTCTGCCTCGGCAACATCTGTCGCTCCCCCCTCGCCGAGGCCGCCCTCCGCGCCGAGGCCCAACGCCTGCAGCTCGACCTGATCGTCGAGTCCGCCGGCACGGGGAACTGGCATGTCGGCCATCCGCCCGATCCGCGCGCCCAGGCCGTGGCGCGCAAACATGGGATCGATATCTCCGGCTATCAGGGCCGGCAGGTGACGCCGGCGGACTTCCGCCGCTTCACCCACGTCATCGCCCTGGACCACGACAATCTGGCCAATCTGCGCCGAATCCAACCCAGGGACGATGAAGGGGGCGCCGTCGCCGAACTCAGCCTGCTGCTCGACCACGTGCCCGGCCGCGAGGGCCAGGCCGTGACCGATCCCTATTTCGGCGACGACGCCGGGTTCGAGGTCACCTGGGCCGAGGTTACGGCTGCGGCGGAACAGCTGGCGGCGCGGCTTCGGGCGTCCCCCGTCCCGTGATCTTGCGCCAGATCCGCTTGCGCGCCTCGACCACCGACACCCCCAGCAGGGCCGCCGTGGTCCAGAACAGGGCCTCGGTCGTCACCGCCGCAACGACGGCCAGGGTGATGCGCGCGCCGCGATCCACATCCATATAAAGGCCGATCCCCAGGCCGATCCAGGCGCAGATCGCCCCGACCAGCAGCAGCAGGGCCAGCACCTTCAGGAACCCCTTGCCGCGCGTCAGCACGCCCTTTTTCGGCGTCTCTATCGTCCCCGTCTCGATCGTCATGGCGAACTCCTTTGTTTTTCGACGCCTGACCTGAAAGTCTCGGCCGGTTCGTGAGTCTTTCATCCCGACCGACGATTTTTTCACGGAGACCGCCGCGCTTGGGACGCGACCAGACCTTCGAGGCCCTGCTGGCCGAGCACGGCGGCATGTTGCGCCGCATCGCCTCGGCCTATGAGGCGGATCGCGAGCGGCGGCGCGAGCTGGAGCAGGACATATTGCTGGCCGTCTGGCGCGCCCTGCCCAAACACCGGGGCGAGGCGCCCTTGCGCCATTTCATCGCCCGCGTGGCCCACAACCGCGCCGTCACCCATGTGGCCCGCGAGGCGGCCGAGCCGCGTCGCCAGCCTCTGGACGAGGCCGCCCCCTCGGACGCCCCCACCCCGCACGAGGCGGCCGAGACGCGGGATCTGCACGACCGGCTGGGCCAGGCCGTGCGCGCGCTGCCCCTGTCGCTGCGCCAGCCTGCCCTGCTGACCCTGGAAGGCTTCGCCCCGGCCGAGATCGCCGACATGCTGGGGATGAACCCCAACACCGTCTCCATCCGCCTGACCCGCGCCAAGGCCGCGCTGCGTGAGGCGCTGAACCCCGCTCCATCGCAAGAGGTCCGCTCATGACCCGCCCGGATGACGACTGGACCGACCTGACCCAGGCCTGGACCGAGACCCCCGACTTCGAACCCCGCCTGGACGCCGGCTTCATCCGGTCCTTACGCCGCCGCGACCGGCTGGCCCGGCTCAACTTCTGGCTGGAGATGGGCGGCGGGGTCGTCGTGCTGGGGATCATAGGCTGGGGCGCCTATCGCGGCATTCCCCTGGCCCCGCTCGCGGCCGGCCTGGCCTTCGTCCTGGTGGCCCTGGGCCTGACCGTCTGGGCGCGACGCGACCATCCCGGCTTATTGACCGAGACGCCTCAGGCCGTGCTGCGCTCGGCCCTGGGCCAGGCCCGCACCGGCTACCGCTGGGCCCTGTCCGGCGTCGCCATCAGCGTGGCGGCCATGATCTTCCAACTCGTCATCCTGACGACGGTCGATCCCGCGCGGGGACCCGCCGGGGCCGTCATCGCCGGGATGTTCGCCTTCCTGGTCGTCTGTATCGGCTATTATCTGCGTCACGCCCGCCGCTGCCGCCGTCGGATGGAGGCGCACCAGGCGGCGCTGGATGCTCTGGACCTGGAGACCTCGGACCGCCGGTACTGACGATCAGGGTTTCAGCGCCCCGGCCATGAAGGCGACCACCTTGGGCCAGGCGTCGGCGCGGGCCGCGGCGTCCGCCTCGGCCGACCCGCCGCTCAGCGGGCTTTCGCGCGGCCCGCCGTCTCCGACCAGGTCGTGCCCCGCCTCGGGATAGATCAGCGTCGTGACCTCAAGGCCCGCATCCGCCCGCGCGAGGGCGATGGCGGTCGCCGCCTTCGCCGAATCCCATTGGGCGTCGCGGCCGCCGGCGATCAGCATCAGGGCGCCGGCGTAATCTTCCACGGGAATGCGGGCCTCCGCCTCCTTCTGCGGATTGTCGGCCCGGCCGTTGGCGTGGATGGCGCGCAGGTCGGCCACGCCCGGGCCGGCTAGCAGTCCCTCGATGAAGCCGCGATAGGGCATGAAGGGCAAGGCCTTGCCCTCGAACGAAAAGGACGACCGCGTGCCCTCGGCCTCGACCGTTTCCAGGCCCCAGCCCTCCCACACCACGTCGGTGGGCGTATAGGCGACGACGGCGTCGATCCAGTCGTAGCGGCTGGCTGCGATCAGGGCGAACTCCGAGCCCTTGGAGGCGCCCAACAGGCCGAACCGTTCCACATCGACCCCCGGCATACCCCGCAGCGCTTCGCGCAGTTCCGCCAGTTGATCGATCCGGATATCGATAAAGCTGCCCGCGATCTCCGGCAGGGCCTTGGGCGGACCGTACTGGGCCCAGTCCGGCGAATAATAGGGCAGGCCCACGGCCGCATAGCCCAGCCCCGCCAGTATGGGACCATATCGGTCGCCCGCTTCGGTTCCGCCCTCGGCGCCGTGCAGGATGACCACGACGGGCTTGGAGCCCTCGCCTTCCTGAACATAGACTTTGGCGTGGGCGAAACCTTCGATGGGCGATGACGTCACCCGCGCCTGCGCCCAGGCCAGCCC
>JBKBXN010000185.1:0-5058 GCA_046314055.1 Brevundimonas sp.
GGCCTATCTGGCCCAGGGCGGTCTGGGCCTGCCTGACCGCGACTATTATCTGAAGCCGGACTTCGCCGCCCAGCGCGAGGCCTATCTGGCCTATCTGACCCAGACACTCACCGCCATCGGCTGGACCAACCCGGCCCAGAGCGCCGCCGACATCCTGGCCTTCGAGACCAAGGTCGCCGAGAAACACTGGACCACGGTCGAGCGTCGCCAGATCGACAAGCTCTACAACCTCAGCAAGGTCGCCGACTTGGCCGCCCTGGCCCCCGGCTTCGACTGGGCCGCCTTCCTCGACGGCGCCCAGGTCGGGAATCTGGAAACCCTGGTGCTGATGGAGAACACCGCCTTCCCAGGCATCGCCCAGGTCTTCGCCGACACCCCGATCGAGACCCTGAAGGCGTGGGAGGCGACCCAGATCGTCGATCAGGCCAGTCCCTATTTGTCCAAGGCCTTCGTCGACGCCCGCTTCGAGTTCCGCGGCAAGACCCTGCGCGGCCAGCCTGAGAACCGTCCGCGCTGGAACCGGGGCGTGGCCCTGGTCGACGGTCAGCTGGGCGAGGTCCTGGCTCAGGAATATGTCCGCCTGCACTTCCCCGCCTCGTCCAAGGCCCAGATGGAGACCCTGGTCGACAACATCCGCGCGGCCATGACCGAGCGGCTGAAGACCCTCGACTGGATGAGCGAGGCGACCCGCGAACAGGCCCTCTACAAGATGTCCAAGTTCGGGGTGAAGATCGGCTATCCCGACAAGTGGCGCGCCTATGACGGGCTCGAACTGTCCGCCGGCGACCTGTACGGCAATGTCGAACGCTCCTCGGCGTTCGAATGGGCTTATCAGCGCGGCAAGATCGGCGAGCCGGTCGATCCGCTGGAATGGGGCATGACGCCCCAGACGGTGAACGCCTATTACAACCCGCCGCGCAACGAGATCGTCTTCCCGGCCGCTATTCTGCAGGCGCCCTTCTTCGATCCGAACGCGGATCCGGCCGTCAACTACGGCGGCATCGGCGCGGTCATCGGCCACGAGATCACCCACGGCTTCGACGACCAGGGCCGCAAGTCCGACGGCGACGGCGTGCTGCGCGACTGGTGGACGCCGGAAGACGCCGCCCGGTTCGAAGCGCGCGCCAAGGTGCTGGGCGACATCTATAACTCGTTGGAACCCCTGCCCGGCGTCCACGTCAACGGCGACCTGACCATGGGCGAGAACATCGCCGACCTGGGCGGCCTGCTGCTGGCGCTCGACGCCTACCACAAGTCGCTGAACGGCCAGCCGGCTCCGGTGATCGACGGCCTGTCCGGCGACCAGCGCGTCTTCCTGGGCTGGGCCCAGGTCTGGCGCGAAAAATCGCGTGAGGCGGCCCTGAAGGAACAGCTGACCACCGACCCGCACTCGCCCGGCCCGGTGCGCGCCGCCACCTCGCCGCGCAACATCGACGCCTGGTACGCCGCCTTCGGCGTCTCGCCGGACCAGAAGGCGTACATCGCGCCCGAGGCCCGCGCCCGCATCTGGTAAGCGGTCCGCAGCCCGAACGAAAAAGGCCCGGAGCATCGCTCCGGGCCTTTCTTTTTCAGTGGTTGGGCTGAGGGTCTTACTTCGGCGTGGTCGCAGCGCCGGCGACAGCGCCGATGGCGGCGCCGGCGACAGTCGAGCCGGTGTTGCCGCCGACAACTTGGCCGGCGACGGCACCGCCCAGGGCGCCGGTGGCGGCGCGTTGTTCCATGGTCTGGCCACAGGCGGCCAGCAGGGCCACGGCGCCGATGACGGGGGTCAGTTTCAGGATGGTCTTCATGGGTCTGCTCCGGGAGGGGGAAGATACGAGACTGACTCAACGAAAAGGCCCGCGTCCGGTTCCGGACGCGGGCCTTAATGTCTCAGTCGCTGTTGCGAACTGCGGAACGCGACTTGAGCGCCGACTTCGCGCTACGCTCGGGACGCGCTCCCTCGCGGCTTGAGCGCCTTAGCCGACGATTTGGTCGTCGGTGAAGAACTGGGCGATCTCGAGCTTGGCGTTGTCCTGGCTGTCCGAACCGTGGACCGAGTTTTCACCGATCGACAGGGCGAACGACTTGCGGATCGTGCCTTCAGCGGCCTGTTCCGGGTTGGTGGCGCCCATGACTTCACGATAGGCGGCGACGGCGTTGTCGCCTTCCAGCACCTGGACGACGACCGGCTCGGCGGTCATCTGCTCGACCAGCTCGCCGTAGAAGGGGCGCTCGGCGTGGACTTCGTAGAACTTCTTGGCCTGGTCGGTCGACAGCTTGACGCGGCGCTGGGCCACGATGCGCAGGCCGGCGCCTTCGATCACGGCGTTGATCGCGCCGGTCAGGTTACGGCGGGTCGCGTCGGGCTTGATGATCGAGAAGGTGCGTTCGGTCATGGGAGTTGACTTCTTGTTAGGGAGAATAAGGTCGCGGGCTTATAGCGACGCCCTGCCCCCGCGCCAAGCCCGTCTTATCAGCAGGCGATGGCCCGCACGTGACCTGCGGCGGCGTAATCCAAAATGGCGCGGTCGCGGGTGATCAACGGCACGTCAAGTTCGCGAGCGATAGCGATCATCAGTCGATCCGCTGGATCGCCGTGGATCGGGTCCGGGAGGTTCCACGCTGCAAACGCGATCTGATGGTTCATCGGAGCCATCCGGACGCCCGGCGCGCGCAGGACATTGTCGAACCATGTCGCGGCGTCGGGTTGAAACAGTCGTCCCGTCGGGCTTTGCCGATTTCGCGCAAGCAGACCGATCTCCCACGCGGAGACCACCGACACCAGTATCTCACCTTCGTCCTGCGCGGCCTTTATCGCAGCACGGGCCTCAGGTCGCAAATCGCGATCCAGTTGCGCCCGAATGATCGCGTTGGTGTCCAACAGTATCGCCGCTTTGAACTGCCCCGCCTTGGACAGAGGCGCCAACCCTCGCCCGACGGCCCTTGTCGGCCTCAAGCTCAACGCAGACCGCTCATCGGATCACAGACGCCATCCACTTCGGGGTCATAGATGGGACCGTCGATATCCAGATCGTCCGGCAGATTGACGCTCCCGGCCTGCCAGCCGATGAAGTCGCCCCGTCCTTCATGGACAGCGGAACCGGCCAACACCGCCACTTCCTTCCCGCGCTTGGTCACTCGAACCCGACGGATCTCGCCCGAGTTCACGCGATCCAGCAGGTCCAGGCACTTGGCCTTGAACTCCGTGGCCGTTATGACGACCTCGCCGCTTACAAGATCATACGTCATGACTGGTCATATAGAGATGACCAGTCAGAAAGTCCATTGCGCCTCCCATGCTCCAGATCACCGACCTGACCTTCAACGCCTGGGGCCGCAAATTCCTCGTGGACGCCTCCGTCAGCCTGCCGCCGGGCGCCAAGGTCGGCCTGGTCGGCCGCAACGGCATCGGCAAGTCGACCCTGTTCAAACTGATCCTGGGCGAACTTCACGCCGCCGGCGACGAGATCAGCCTGCCCAAGACCGCCCGCATCGGCTCGGTCGATCAGGAACACCCGGCCACGCCGGTCAGCGTCATCGACACCATTCTGGAAGCCGACGTCGAACGCCACACCCTGCTGGGTCGACTCGAAACCGCCGAGCCTGAGGAAATGGGCGAGATCTGGTCCCGCCTGATCGAGATCGACGCCGACGCCGCCCCCGCGCGCGCCGCCGAAATCCTGGTCGGCCTGGGCTTCGACCAGGAGAACCAGGCTAGGCCAATGTCTGAGTTCTCTGGCGGCTGGCGCATGCGCGTCGCCCTGGCTGCGGCCCTGTTCGCCGAGCCGGACATGCTGCTGCTCGACGAACCGACCAACTACCTCGACCTGGAAGGCGCCCTGTGGCTCGAGGCGCGGCTGAAGAAATATCCGCACACCGCCCTGATCATCTCCCACGACCGCGAGATGCTGAACGAGGTCTGCACCCATATCCTGCACCTCGCGAACCACACCCTGACGCTCTACACTGGCAACTACGACGCCTTCGAAAAGGCCCGCGCCGAGAAGGCTCGCCTGCAGCTGTCGGCCAAGGCCAAGCAGGACGCCGAGCGCGCCCACCTCCAGGCCTTCGTCGACCGGTTTAAGGCCAAGGCCTCCAAAGCCGCCCAGGCCCAGTCGCGGATGAAGCGGCTGGAGAAGATGCAGCCCGTGGCCACCACCATCGAAGAACGGGTCGCCCCCTTCACCCTGCCCTCGCCGCCGCGCCCGCTCGCGCCGCCGCTGATCCGGCTGGAGCGAGCCAATGTCGGCTATGACGTGGGCAAGCCGATCCTGCGGAACCTGAACCTTCGGATGGACCTGGACGACCGGATCGGTCTGCTGGGCGTCAACGGCGCCGGCAAGTCCACCTTCGCCAAGATGATCGCCGGCGCCCTGGACGTGTCCGAGGGCGAACTGCACCGCGACCGCAAGATGCGCGTCGGCTGGTTCCACCAGCACCAGATCGAGGCGATGGACCCCACCGACACGCCGCTGGAGATCATCCGCCGCGCCATGCCGGACGCCCCCGAAAGCGCCCGCCGCTCCAAACTGGCCCAGTTCGGCCTGGGCTATGAGAAGCAGGAGACCACGGTCGACAGCCTGTCGGGCGGCGAGCGCGCCCGCCTGCTGTTGAACATGGTGGCCATGGACGCGCCCCACGTCCTGATCCTCGACGAACCGACCAACCACCTGGACATCGACAGCCGCCGGGCCCTGCTCGACGCGCTGAACGATTATTCAGGCGCCGTCATCCTGATCACCCACGACCGCTCGCTTATGGAGATGGTCGCCGACCGGCTGTGGCTGGCCGCCGACGGCACGGTGAAACCGTTCGACGGCGACATGGACGACTACGCCAAGTTCGTGCTGGACCGCGCCAAGGCCGCCGTCTCGAAGCCCAGCCAGATCAAGAAGGAAGAGGCGGCGGCGGCTCCCGCCGCCCAGAACAACAAGGGCAAGAAGAACGACCGCAAATCCGGCCCCTCCCCTTCCACCCTGCGTCACGCGGTCAAGAAGGCGGAGGAGACCATGGCCCGCTTGACCGCCGAGATCGCCCGCATCGACGACGACATGGCCACCGCCTCGATCAACAATC
>JBKBXN010000186.1:0-5019 GCA_046314055.1 Brevundimonas sp.
GGGATCGACATGGTCGTAATCCCGGTCGGCCGTGGCGAAGCGGGCGCCGTCCGCGTCCTTGACGAAGAAGCGGGCTTCGAAGTGGTTGTCTTCGTAGCGGACGCCGGGGGTGACCTCCAGTTCGCCGCCGGCCAGCTTCAGGGTGGCGACGGCAAAGGCGGCCGAGCGGTCTTCCTGGCTGTCCGACAGGCCCTGGTTCAGCTTTTCTTGGGAGACCACGACCGTCGAGCCGTACAGTTCCAGTTCATGCTCCACGAAGCGACGATCGACCAGTTTGACCGGGCGCACCGTGCCGTGCCCCATGAAGTCGGTGATCAGTTGGCCGGGCGTCGCGCCGATGGAGGGGCCGTCCACAGTGCCGGCCTGAAGGGAAGTGCGGAAACGATAGCGGGTGTCGTCCGGCGTCAAACTGCGGCCGTCCTGGTCCGCCGTTTCATACAGACCGCCGACCGATGCGCTGGCCAGAAAGCCTGAGCCCTTCCAGGTCAGATCGCCCTTTACGGTCTTCTTGACTTCGGACAGATAGCCGTAGCCGCGCTGGACATAGATCTGGCTGGGGCGGTCCTGGCTGGCGACATAGGCGGTCGCCCCCGACGAAAGCACCGGCATGGGCCAGCGGGCGTCGGACAGATCGATCTTCAGCCCCTCGGACGAGACGCCGGTATTGCCCGGCGCGCCATTATAGGCGACGCCGCGCCAGGCGGCTTCGATCGTATTGGGCGAGTCCAGACGACCGTCGGCATAGGCGGCTTCCAATGAGGCGGTGAACCCGCCGAACTTCAGCTTGCCGCCCGTCTGGACCGACAGCAGTTCCTGCTCGACGTCTTCCACACGGAAATAGTTGGCCGGGTTGATCCCATAGGGCGTGTAGTCGCCCGCAGCGTTGTAGTTGGCGCCGCCCGGGTTGGGATTGGTCTGACCCGAGGTCCGCTCGCTGCGGAGTCCCGTCTGGTTCATCGTGTTGGTGTTGGTGTAGGTCGCATAATTGACCCGCGCGAACAGATCCAAGGGCTGGGTGCGGTAGTCCAGAGCCGCCGTCGCGCCATAGCGTTCGACGGTGGAGTTGAAGAAATTCCACTGCAGCCCGTCCGCTGACAGCGCATTTTCGTTGTCGCGGGCCGAGCCGACATTGGCTTTTGAGGTCTTGTAGTCGTTCTGAACGGCGACGCTTTCGGCGGCGCTGCTCTTCTGCTCATAATAGGCCGCCGCATAGACGCCCATGCGCCCGTCGGCGAAGCGGCGCGACATATCCAGGCCGATTGCGCCGCCCAGGCCGTCTTGACCCCGATCCTCGGCCAGTTCGGCCATCTGTCCCACCGCGCGCAGCCGCAGCATTTGGTCGCCGAAGTCGAAGGCGGACGGGGTGACGAGATTGACGATGCCGGCGATGGCGTCGGCGTCGAGCGCCGCGTTCGGCGTCTTGTCGATTCCGATCGCCTGAATCGCGAACGGGCTGAAGAGGTTCAGCGAAATGGAACGACCGCCCGCCGTCTGGGGCAGACGCAGGCCGTCCAGCGTATAGGCGTTGAAACTGGTGTCGAAACCGCGAATGGCGACGTACTGGGCCTCGCCCGTGGCCGACTGGTTACGTCCTTGGTCTTGGCTGACCGACACGCCTGGCAGCCGCTTGGCCAGGTCGGCGATATTGGTCTGGGGGTTCAGGCTGATGTCGCCGACAGCGACGGAGTCGACAACGCCGACAGCTTCACGCTCCTGTTGCAGCACCGTCTGAGCGCGGCGAGCGCCGGTCACCACGATTTCCTGAAGCGTAGGGTCTTCGGACTTGTCAGCCGTCGATACTTTAACGCCGGATTGGGCGAGCGCCGAACCAGCGCTCAAGGCGATGAGGCTGGTGGCGGCGCACAGCAGGGCGCGCCGGGCGAGCGAACCGGAAAAGGTCATGGATCATCCAAATGAAAATCGCCGTCCCCCTCGGGCGGCGCGGTCCATCTAGAGCGGCTCCATGACCAAGCAGTACCGATCCTGTTTCAATACGGTAAAGCTTGTATGATAGTTGAAACGGTCCGGATTAGGCGCCATCCGCCTCCGTCGCGGCCTTCACACGTCCAGATCGACCGTCACCGGCGCGTGGTCGGACGGACGGTCCCATTCGCGGACGTCGTCGTGGATCCGGGCGGTGTCCTTGACCACGGCGGGGGTCAGGCCGGGCGAGGTCCAGATGTGGTCCAGGCGCAGGCCGCGGTTGGACTTGCGGAAGTCGGCCGCGCGATAGCTCCACCAACTGGCCAGCTTCTGCGGTTCAGGGAAACGGTCGCGCAGCACGTCTGCAAAGCCGCCGACGGCCTGGAGCCGGTTAAGGGTCTCTACCTCTATCGGGGTGTGGCTGACGATTTTGGACATGTAGCGATGGTTGAACACGTCGCCTTCGCCCGGGGCGATGTTGAAGTCGCCGGCCATGACCAGAGGACGCGACTTGTCCTGTTTGGCCACGATGGCGGTCAGCTGCTCGTAGAAGTCCATCTTGTGATCAAACTTCGGGTTCAGCGCCCGATCCGGAATGTCGCCGCCGGCCGGGATATAGAAGTTCTGCACGTCGATCCCGGCGACCTGCGCCGAGACGCAGCGGGCATGGCCCAGCTTGCAGACCTGGAAGGTGTCGCTGTCCTCCAGCGGCAGGCGCGAGGCGATGGCCACGCCGTGCCAGCCCTTCTGCCCCGCCACCCGCAGGTGCGGCAGGCCCATCTCCTCGAAGGCGCCACGCGGAAACTGGTCCGTGGTGCATTTGATCTCCTGCAACATCAGGACGTCGGGCGCGCGTTCGGCGACGAACCGGGCGACCTGGTCGATGCGCAGGCGGACGGAGTTGATGTTCCAGGTGGCGAGGCGAAGGGTCATGCCCCGCTGTAGCAGGCCTCGCCGGATAAAAAAGGCCCGGCCGCTACGGGCCGGGCTGATGAAGTTGATCGTCTCTCTCGCCGCCGGGAGGGGGATGCATCCGAGGCGGTAGAACGGCCGCCGCCGTCCTGTGTTCTTGATGTCACGCCGGATAGAAAAGGTCAAATTGTCATATTTGACGTTTGGGCGTGATTATCTAGCAACGAATTGATAACGGCGGTCGCCGAGTCGCTCGCTCAATTTCGGCCCGGACGTCGGGTGGGGTCCCGGAGCTGGAACAGGCTGGCCGACAGGCCAGACGCCGGCCTCAGGCCCGTCAGCTGCGTCCGGGTGCGGGCGCCCTGGGCGTCGGTAATGGTCCACTCGTGCAGGCGCATCGGATCGCCTGCGAAAGCCAGGACCACGGAGCCGTCGTTCGGACGCCCCGAATCCCTAGCCGTAATCGCAAAGGCGCCAGAACTCATGCGCGTCACACGATCAATGCGCACGCCCTGGTCCAGACGGACATTCCGCGCCAGGAAGGTGGACAGCGGCGTCCGCCCCAGGGGAACCTGCTGGAAATTGTTCAGTCGCGGGTCATAACGTTTGACGTTGTAGCCGTCCGACACGACCAGAAGCCCGGCCGGATTGGTGTATTCAAAGCGCATCTTGCCGGGGCGCTGCAGATAGAAGCGCCCTTCGCGACGCTGTCCGCCTGGCCCTGTTTCGATGAAATTGCCCTGGGCCGACGTCAGGGCCTGGAGATAGGCCTGGGCCTGCTGCACCACGGCGCGATCATCGGCCGAGAGATTGGATTGCGCCTGGGCGGCGTCAAACAGGCCCAAGGCCGCAACCCCGGTCAGGAGGCCCGCGCCCAGCAGCAGCCGGCGCCGGTCAAGGTCCGAAGCTTCGGCGACGGCGGCTTGGGTCTTGGAGTGGGTGCGTTCGGTCATGAAGTCAGTCTCCCAGTCGGGAATGGTCAGCGGTCCTGCTGTCTTGCCCGGCCGGCTTGGCGTCGGAATGACGCGAGCCTGACCATATTCCGGCGCTCCGATGAAGCCCTGTTCATCGCAATACTGAAGCTTAGGAAGACAGAGGCGGGATAAACGGGCTCGCCCGCCGGCCGTTCCCGACCGACTGATCGGCAATTGTCCGACGATCTAGCAGACCTGCCCAGCGGCCCAGCCGGAGGACCAGGCCCACTGGAAGTTATAGCCGCCCAGCCAGCCGGTCACATCGACCGCCTCGCCGATGAAATACAGGCCCGGAACCGCCTTGGCGGCCAGGGTCTGCTGGTCCAGGGCGGCGGTGTCGATCCCGCCTAGGGTCACTTCAGCGGTGCGATAGCCCTCTGACCCGACCGGCTTGACGCTCCAGGCGTTGACCGCCTGATCCAGCCGACGCAGCGTCGCGTCGGACAGATCGGCCAGATTGCCCGCCGCGCCCTCGCGCGCGCACAGGCTTTCCGCCAGTCGGCGCGGCACCACATGGCCCAGGGCCGTGTGCACGGCCTGACGCCCGTTCGCGGTCTTGGCGGCCTTCAGTTCGGCGAAGACGTCGCGTCCCGGCGCCATGGTCGCGACGATGGCCTCGCCCTCGCGCCAGTAGGAACTGATTTGCAATATGGCCGGGCCGCTGAGGCCGCGATGGGTGAACAGCATGGCCTCGTCAAAGGCCGCCTTGCGCGCTTTCGTGTCGGGCGCCGAGGCGACGCGTGCGTCCACCGCTACGCCAGCCAGCGGCGTCAGGGTTTCCAGCAGTCCGGCCTCGAAGGTCAGGGGAACCAGGGCAGGACGAATGTCGGTGACGCGAATGTCGAACTGGCGCGCGACCTCATAGGCCCAGCCGGTCGCGCCCATCTTGGGGATCGATTTGCCGCCGGTCGCCACCACCAGGGCTGTCGCCGTGACCTGGGTTCTGTCCGACAGATCGACGCTCCAGTCCTCGCCGGACTTGGTCAGGCGCTCGACGCCGGTCTTCATTTTCAGGGTCACGCCGGCCGCCGCCATGTCGTCGGTCAGCATGCGGACGATCTGTTTGGCGCTGTCGTCGCAGAACAGCTGGCCCAGGGTCTTCTCGTGCCAGGCGATGCCCGCCCGGTCCACGCGCTTGATAAAGTCGTGCTGGGTGAAGCGGCGCAGGGCCGAGGTGGCGAACCGGGGGTTCTCGCCGAGGAAGTTCGCC
>JBKBXN010000187.1:0-5007 GCA_046314055.1 Brevundimonas sp.
GGCGTAGAGGCGGACCTCGGCCAGGGTTTCCTTGAACAGGACGAACTGGGCGCCGCGGGCGCCGCCGGCGATGTCGGCCCCGGCCTCGCCGAACGGAGCGACCATGGCCACGCGCGGCTTGACCAGGATGTTGGCGTCCTGACCGAGGTCGATGATCGCCGCCTGGCCCGCGAACAGGCCCGGCGTCTGATAGCCGCCGTCGCCGGCGCCGGCCGTCTCGTCCTCATGCACATGGCCGCCGGACGAGCCGGGGTGCTGGGGCACGACCACGGCGCGGGTGATGCCGCCCAGGCGCGCCACCGGCAGGGTGAAGGACCAGGGGTCCAGGCCGTAGGAGATGTCGAAGGCGGCGCTGAGGGTGTTGGCGCTGTTGCGCAGTTCGTTGGTGCCGCTGACGGCGCCGACCTCGGTCCCGGCCAGGCCGGAATCGACGGCGACGAAGCCGGGGGCGACCGTCTTGCCGGTCGCGTCGATGACGCGGGCGCCGGACGGGGCCGCGCCGGGGCCGACCGAGACGATCTTGCCGTCACGGATCACGACCGTGCCGCCCTCGATGACCGAGGTTCCGGTCAGGACGCGGCCGCCGACGATGGCGACGGTGTCCTGGGCCAGGGCGGGGGCGGCGACAGCGAGCGCCGCGACGGCGCCCGCGAGGATGTGGGACAGGCGCATCAGCGGGCTCCTTCGGCGACGTTGGCGGCGGTCAGGCCATAGCCCGGCTGGCCCAGCTCGAAATCGCTGGTCGGCTGATAGGCGGGGTTGGTCCGGTCGAAGGTCAGGGCGCCGTCGATGAAGACCTGGTCGGCGCGGGCGTAGATCGAGAAGGGATCGGCGCTCCAGATCACCACGTCGGCGCGCTTGCCGGCCTCCAGCGAGCCGGTCTGGTCGGCGATGCCGATGGCCTTGGCGGCGTTGGAGGTGATCCAGCCGATGGCGTGTTCCTCCGAGATGTTCAGACCGGCGCGACGACCGGCCGACAGGGCGGCGGCGGCTTCCTGATTCAACCGTTGAGTCAGTTCCGCGTCGTCGGAGTGGATGACGGCGCACGACCCCTGGGGCGCGTCCACCAGGGCGGCGTTCTCTTCGATGGCGTCCAGGGCCTCCATCTTGAAGCCCCACCAGCCGGTCCACATGGCGGCGCAGATGCCGTTGGCGGCCAGTTGCGGCGCCAGCTTGTAGGCCTCGGTGGCGTGGTGGAAGGTGGTGATCCGGTAGCCGAACTCCTTGGCCATATCGATCATCATGGCCATCTCGTCGGCGCGGTAGCAGTGGTTCTGGATCAGGATCGACCCGTCCAGCACCCCGACCAGGGTCTCGCTCTGAAGATTGCGGGTCGGGGCCGCGCCCTCGCCGTCCTCGCGCCACTTGTCCCACTTGGCCTTGTAGTCGCGCGCGGCGATGAAGGCGGCGCGATAGCCGGCCATATTGCCCATGCCGGTGGCCGGGCTCTGGTTACGACCGCCATAGACGCGCGAGGGGTTCTCGCCGCAGGCCATCTTGACCGTATAGGGGGCGTCCGGGAATTTCATGCCCTGCATGGTGATGGACGGCGTGTTGCGGATGGTCACGCCGCGCCCGCCGAACAGATTGGCCGAGCCGGGCAGGATGTGAAGCGTGGTGACCCCGCCCGCGCGGGCGGTGTTGAAGCCCGGATCCTGGGGCCACAGCGAATGTTCGGCCCAGACCTGGGCGGTGTTCGGGCTGGTCGCCTCGTTGCCGTCGCTCATGCCGCTGACGCCGGGCGACGGATAGACGCCCAGGTGGCTGTGGACGTCGATGACGCCGGGGGTGACATAGCGGCCGCGCGCCTCGACGACGCGGTAGCCGGCGGGGACGGGGGTGGAGGCGTCGCCGACGGCGGCGATTTTGCCGTCGGTGACCACGACCACGCCGTTCTCGATCTTGCGGTCCGTGCCGGTCAGGACGGTCGCGCCGACCACGGCGAAATTCTCGCGCGGCAACGGTTGATAGGTGGACGGATAGGGGTTCAGGGTGGTCGCCGGATCCAGGCCCGCGGCCAGGGTCTTGTCCTTGGACGGCGCGGCGGCCTCCGATTCCGCGCCCGTGGTGGCGCAGGCCGATAGGCCGAGCACAGCGCAGCCTATGGCCGCGAGGCTGACGCCTCGCAGATGATGTCCGATCATCAGATCCCCTCTTCCCGACGACACGCCAGCCCGACGTGTCTTGCGACCGTCATAGGAGGGTCATCTGACGGAGGCGTCAAAAGATTTCGATGTTCTTTCAAGGCGGCGGGGCGATAGGATCATCACCTCCCCGTTCGCGAAGGCGAATGGGGAGGACAGACCGCGCAGCGGTCAGGAGGGGGCGAGACGGTGGCCGACGGTCTGAGCTTCACACGCGCGAAGGCGTTTCGCCGTTTAATGACTCCGCCGGAAGCCCGACTATGGACCGCGCTGCGGGCCGGCCGCCTGAACGGCTGCAAGTTCCGTCGGCAGCATCCGATCGGTCCGTATATTCTCGATTTCTACTGCGCCGAGGCGAAACTGGCGGTCGAGGTGGACGGCGCCGTTCATGACCAGCCGGAACGGGTCGCTCACGACCAGCGACGGACGGCGTGGTTGGGCGAACGTGGAGTGAAGGTCATTCGCGTGCGAGCGATCCATGTGAAAGACGAACTCGAGGGCGTGCTGGGCTTCATCCTGACGGTGGTGCGCGCGCGACGAGACGCGGGATAGGGCGGAGTCGCCCCCTCCTGGTCGCTGGCGCGACCTGTCCTCCCCATTCGCCTTCGCGAACGGGGAGGTGAGATGTTCTGGACGCGCGTTTCCCTGACCGCTAACGGCACGCGCATGAACGACGACGAAAACCCCCATCTCGACCGGCCGCTGCGGTCGTTCGGCCGGATCAAGGCGCGGCCGATCAAGCCGCGTCAGGCGGCGCTGATGGACAGCCTGCTGCCGACCCTCGCCGTGCCCGATCCCAAGGCCGGTCCGCTGGACCCGAAAACGATGATGCCCGAGGCCGCCGAGGTGTGGCTGGAGATCGGTTTCGGCGGCGGGGAACATATGGCGGCCCAGGCGGCGACGCGGCCTGACGCCTTGGTGATCGGTTGCGAGCCCTTCCTGAACGGCGTCGCCTCGGCCCTGCGCCATGTCGAGGAAGGCGGGCTGAAGAATGTCCGCATCCACGCCGACGACGCGCGCGACCTGGTCGACGCCCTGCCCGACGCCTCGGTCGATCGGGTGCTGATCCTCTTCCCCGACCCCTGGCACAAGGCCCGGCACAACAAGCGCCGCCTGTTGCAGGACGAGACGGCCCAGGCCTTCGCTCGCATCCTGAAGCCGGGCGGGACGCTGCGGTTTGTCACCGACTGGCGCGACTATGCCGAATGGACGCTGGAGCGGCTGGAGCGGACGCCGGGGCTGGAGCGGATCGGGGCGGCGGACCAGGACTGGTTCGTCCCGCCCGCGGACCATGTGGTCACCCGCTATGAGGAGAAGAAGCTGGGCGACACGGCGCCGATCTTCCTGGAGTACCGGCGCAAAGCCTGAGGCGGAGACTACGGGGTTATACGTAGTTTGAGCATAGACGGCTGTTTAACGAACTTCGTTAGTAATGGTCCCTAAGTAGAATAACGGGGACGAACCATGAAGGCGTTGACGATCGGCGGCAGGATCAATCTGCTGGCCCTTGTGACCATGGCGGGTCTGCTGGTGATCACCGGCCTGTCCCTGATGCGGCTGGACGCCGTGATGCGCGAAGACATCGCCGACCGCACCAAGAAGTCCGTCGAGATCGCCCACAGCGTGGTCGCCTATTATCAGGGCGAACAGGCGGCCGGCCGGTTGACGCAAGACCAGGCCCAGACCGCCGCCAAGGCCGCCGTCGGCGCCATGCGGTACGGCGCGGACGACTATTTCTGGATCAACGACATGCATCCCACCATGGTGATGCACCCGATGAAGCCGGCGCTGGACGGCAAGGATCTGAGCGAGAACAAGGACGCCGACGGCGTGCTGATGTTCAAGGAATTCGTCGCCGTGGTTCAGAAGGACGGCGAGGGGTTCGTCAACTATCAGTGGGCCAAGCCGAACCAGGACGGGGCCTCGCCGAAGATCTCCTATGTGAAGGGCTTCGCGCCCTGGGGCTGGGTGATCGGCTCGGGCGTCTATACCGACCAGATCGCGGCGGCCGTGGGCAAGGCGGCCCTGGCCCTGGGCTCCATGGCCCTGCTGGTGCTGCTGGCGGTCGGGGCGACGGGCTGGTTCATCGGCCGGTCGGTGTCGGCCCCCGTGGTGGCGCTGGAGCGGCGGATGCGCGGCCTGGCCGAGGGCGACAAGACCTCCGAGATTCCCGGCGTCAAACGCGGCGACGAGATCGGCAAGATGGCCGCCGCCCTGGCGATCTTCCGCGACGCCGCCATCGAAAAGGACCGGCTGGAGGCCGAGACCCTGTCGCAACGCTCGATGAGCGAACAGGAGCGGGCCGCGCGCGAGGCCGAGAAGGCCGCAGAGGCCGAGGCCGACCGCGTCACCATCGAAGCCCTGGGCCAGGGCCTGTCGGCCATGGCCGACGGCGACCTGACCTATCGGATCGAGGCGGAGTTCGCGCCCAAGGCGGCGCAGCTGAAGACCGACTTCAACGCCGCCATCGCCCAGCTGCAGCAGGCCGTCGCCGTGGTGGTGGCCAATATCGCCGGCATCCGGTCGGGCGCGGGCGAGATTTCGCAGGCCGCCGACGACCTGTCGCGCCGGACCGAACAACAGGCGGCGGGCCTGGAAGAGACGGCGGCGGCGCTGGACGAGATCACCGCCACGGTCAACAAGACCGCCTCGGGCGCGCGCCAGGCCTCCGAAGTGGTTCAGGCCGCCAAGGGCGACGCCGAGACCTCGGGCGTCATCGTGCGGGATGCGGTCCAGGCCATGCAGGCCATCGAGGGCTCTTCGGATCAGATCAGCCAGATCATCGGCGTCATCGACGAGATCGCCTTCCAGACCAATCTTCTGGCCCTGAACGCCGGGGTTGAAGCCGCCCGTGCGGGCGAGG
>JBKBXN010000188.1:0-4975 GCA_046314055.1 Brevundimonas sp.
GAGATGGGCGGCGAACTGGTCGGAAAAGTCCGGCCGGGCATCGGGCTGGGCCAGGACGTCGCCGCGCGAGACGTCGATCTCGTCGGCCAGGGTCAGGGTGATCGACTGGCCCGCGACGGCCTGAGCCAGATCCCCGTCGGCGGTGACGATGCGGGCGACGGTCGAGGTGCGGCCCGACGGCAGGACGCGGACGGGATCGCCCGGACGCACGGTCCCGGCGGCGATCTGGCCGGCGAAGCCGCGGAAATCGAGATTGGGCCGATTGACCCATTGCACCGGCAGGCGGAACGGATCGGCCTGAAGATCGTCCCCGACCTCCAGCGTCTCAAGCAGGCTCATCAGCGGCGGGCCGGCGTACCAGGGCGAATGGGCGCTGGCCTCGGTGATATTGTCGCCGCGCAGGGCCGACATCGGGATGGAGTCAAAGGACTTGAGCCCGATCTGACCGGCGAAGGCCCGGAAGTCGGCGACGATGGCGTCGAAGACGTCCTGGGACCAGCCCATCAGGTCCATCTTGTTCACCGCCAGGATGACGTGGCGGATGCCCAGCAGACTGACCAGATAGGCGTGGCGCCGCGTCTGGGTCAGGACGCCCCGACGCGCGTCGATCAGAATGACGGCCGCGTCGGCGGTCGAGGCGCCGGTGACCATGTTGCGGGTGTACTGCTCGTGGCCGGGGGTGTCGGCGACGATGAATTTGCGCTTTTCGGTCGAGAAGAAGCGATAGGCCACGTCGATTGTAATGCCCTGCTCCCGCTCGGCCGCCAGACCGTCAACCAGCAGGGCGAAGTCGATGTCGCCGCCCTGAGTGCCGACGCGGCGGCTGTCGGCCTCCAACGCCGCCATCTGATCCTCGAAGATCATCTTGGAATCGTAGAGCAGCCGGCCGATCAGGGTGGACTTGCCGTCATCCACGCTGCCGCAGGTGATGAAGCGCAGCAGGCTCTTGTGCTGGTGGGCGTCCAGATAGGCGTCGATGTCGGCGGCGATCAGATCAGACTGGTGAGCCATCAGAAATAGCCCTCCTGCTTCTTCTTCTCCATCGAGGCGGATTGGTCGTGGTCGATCATCCGGCCCTGGCGTTCCGAGGTGGTGGTCAGCAGCATTTCCTGGATGACCTGGGGCAGGGTCGCCGCCGTGCTCTCGACCGCCCCGGTCAGGGGATAGCAGCCCAGGGTGCGGAACCGGACCGACTTCATCTGCGGCGTCTCGCCGGGACGCAGCCGGAACCGGTCGTCGTCGACCATGATCAATGCGCCGTCGCGTTCGACCACCGGCCGTTCAGCCGCCAGATACAGGGGCACGATGGGGATCTGCTCAAGGTGGATGTATTGCCAGACATCCAACTCGGTCCAGTTGGAGATGGGGAAGACGCGGATGCTCTCGCCCGGCCGTTTGCGGGTGTTGTAGAGCCGCCAGAGCTCGGGCCGCTGGTTCTTGGGATCCCAGCGGTGCTCGGCCGTGCGGAAGGAGAAGATCCGCTCCTTGGCCCGCGACTTCTCCTCGTCGCGGCGGGCGCCGCCGAAGGCCGCGTCGAAGCCGTGTAGAGACAGGGCCTGTTTCAGTCCCTCGGTCTTCCAGAGATCGGTGTGCAGGGCCGAGCCGTGATCAAACGGATTGATCCCGCGCGCGACAGCATCAGGGTTCTGGTGGACCAGCAGTTCGACGCCCAGGTCGGCCGCCGCCTGTTCGCGCATCGCGTACATGGCGCGGAACTTCCACGTCGTATCGACGTGCAGCAGGGGGAAAGGTGGTTTGGACGGATAGAAGGCTTTCCGCGCCAGGTGCAGCATCACGGCCGAATCCTTGCCGATCGAATACAGCATGACCGGGCGCTCGGCCTCGGCCGCCACTTCGCGCATGATATGGATGCTCTCGGCCTCCAGGCGCTGAAGATGGGTCAGCCGCGAGTGATCGGGCCGGGGCAGGCTGGATTTATTCAGGGCTTCGGTCAGGATAGCGGCGTCCACCAGGTCAGGCCTCCATAGAGGGCCGACGTAAAACGATACTGTGCAATGGGTCGCAAGCGATTGATACTGGCGGTCGCTGTGAGATTTTGGAGACGGTCCCCGTCCTCCCGCACCTCGGTGACGGAACCTTGACCGCGTGTTGCGCCTTGATGGCGAGAACAGAAGGCTGATGTCCCCAATGAAATCCCTGACAGCCGCCCTAGCGCTCTCCGCAGGACTGCTCGCCTCGCTTTCGGGCTGCGTCACCGCGCCTTCGCCGTCCGAATACCGGGCGCCCCAGCCGACCAAGGCGATAGAGCTGGAGCGGCTGTGGTCGGGACGTTGGCTGGAGATAGCCCGCCTGCCCGACCGGTTGACGGACGGCTGCGTGGCGGGGGCGTCGATCTACACCCCGGTCGGCGGCGACCGCATCGATGTGCGCGACACCTGTCAGGTCGGTTCGCCTGAGGGCAAGGAGAAGGCCATCGAGGGCGGCGGGCGCATTCTGGATCCGGGCGTGAACGCCAAGCTGCGGGTTCGCTATCTGCACGGACTGGTGACTTGGGACTACTGGGTGCTGGACCGGGCGGACGACTACAGCTGGTTCATATCGGCGGACCCGACCTTCGAGCGACTGTTCATCTATACGCGGGAAGTCCCCAGCGAAGCCGAGGTGCGGGCCCTGACGGACAGGGCGCGCGCGCTGGGCTATGACGTCAGCCGGTTGGAGTTTCCCGCTCAGCCGACGCGGTAAGCGGACAGCAAAAGGCCCCGGCGATCGCCGGGGCCTTTTTCGTTGTGGCGATGATCAGTTCACCGGCTGGACCGATACGGTCGGCGGCGACTGGATCTGAACCGACGGAGCCGAGGCTTCCGGCGCCGTGTTCAGGACGGGAGTGGACGCCGCGCTGTAGGGCTGCGGGCCGTTCGGCTCAGTCGGCGTTTCGACACGAGCGGCGGGGCGTTCTACAGCCGGTGCAGCGCGGCGGGGCGCAGGTTCAGCCCGGCGCGGCGTCGGCTCGGCTACGGGGGTCGCCTGAACCGGAGCCTCAACCGGGGTCGGCTCAACCAAGGGCGTCGCGGCCGGCGCCAAGGCCGTCGGCGCCGTCTGCATTGGGGAGGCCAGGGTTGAAACCGACTCAGCCGGGGCCGCCGGCGCAGCCTGCTCGCCGCCCATCATCAGAGCTGCCGCCGTACCGATTGCGGCGAGGGCGCCGATCGGAGCGATGATCATCCAAGTCTTGACCGGCTTGTTGCTCTTGTGACGACGCTGAGCGTAGCGCGGCACGAAGACCTCGTCAGTGGCGCGACCGGTCGCGTTCATAGAAGCTATGTCAGGTTTCGCGTCTGCATAAGTCATCGACATGATGTGTCCTCCATAAGATCGAAAAGACAACACGTCGTTCTTCGAGGTTGTTCCCGCTCTCCAGCAATGACCTTGAAGAAGCACAGCTTCGGCCCCAGTTGGGGCGAGATCAGATCTTTTCCGGGTCTGAATGCACACATTAAAGCGGAAAAATGCGCGGCCAGGCTCTGGATTTCCCCGACGTCACCGGAACAAATGAGACACGGCCCTCGACGATCGCGATGGTTTCAAGGCGTTTATTCGCCGCGCGGTTGACCGGACGGGCCGCCTTCGTTCATCACGAGGGCGGGTGGAACACGCATAGACCGGAGTAACGGCGAGCATGGGTTTGGTAGCGAATATCGGTAGGGACGTGCGGTTCGCACGCGGCCTGTTCCGTCTGCTCAAGCGCATCAAGCCGATCGAGCTGGATAGCGACGTCCTGCTGTGCGACGACATTGAAGAAGCCGTCGACAAATTCCCCGACAATGTGGCCCTCGAGGACGAGCGCCGCAGCCTGACCTATCGCGACCTGGACGCCATGGCGAACCGCTATGGCCACTGGGCCAAGGGGCGCGGCCTGAACCGCGGCGACACCATCGCCCTGATGATGACCAACCGGGTCGAATATCTGGCGGCCTGGATCGGCTTCTCCAAGGTCGGCATCGCCACGGCCCTGATCAACACCAACCTCAGCGGGCCGGGGCTGGCCCACTGCCTGACCATTTCCAACGCCTTCCAGGTGGTGGCGGACGAGGACTGCTGGCGTCAGGTCGAGGCGACCCGCCCCCTGGTCGGCCACAGCCTGATGCTGTGGGTCCTGGGTCTGGGCGACGAGGACGAGACCAGCGACCGGCGGGGATTGGACAAGCCCGTGCGCGGCGCCTCGTCCGTGCGCCCGTCCCGTTCGGTCCGCGAGGGCCTGACCAACCGCGACACCGCCCTTTACATCTACACGTCGGGCACCACGGGCCTGCCCAAGGCCGCCCGCATTCCCCATTCGCGCGCCCGGACCTATATGCGCGCCTTCGCCGGGGCCACGCGTTCGACGCCGAAGGACCGAATCTTCAACGTCCTGCCGCTGTATCACTCGACCGGCGGTCTGGTCGGGGTCGGGGCGGCCTTGCTGAACGGCGCCCGCCTGGTCATCCGCAAACGCTTCTCCGCCTCCAGCTTCTGGCCCGACGTGGTGGCGTCCGGCGCGACCATGTTCGTCTATATCGGCGAGCTTTGCCGATATCTGGTGAACTGCCCGCCCCAGGCCTATGAGCAGAAGCACAAGCTGCGGCTGGCCTTCGGCAACGGCCTGCGCGCCGACGTCTGGCCCGAGTTCCAGAGCCGGTTCGCCATTCCCGACGTGCTGGAGTTCTATGGCTCGACCGAGGGCAACGTCTCCCTGTTCAACTTCGACGGCAAACAGGGCGCCATCGGTCGCGTGCCCAGCTATCTGAAGAAGCAGATCAATATCCGGCTGGTCCAGTTCGACGTGGACAGTGAACAGCCGATCCGCGGCACGGACGGCCTGTGCCGCCTGGCCAAGGTCGGCGAGATCGGCGAGGCGATCGGCGAGATCGGCAACGACATCCGCCACGACTTCTCGGGCTATGCCGACAAGGCCGCCTCGCAGAAGAAGATCCTGACCGACGTCTTCAAGAAGGGCGACCGCTGGTTCCGCACCGGC
>JBKBXN010000189.1:0-245 GCA_046314055.1 Brevundimonas sp.
GGCGCTGACATACAGGCTGAACTGGTCGTTCTGGCCGAAGCGGCGGGCGATCTCGCCGCTGACGCCGCCGCCCAGACCGTCTTCGTCATAGTCGCGGGCGCGGCTTTCGACCCGGCCGGAAACGGACAAGGACGCGTAGTCGTCGGCCATGCTGAAGGCCGAGGGCGTGACGAAGTTGATCGTGCCGCCGATGGCGTCGCCGTCCATGTCAGCGGTGGAATTCTTGTTGACCACGATGGTCTTCA
>JBKBXN010000189.1:255-4973 GCA_046314055.1 Brevundimonas sp.
GGCGGCAGCAGCGACAGCTGCACCTGACGCGAATAGGGCATGCCCTGGGCGGCGTTGACGCCGTTGATCAGGGCCAGGGTGAATTCGGAGTTCATGCCCCGGACGCCGACGAACATGCCTTCGCCGCGCGAGGCGCCGTCGACGCCGCCGAAGAAGGAGTTGCCGGTGTTCTGGACGCTGACGCCCGGCAGCAGGGCCAGGGCCTCGGCGACGTTGTGAACCGCCGTGTGTTCCAGGTCTTCAGCCGACATCACGCTGACGGCGTTGTCGCTGCGCATCTGGGTGCGCATGGCGTCGTTGCGCGTGCCGACCACGATGATTTCGCCGACCTCGGCGGTTTCGCTCGTGGCGGCTGTCCGGTCCTGAGCGGCGGCCTGCGCCGCTGCGACCATGGAGAATAGCGCCATCGATGACGCGAGAAGTCTTGTTTTGAACGAAAGATTTTTCATCGACCGCAGTCCCTGAACCGGAGCTGAGATATGCCCCCAAGCTCAGAGACGCGGTCGGCCGCACGACGCGCCGAAACTTTATGAATGCTTCACAATGAACATGCCCAGGCCGATCTCGGCGGCGGCGGTTCGTGGCGACCCGGTCGTGGGGGCGTGGGACGGCGTAAAGTGACGACCGCGAAGACGGGGGGTGTCAGGGCGCCGTCAGTTTCGACCTGCAGATTTCCGTCCGAACGGAGATCCGCCATGTCAGCCCACCCCACGCCTTCGATAAGAACCGTAAAAGTCTGGGATCCGGGCGTACGCCTGTTCCATTGGACGCTGGTCGCCTCGGTCGCCTTGGCCTTCCTGTCCTCGGAAGAGGAGGGCGCGCTGTCCGCCTGGCATGTTCCGGCAGGATGGGCGGCTGCTGTCCTGATCGCCTTCAGACTGGTCTGGGGAATTGTCGGCGGCGAACATGCGCGGTTCTCGAACCTGATCCGGCCGTCCAGGATGGCGGGTCACGTCAAGGGCCTGTTCGCCGGCCGGGTCCATGCGTCCATGGGCCATAATCCGCTGGGCGGGATCGCGGTGGTGGGGTTGCTGGCCCTGACGGTCGCGACCGTCTTCACCGGGGCGACGGGCGGCGAGGATATGCATGAGGTCATCGGCTACGTCTTGCTGGCGATGATCGCCCTGCACGTCGTGGCGGTGGTCGCGATGTCGGTCCTGTCGCGCGACAATCTGATCCGCGCGATGATCACCGGCCGAAAGACGACCGTGCATTTCCCCGACGCCCAGGACGCCGCGCCGCCTGCCCGCGTGGCTGTGCCCCTGGCGGTTCTGGTCGTCGCGGGGTCCGCCTACGCCGCCACGCGGATGGACCCTGGGGCCTTCACGCCGGGCGCGCGCGTTGAAGCGGGTGAAACCGGAGAGGCCGATCAGAAGCGTGAAGGCGGCGAGGGTGAAGAGGCAGGGGAGGCGGACGAGGACTGAGGACGTCCCCGCCCGCGTCCCTGTTTCAGACGACGGTTCCGAACAGGTGACCGATCCCTGCGGTCACCGCCATGGCCAGGGCGCCCCAGAAGGTGACGCGCATGACCGCCTTGCCGACGCCCGCGCCCCCAGCCTGCGCGCCGAGTCCCCCCAGCAGCGCCAGGCCGATCAGGGCGGATCCGGACACCAGGGCCACCATAAGAGAGCCGGGCGAGACCAGCACGACCGCGAGCGGCAGAATGGCGCCGAGCGAGAAGGTGGCCGCCGAGGTCAGGGCCGCCTGGATCGGACGGGCGGTGGTGTGTTCCGAGATGCCCAGCTCGTCCCTGGCGTGGGCGCCCAGGGCGTCGTGAGCCATCAGCTGCCGGGCCACCTCCAGCGACACCGCCTCATCGACGCCCCGGCTGCGATAGATGCCGGCCAGTTCGCGGGTTTCGGCTTCCGGGTCCGCCGCCAGTTCGGCTCTTTCGCGCGCCAGGTCGGCGTTCTCGGTGTCGGCCTGTGAACTGACGGAGACATATTCGCCGGCCGCCATGGACATGGCGCCGGCGACCAGGCCGGCGACCCCCGCGACCAGGATGCCGGTCTTGCCGGTCTGTGCGGCGGCCACGCCGACGATCAGGCTGGCGGTCGAGACCAGGCCGTCATTGGCGCCCAGAACGGCGGCGCGCAGCCAGCCGATGCGTGCGACCAGATGGCGTTCGGCGTGGCGTTCAAGTCTGCTCATGGTCGGTTCCTGTCTGGAGAAGGAAAGGCGAGGATCAGTTCAGCCTGGTTGGGCCGCGTTGCGATATGGCCGCCGTGGGCCGCCATTATGCGCGCGACAATGGCCAGGCCCAGTCCCGCGCCGCTGGCGCTGGCGTGATCGCCCCGGCGATATCTCTGGCTCAGTGCGGCGAGCCGTTCCGGCGCGAGGCCCGCCCCGCCGTCGATCACGGACAGCCGCGCGCCCGGCCCTGCCGTCACCGTGACCAAACCGCCGGGCGGCGTGACCCGTAGCCCGTTTTCCACCAGGTTGCGAAGCGCGGCGGCGACCGCCTCGCGACGGCCGTCGACGACGGCGGCGTCCTTGATCTCCAGGGCCAGAGCCTTGTCCTCGTCGATGGCGAGCGCGGCGTATTGCGACACGACTTCCGTCGCGATCTCGCTCAGATCGACCGCCGTCGCCGCCGCCGGCGCGGCCGCCTGGGCGTCCAGTTGCGCCAGGATCAGCAGTTGATCGACCAGGCGAGACAGGGCCGAAACATCCCGCTTCAGTCTCTGGCCGTCCGGGGAGTCCAGTCTGTCGAGCTCCAGGGCCAGAACCGCCAGCGGCGTCCTCAATTCATGGGCGACGTCGGCGGCGAAGGCCTCCTGGCGTGTCGCCGCCTCGTCGAGCCGCGCCAAGAGGCCGTTGACCGCGTCTGCGAACCCGGTGGCTTCGGCCGGAAAATCGTGAGCCTCGACCCGAAACCCCTTGTCCGCCGCCTGGGCGGCCTCGATGCGTTCGCCGGCCAAGGCGAGGGGGCGCAGAGAGGAACGGATCACCCACAGGGTCGCCAGGCCCATGGGGACGATCAGCACCAGCAGCGGCGTCACGACGTGATCGGCCACCTCGTTCGCGATGCCGACGAACCGGATTTCATCGCGCCGGGCGCGGGACGACAGGCCGTATTCCAACCCGACGAACAGCAGCAGGACGCAGCCGCCGATCAGGCTCACCAAGGCGAAACCGAGCGTCAATCGCTGAAAAATGGACGGCGGCCGGGTCATGCGACGGCGTCCCGCATCAGATAGCCCAGGCCCCGGACCGTATGCAGCACCCCGGTGCAGCCGGCGTCGTCCAGCTTGCGCCGCAATCGCGAGACGGCCATCTCGACGGCGTTGGGCGTGACCGGTTCGTTGAAGGCGTACAGCGACTCTTCCAACGCGCCCCGCGTGATGACCGAACCCGCCCGACGCATCAGGGTCTCCAGCAGATCGCCCTCGCGGCGCGACAGGTCGATGGGGACGTCGCCATGCGCCGCCTGGCGCGCGGCGATGTCGAACCTCAGCCCGCCCACCTGAAGAACCGGCGCCATGCGACGGCCCGGCCGACGCAGGATCGCCCGGCACCGCGCCGACAGCTCGGCCGCGTCGAACGGCTTGACCAGATAGTCGTCCGCCCCGGCGTCCAGGCCTGTGACCCGATCCTCCAGCCCGCCGCGCGCGGTCAGGACCAGGATCGGCGGCAGGTCGGCGGCCCGCCGAAGCGCCCGCACCCAGTCCAGGCCGTCGCCGTCCGGCAGGCCCAGGTCGAGCAGGATGAGATCATAGGCGGCGCTGGCGGCCGCGTCTGTCGCCCCTGCGATGTCCCGGCGCCAGTCCACCACGAAGCCGTCGCGGGACAGACCTTCCCTGAGCAGATCGCCCAGTCGCGCCGTGTCTTCAACGAGAAGGAGACGCATGATCGACATCCGTTCCGCCGGCGCCCCGCGTCCAGCCGGTCGTCATCGACATGACCGGATTTTCCCGACGACGCCAGCGCTCAACGCGCGCGGCCGGCGCCTGTATCATCGCCGGGGACCATGAAGGGATCCGTGTCTTCTTCATGGGGGACGCCTCCGGAAAAGGGGTAAGCACGGGCCGGGCGCAGCGCGCGGCGGCGTCAGATTGAGCGTCGAACCTGACATCAACCTGACGCCCTCTCCAGCAAGGCGACCGAGGGGGCGGGGCGTCGCGCCCCCTCCATCACCCCTGTCTTCAGGCGTGGATTTCGGCCGCGTGGTCGGGGTAGGGGGCCGAAAGGCCGTGATCGACGGCTTCGCCGTTCAGCGAGCTGGCGAAGCCGTGGTTGACGTCGCGATGGTGGGCTTCATCGGCCCGGACGACAAGCACCACGTCTCGCAGCGTCGCATCGGGCGCCATCTTCCAATAGTGTTTGGCGATCTCAGGGGCTGGCACATTGGGCGAACGGCCCTCGTCTATCTCCTTGAGATAGAGGGTGTAGCTGATCACGGCTTCTTCCTCGAAATAGCCGACGACCCGGTGGGCGGTGCGGGCCGACACGAGATAAAGCAGGAAGAAGCCCACATAGAAGACGGCTTGGGCGATCTGGATCACCAGCCGCTCGAAATAGGTCGGCTTGGCCACCTCGATGAAGGTCATCAGGTGCATGCGCTCGTTTTCCGCCTCTTCCATCAGGGTGCGGATCCAGCCGTCGTCGTCCTTCATGCGGCGCAGGCAGGTGAGGTGCTGGATCGTCGCCCCGACCATGCCGGGCACGGCCGCGACCGTCTCCAGCACGATGGCGCGGTGGCCGTAGCGCTTGGCGAA
>JBKBXN010000190.1:0-4922 GCA_046314055.1 Brevundimonas sp.
CCCGGCTGCTGTGTTTCGACGAGCTTCAGGTGACGGACATCGCCGACGCCATGATCCTGGGCCGGCTGTTCGAGGCCCTGTTCGAGGACAAGGTGGTGCTGGCCATCACCTCGAACCGGGCGCCGGAGGACCTGTACAAGAACGGCATCAACCGCCAGCTGTTCGTCCCCTTCATCGACATCATCCGCGACCGGTGCGCCGTGGTGCAGACGGCGGGCGCGCGCGACTGGCGGCTGGACCGGCTGAGTTCGGCCGAGATCTGGCATACGCCGGACGACCGCGCCGGGTTCGAGGAACTTTGGCGCGAGCTGAAGGGGGGCGAGCCGGAAGAACCGTCGCACCTGACCGTCCTCGGCCGCGACGTGGTGATCGAACGCACCGTCGGCTCGATGGCGCGGGCCAGCTTTGGGGAGCTGTGTGGCCGGCCGCTGGGGCCGCAGGACTATCTGGCCATCGCCGAACGGTTCCACACCCTGTTCCTGGAGGATGTGCCGATCCTGAGTTCGGCCAACCACCACGAGGCGCGCCGCCTGGTGACCCTGGTGGACGCCTTGTACGAGGCCAAGACCAAGCTGATCGTCCTGGCTGCCGCCCGGCCCGAGGCCCTCTATACCGAAGGGGTGGGGGCGTTCGAGTTCGAACGCACCGTCTCGCGCTTCAACGAGATGCAGAGCAAGGACTGGCTGGCCCACGTGCGCGAGTGACAGCAGACCCTCTCCCGCTTGCGGGAGAGGTGGGCCGGCGTCCGCGGAGCGGACCAGGCTCGGAGAGGGAGTTCTGCTTGGCTGGAAGAAGACGTCCCCCATCGTCAGCCGCCTCGCTGCGCTCGACGAGATGACACTTCCCCCGCAAGCGGGGGAAGATCTGTGGGAAGAAAGAAAAAGGGCCTGCGGAGCGATCCGCAGGCCCTTCGTCATTCGACCTCGATGATCGCTTAAACCAGCGAGGCGTCGATATCCTTGCAGGCCTGCAGCAGGCCCTGGACCGAGGCGACGGACTTTTCGAACATCGCCTTTTCTTCGTCGTTGGTGGTGAACTCGATCACCTTCTCGACGCCGGCGGCGCCGATCAGGGCCGGGACGCCGACATAGAGGTCCGACAGGCCGTATTCGCCCGACAGCCAGACGGCGCAGGGCAGGACGCGCTTCTGGTCCAGCAGATAGGACTTGGCCATCGCAATCGCGCTTTCGGCCGGGGCGTAGAAGGCGGAGCCGGTCTTCAGCAGGGCGACGATCTCGCCGCCGCCCTTGCGGGTGCGGTCGACGATGGCGTCCAGCTCGTCCTGCGACAGGAAGCCGGCCTTGACCGCGTCCGGCAGGGGCAGGCCGCCGACGGTCGAGTGGCGCACCATCGGCACCATGTCGTCGCCGTGACCGCCCAGGGTCCAGGCGTGGATGTCCTGCACCGACACGCCGGTCTTTTCAGCCAGGAAATAGGCGAAGCGCGCCGAGTCGAGGACGCCGGCCATGCCGACGACCTTCTCCTTGGGCAGGCCCGAGAACTTCTGCAGGGCCCAGACCATGGCGTCGAGCGGGTTGGTGATGCAGATCACGAAGGCGTTGGGGGCGTGGGCCTTGATGCCCTCGCCGACGGCCTTCATGACCTTCAGGTTGATGCCGATCAGGTCGTCGCGGCTCATGCCCGGCTTGCGCGGCACGCCGGCGGTGACGATGCAGACGTCGGCGCCCGCGATGTCGGCATAGTCGTTCGCGCCCTTCAGGGCCACGTCCGAGCCGAAGACGGCGGTGGCTTCGGCGATGTCCAGCGCCTTGCCCTGGGGGGTGCCTTCAGCGATGTCGAACAGGATGACGTCGCCCAGCGCTTCGCGCGCGGCCACATGGGCCAGGGTGCCGCCGATCATGCCGGCGCCGATGAGGGCGATCTTCGCGCGAGCCATGGATGTCTCCGTTTATTGCGTGTGCGAAAGGGGATTAATCGTGCGGGCGGTCTAGACCCCTCTCGCGGCTGTCGCAAGAACCTCGCTTTACGGCCTTGGTCGAGGCTGCGAAGGTCAGGCGCAAACCGGAGGATTTCGATGCGCCATTCCCTCGCTCTCGCCCTGCTGCTGGGCGCCGCCGCCACACCCGCCCTCGCCCAGACCCCGCCCGCGACCATCGGCGACCGCTACATCCCCGCCCCTTGGTGGATGCGCGATTCGGTGATCGCTTCGGTCGGCCAGGTGCGTGTCGAGATCCAGGCCAACCGCGCCTTCGTCTCGGCCAGTTTCCAGTCGGTGGACCGCAGCGTCGCCGAGGCCTCGCGCGCCGCCGCCGATCAGGTGCGGGCGCTGAGCCAGTCTCTGTCGGCCTATGGGGCGGACAAGGTGCGGGTCGAGACCAGCGTCACCACTCGGCCCCTGTATGATCAGTACCGCGACGAGAACGGGGTGATGCGCGACAACACCCGCGCCGACCGCGTGGCCCGCTATCAGGCCGACGCCTCGGTCAGTGTGACGGTGCGCGACGTCAGTCTGATCGAGCGGGTGTACGCCACGATCGTGGCGTCGCGCCCGACATCGATCGGTCAGGTGAATTTCCAGTTGGATCCGGAGAACAGCTGGAAGGCCAATCTGCAGGCCGAGGCGATGAAGGACGCGCGGCGCCGGGCCGAGGCGGCGGCGGCCAACGCCGGCGCGACCCTGGGACGGGTGAAAATCATCGATCCGTCGGGCCGGGTTTGCGAGACCGACGTCCTGGCCGGCTGGCCCTCGTACGGCGGCGGCGAACAGGCGACGACCGTGGACGATATCGTGGTGACGGGCTCGCGGATGCAGGCGCGCGAGGCCTTTGCCCCGCCGCCGCCGCCGCCGCCGCCCGCACCGGCCGCCGGCGCAGCGCCCAGCGAGGCGCAGATCGAGGCGGCGCGGCTGGCGCTTCAGCCGCCGTTGCAGGTCATGACCGATAGCGCCTGCGTCATCTACGGACTGAACTGAGTATGGGGTTTCAGGCAGCGCCGGCCTTCGAGGCCGGCTCCGTCGCCGCTGCGGAATGGCCGCTGTGCCATGTGCGGCTTCAGGACGACGCCCGCTTCCCTTGGCTGATCCTGATCCCGCGTGTCGAGGGGGCGGTGGAGCTGGAGGACCTGGGCGTCGAACAGCGGGCCGCGCTGATGGAAGAGACGGTGCGGGCCGGAGCCTTGGTGCGGCGGCTGGGAACGGTCGAGAAGCTGAACGTGGGGGCCATCGGCAATGTGACGGCCCAGTTGCACGTCCATGTCGTCGGCCGCCGCCGCGACGACGGCCTCTGGCCCGATCCGGTCTGGGGGCGGGGCCCGGCGGCCCCCTATGCGGGGGAGGCGCGGGCGCGGCTGTTGGAAGTGATCGGGCGCGGGTAGCCGATCCGACGACCGACGTGGCGTCGCGCCCCCATTTGCGTCAGGCGCTCTCGCACCGCATATGAGCCCTATGGAAGACGCGCTGCGCATCCGGCTGGACGAACGCCAGGTGAACCTGATCGCCAAGGCCCTGGCGGAGCCGCGTCGCCGTCAGATCCTCAAGGAGATCGGCGCGGCCAGCGAGCCCGCCCCCTGCGGCGCGGTCGCCCAACTCGTGGCGGTCAGCGCCCCCACCTTCTCGCACCATATGAAGGAACTGGAGACCGCCGGCCTGATCCAGATCTGCAGGCAGGGCAAGTTCGCCTTCCTGGTGCTGCAGCGCGACGTCCTGGACGCCTATCTGGCCCAGCTCGCGGAAATCTGAGGCCGGCTTTCAGAAAATCAACGGCCCCGCTTATTGAATCACTTCGATGGTTATCTAAGTATCAAACCGTTCGCCGCTGAAGGCGACCGGAGAGAGATCATGAGCAAGCTTTCAGGCAAGACCGCCGTCGTCACCGGGGCGTCCAAGGGCATAGGCGCGGCCATCGCCAAGGCCCTGGCCGCCGAGGGCGCGGCGGTGGCGGTCAACTACGCTTCCAGCCGGGAGGGGGCGGACAAGGTCGTGGCCGAGATCACCGCCGCCGGCGGCAAGGCCATCGCCGTCCAGGCGTCCGTGGCCAGCGGCGACGATGTCACGCGGCTGTTCGACGAGACCCAGAAGGCGCTCGGCGCCGTGGACATCCTCGTCAACAACGCCGGCGTCTATGCGTTCGCGCCGATCGAGGACTTTACCGAGGCCGAGTACCGCCGCCAGTTCGACACCAATGTTCTGGGCTTGTTGCTGGCCACCAGCGAGGCGGTCAAGCGCTTCGGTCCCGACGGCGGCAGCGTGATCAACATCAGCTCGGGCGCCACCACCGTCGATATCCCGACCGCCTCGGTCTACACGGCCACCAAGGCCGCCGTGGACTCGATCACCCGCGTGCTGGCCAAGGAACTCGGCCCGCGCAAGATCCGCGTCAACGCCATTGCGCCCGGCGCCGTGGAGACCGAGGGCACGCACACCGTGGGGATAATCGGCTCGGATCTGGAGGCTCAGATGGTCGCCCAGACGCCGCTCGGCCGCATGGGGCAACCGTCCGATATCGCGCCTGTGGCCGTCTTCCTGGCCTCGGCCGACAGCGCCTGGATCACCGGTGAAATCATCGCTGTGGCCGGCGGCAACCGTTAAATCACGCCGTGGCAAGGGACGCGGCCGGACTTCGGCCGCGTCCGCATCCCTCAGATGATGTCCAGCGGGGTCTCGCGCGTGGGCGGGGGGAAGGCTTCGTCGAGGCGTTCGATATCCTCGAGGTCGAACTGGATCTCCAGGGCGTCGGCGTTGGCCTCGACGTGTTCGACCGAACTGGCCTTGGGAATGGCGATGACGCCGTCGTGGCGCAGGATGGCGGCGAGCGCCACCTGAGCCGGGTCGGCGCTGTGGCGGTTGGCGATGTCGCGGATCAGGGGCTGTTCCAGCAATTCGCCGCGCCCCAGGGGCGAATAGGCCATCATCGGCATGTCGCGGGCCTGCATCCAGGGCAGCAGGTCGAACTCCACCCCGCGAG
>JBKBXN010000191.1:0-4889 GCA_046314055.1 Brevundimonas sp.
CCCAGGCGCAGCGTGCCCTCGGCGAGGCTGGCGGCCAGCGCCTCGGTGAAGCGGGATGAGCCACCGGCAATGCGGTCTGATGGGCCAAGGGCGGCATCCTCGGCATAGAGTGTCAGAGTGCGCCAGACATTGGCGATGGAATAGGTGGCGGCGTCGCGCACCAGCTGTTCCTCGCAGGCCCGGTCGCCGGGTCGGCCCAGGGCCTCGCAGCCGCGCTTGGCCGCATCGGTCCAGCCCAGCACCCGGCGCGTCGCCGCCTCTGCCCGCTTGATGGCCGCCTCGTCCTCGGCCGCCGCCTGGGCGATCAGGGCCTGGCGCGCGCCCTGCTGGTACTGAAGCTCGGCCTGGCCCGCCATCTTGCGTTCCCAGACCTTGTAATAGGGACAGCCGGCCAAGCCGCCGCCGATCACAAGGACCAGCAGCAGGAAGGACACGATCACGGCGCTGGCGGTGATTCCCTGGTTCTGCATGTTCGACCCTCCCCGGTTCGCCTGTTTCTAGTCGCCGTCGCCGGCGCTTGCCAGCCAGGGCGTGACCTTTTCGACCAGCGCCTTGGTGGGCCGGCGCGGCCGTCCGTCCAGATGGATGCAGACCGCCGTCACCTCGGCCCGGCACAGCACCTCGCCCGCCCGCTCGACCGTCTGGCGAATGATCAGCCGCGCGCCCTTGATCGCCTCGTACAGGGTTCGCACCACCAGGGCGTCGTCGATCCGCGCCGGCTTCAGGTATTTGATGTTCAGCTCGGACACGACGAAAGCCAGAGGCTCGGCCTCCTCCAGAAGGTCCGAATGGCCCACGCCGAGAGCCCGCAGGAAGTCCGACCGCCCCCGCTCGAAATAGCGGACATAGTTGGCGTGATAGACCAGGCCGGTGAAATCCGTGTCCTCGTAATAGACGCGCACCGGCAACAAGTGATCGCGTCCGTCAAAACGGCCGGCTGTGGGAAGATCGGTCATGCGCCCAGTCTAGCGCGTCGGCGGCCGGGTCAGGAAGCCGGGACAATAGCGTTCGCGCATGTCGCGGAACTCGGTCGGCAGCGGATCGTCGCTGAAAAGGATGCGGCTGGTCAGGGACACGAAACCCACTGCCTGCCCCCCGCGCGTCCGCCCGACATAGCCGCACACCGCCCGTCTCTGGCCGACCTCGGAATAGCGCAGCTCGGCGTCGCGCCCCAGCTGTTCGCGGATCTGCCGCACCGCGCGCTGGGACGGGGGCTCGGGCTGCGCGACCCGCGTCCCGTGCGTCATGGCCCACACGCCCACGGCGGCGGCGATCAGGGCGACCGCCGCCGCAACTACAAACCAGGTCTCGTGGGTCTGGATTCGACGTCGCATCATCAGGCCGGGGCGTCGTCCTCAATGAAATCCAGCGGCGTATCCGCCGCCGGCAGGCAGGTGCGATCCACCTGTGCGGACGGATCGCGCAGGAAGTCGCGCGCCATGCGGCGGGTGCAGGCGCTGGCGTTGATCACGCCATGGGTCGCATTGGTGACGATCACCACCTGGCTGTTCGCATAGCCCTTGGCGGCGGCCTCGGTCAGGGCCGGCGGGCAGCCCGGATCGATCTCGGCGGCGACGAACAGGGTCGGGATGTCGGTCTTGACCGGCAGGTTCTCCACCGGATCGGCCGCCCCCACGTCCACGGCCGCGCAGACGTCGAACAGGCGCGACAGCGACGGGACCAGCACCTCCGCCACCGGATCGCCGGCCGCACCCGCCGCCAGCCGCGCCTTGGACTCGAAAGGCAGCTCCTCCTTGCACAGGTGGGCCATGTGCTGGCCTTCGAAATAATAGGTGCGGTCTTCGGCGATCTCGGCCACCGGCGTCAGGTCGCCGGCGATGATCTTCTCCAGATCGGCGGGCAGACGCCGCACGCCCCGGCCGCTGTAGGTCGTGTCCATCAGGAAGGCCGACAGGTCGTCGACCGTGAGCGCCTGTCCGTCCTTGCCCGTCACCGGCCCCGCCAGCCAGCGCCGCGCCTCGGCCTCGAACCGCGCCTGAAGGTCCGGATGTTTCGCCGCGCAGACGGCCTGCGCGGCGCATTTGGCCAGGATAAGCCGCACCGCCGTCGACACCTGTTCCGGCGTCCCCACGGCCCAGTTGCCTTCGGGCGGCCAGGGGCTGTCCATCACCGCGGCGCGCACGATCTGCGGCTGATGGGTGATGACCGCGGCCTCGATGCGCGGGCCATAGGATCCGCCCCACAGGTCGATCTTCGTCAGGCCCAGCGCCTGGGTCATGTCGCGCACGTCGTCCGCGATGGCGGCGACGTTGTACCAGCGCAGATCCACGCCCTGCGCCTGATAGGATTTCAGACAGGCGATCAGCCCGTCGCGATCCGCATCCGACGGCGGCCCTGCGTCGGTCAGTTCGACGCCGGGACAGTCCATCGACGGATCGCTCTCGCCGCCCCCGCGCTGATCGAACAGGATCACGTCCTGATCGACCGCCATCAGGTCCGGACGCCGCGACAGGGCGCGCAGGATGTTTCCCGCCCCCGACGTCAGCGCCCCGCCGGGTCCGCCGTGGAACATCACCATAGGCGGCAGGGCCTGGCCCGAGGCGTCCTTGTAGGGCGTGCTGGCCTTTAGGATCACCACCGCGATCCCGATCCGGCGGTCGGTCGAGCCGTCGCGCGCCTCGTCCACCGTCAGGGTCCCGCACCGCACCTCGCGCACGCCGGTCGGCCAGTCGGTCGGACAGGCGGCGTCCGTGAACACGGGCGCCGCAGCCTTTGCAGGCGGGGCCAGGACCGTCAGGCCGGAGACGACCACAAGGACGGCCAGGATGCGCAGGATCATGTGACGGCTCCGGTTCGCCGACAGCAAACCTCCGCCCGCCCCGCTTGGCAACCGCCTATTGGAGATCGGCGGCGATCAGGCCCCGATCAGGCGGCCCGCTTCTTGCGCGCCGCTTCCGTCAGCGCATCGGCCATCCGCTCGCGCCAATCCTCGCCCTCTTCGGCGAAAGCCTGAATGGTG
Source organism: Brevundimonas sp. (assembly GCA_046314055.1). GTDB lineage: Bacteria > Pseudomonadota > Alphaproteobacteria > Caulobacterales > Caulobacteraceae > Brevundimonas. The sequence goes on from JBKBXN010000191.1 coordinate 2,981, forward strand.
GCGGCGGGCAGCTTCAACCCCACCTCACTCAGCCCGGTCAGGCGGGCATAGGCTTCCGGAGACAACACCTCGCGCGCCGGACGCATGCGCGCGATGTCGGCGTCGGTCAGCTCGGGGTTGTCGTCATCGACAGGATCAAACGGTGCGGAGTTCGTCATACTTTCTGACCTCGCGGGGATTGGCCCGCCTGAGACTGATCATCCAGATCACATCGTCTCGTTCGGTATAGACGGCGACGTGAACCCGACCCTTGATCGGCAGATAACATACCACCGAAACTCGCCGTAGTCCCGACGGTCGTCCAGGGCGATGAAGGCGGCGGTCCAGTCTCCCTGCTCGACGGATAGCCCATGCTTCTCCTGATTGCTCGCATCCTTGCCCGGATCGAACGCGAACTTCATTCAAACAGGTCGCCCGGCACAGGTCCGGCGGCGGGCGGCGGCGGGGCGCTCAGCCCCAGGTGAGCATAGGCCTTGGCGCAGGCCATGCGGCCACGCGGCGTGCGCATGATGAAGCCCTGTTGCAGCAGATAGGGTTCGATCACGTCCTCGACCGCGTCGCGCGCCTCGGCGATCGCCGCCGCCAGGGTGTCCATCCCCACCGGTCCGCCGCCGTAGTTCTCGATCAGGGCCTTCAGGAAGCGCCGATCCAGGCTGTCCAGCCCGGCCTCGTCCACCTCCAGCCGGGCCAGGGCCTTCGCCGCCACCAGTTTCGAGATGGTCTCGGCGCCGTCCGCCGAGGCGAAGTCCCGAACCCGGCGCAACAGACGCCCGGCGATCCGGGGCGTGCCGCGCGCCCGCGACGCGATCTCGCGCGCGCCGCCCTCGTCAATGGCCGCGCCCATCTTGCGCGCCGTGCCCCGCACCACCGCCGTCAGTTCGTCGGCGGTGTAGAACTCTAGCCGCAACGGAATCCCGAACCGGTCCCGCAGCGGCGTGGCCAGCAGCCCCGCCCGCGTCGTCGCCCCCACCAGGGTGAAGGGGGCCAGATCGATCCGCACCGACCGCGCCGACGGTCCTTCGCCGATGATCAGGTCCAGCACATTGTCCTCCATGGCCGGATACAGGATTTCCTCGACGTTCGGGCTCAGTCGATGGATCTCGTCGATGAACAGGACGTCGCGCGGCTCCAGATTGGTCAGGATCGCCGCCAGATCCCCCGCCTTGGCCAGGATCGGCCCCGACGTCGCCCGGAACCCCACCCCCAGCTCGCGCGCCACGATCTGCGCCAGGGTGGTCTTGCCCAGTCCCGGCGGTCCAAACAGCAGCACATGGTCCAGGGCCTCGGCCCGGCCCCGCGCGGCGTCGATGAAGACCTTCAGATTACCCTTGGCCTGCGACTGACCGACGAACTCCGACAGGGTCTGGGGCCGCAGCGCGCGGTCATAGGCTTCGCCGGGGGCGGCGTCGGCGGCGACCAGTCTGTCATCGCTCATTGAACCGCCCCCCGACGCGACGGGCTTACAGCCCCTTCAAGACGACATAGCCGATCACCATCGCCACCAGGCCGACGACGAAGACCAGTACAGTTTGCAATTTCTTGTTCATTATCAAATCCATTTCGACATTCAGGCGCACGAACGGCAAAGGCCGCCCGGCCTCGCCCTGAAGTCACGATCCCTGAGAAGAGTTCCCCCCTCACCGCCCCAACTCCTGCAGGGCCGCGCGGATCACCGCCGGCAGTTCGGCCTCTTCACCCAGCCGGATCAAGGCCTGATCCACGGCCCGACGCGCATTGACCTCGGCCACGCCCAGGCCCAGCAGGGCCGACACCGCCTCGCCGGTCAGGGACGGCGGGGGCGGCGCGATCTCGACATGGACGCCCGGAGCCGTGGGTGCGAAGCTGACGTCGCCCAGGGGCTTGCCCTTCAGCTCGGTGACGATCCGCAGCGCCAGCTTGGGGCCCACCC
>JBKBXN010000192.1:0-4878 GCA_046314055.1 Brevundimonas sp.
ACCGTCGGCGCCGGCGTCGTCGCCAAGATCGTCGAGTAATCATTCTTTTGGCCTGACGCGCTCACGCGCGGCTTGAGGCCAGATGGATGCAGTTGCGTAACAGAACGGCCCCCGGAGAAATCCGGGGGCCGTCTTGCTGTGGGACGAGTTGGTCTACGGTGAAGCTGGAGGGGGATCCAATGGCTTATGGAGACGAGGAATATAAGAATACGCGGCTCAGGTTCGCCCCGCCTCCGGAGACGTTTCCGCAACGCGAGATCGATCTGGGGGATCGAGATGCATTTGCTTTGAGCAAAAGAGGGGTCTGCTACCTTCTCGCGGAGACCCTCGTAGACGTCTGTGGTCCGGCCCCCCTCTTCAGTTCCCGCATTGTGCAGAAGGTGACTGGTGGCGACGGCCTGCAGACCAGCGCCAGCTTCGAGATCACCTTTGATCCCGCGCATGAGCATTTGGTCATCCATACGGCCAGCGTCTTACGCGACGGCGTGCGTCGCGAGGCGGCCAGCGCAGCCGCTTTCGAACTGCTGAGACGCGAGTTGAACCTTGAACGGGCGATGTACGATGGGCGTTTGACGGCGCACATGATCATCCCAGACGTCCGCGTCGGCGACATTGTTGAAACAGCATTCTCCATCGTTGGAGCCAATCCCGCGCTCCACGGACGTCTCAGTCAGCACTTCCGTCTGCAATGGTCGGCCCCCACCGTCGAGACAGATTGCCGTCTCCGCGCGCCGGAAGGACGGGCTCTCGCGATCCAAATCAGGGGCGCGGCTCCGCCGGCGTTGGAGTCGGTCCGGGACGGCGTGCGCGAACTGCGCTGGCGCATTATCGATGCGCCGATTTATGTCTATGATACCGACACGCCGGCGTCCTATGTCGGCCATGCACAGGTCCACGTCGCCGACAGCATGACCTGGTCGGATGTCGCGGACTTGTTTCGCAGCGCCTATGCTGCGGGCGAGCTTCCGTCGAGTCTGGAAGATGCGATCGCTGAGATAGCCCGACGTTTTGACGTGGCGGAGGATCGGGCCGTGGAGGCGCTGAGATATGTTCAGCGTCTTTTGCGGTACCACTCAATTGGAGTCGGAACGGGTGGTTTCCGGCCCCGCTCCATCAAGGACATCTGGTACAGCCGATATGGTGACTGCAAGGACGCCTCTCGTCTTCTCGTCGCCATATTGACACGTCTTGGCCTCAACGCCTGTCCCGCTCTGGTCAATACGCAGATACGGGAAGGGCTCTCGGAGGCCTTGCCCTACGTGACAGCCTTCGACCATTGTATCGTGCGGGTCGAGGTAAACGGGCAGGTTTGTTGGCTCGATCCGACTTGTTCGCCGCAGTTCGGGCGCCTGTCCAGCCTGACGCGGCCGCCCTATAAGCTCGGACTGCCGTTGACCGAGAACGCGGTGCTGGAAGACATCCCCGAAGCGGATCGCAAAGCGATTTGCGAGACCTGGGAACACTGGACCTTCGGCCGTAAGGCGAGCGATCCTGCCGAACTCAAGTTGAAAACCATCTATCGAGGTTGGCGCGCAGACGATATGCGGCGCTGGCGTGAGAACGAAGGGGCTGACGGGGTCAATCTGCGTATGCGTGAAGGTCTGGAGTCCGCCTACGGTGAGCTTTCGGAGCTGGAGCCGCTCATCTGGATCGACGAGCCAGCGACCAATGAATTGGAAGTCGTCGAACGCTACAGCGTCCACAGGCCCTATGCGGTCAATGAGGGCGGCGACAAGGGCGTACGCTTCGAATCTCGCGACGACGTCGTCGGAGAAACGCTGAAGTCCCAATATCGCCCCCGCCGCGAGCAGCCTATCGACCTAGGCTCGCCGCGCACCGTGCGGACGGAACGCATCTTCGTCTTCCCCATCAAAACACAGATCGCGCCATGGCAGTCCTGGTTCGAGGGGCCGGGCGTGCGCGGCTTCAGTGAGTTCAAATGGCGGGACGATTACCAAGCCCGCCATCTGATAGAAGTCGATGTTGAACGCCGCATAGTTCCGATTGAATCGGTTCAGGACTATTTCGTCTTTCTCCAAAAGATGCGGGCTTCAAACGGGGTTAGTTTCCATCTCCCCACCAAGGCAGGGAGATTGAAGAGTGCATCGACCGGCGCAACGAGTTGGAAGAGCTGGCTGCTGGTAATCGGGCTGATTGCCGTCTTCGGAGGGCTGCGCTGGATGCTGTTGGCCACATAGCCTGCGTGTCGAAGGGCTGGCGTGAACTCCAAATCGCTCCAGCGTCGGAAGCTTACCTTTTGGCCTCTTCGATCATGCTGTTGATCTCGGCGGGGTCGATGCTGGCGGCGGCCTTGCCGTTGACGAAGAAGGTGGGGGTGCCTTGCAGTTTCAGGGCCGCCGCCGTGGTGTGGATGTCGGCGATGTGGCGGGTGGTCTCGGGGGCGGCCAAAGTGGCCTTGGCGCGGGCCAAGTCCACGCCGTGCTCGGCCAGGATGCGGTCTATGGCCTGGGGCGTCAGGGCCCGTTCGCGCATCAGGGCGTCATAGACCTCGAGATACTTGCCCTGCTGGTGCGCGGCCAGGGCGGCGCGGGCGGCGTACTGCGAGGCGATGTCCTCGCCCCGGTCCAGGATGGGCCAGTCCTTGAAGACAAAACGGACTTCGGGATGGGCCGCCATCAGGGCGCGGAACTGAGGCGCCACGGCCTTGCAGCCGGGGCAGCGGAAGTCGAAGAACTCGATCACCGTCACCTTGGCGTCGGCGGGGCCGAAGGCGGGGTCGCGGCTGTCGGCGGCCAGCAGGGCGGTGTTGGCCGTGGCGGCGGCGTTGGTCTCATCGACGCGGGCCTGACCTTCCTTGGCCTGAAGCGCCAGGCTGGCCTCCTGCAGCACCTCGGGGTGTTCCAACAGATAGGCGCGGACGTCGCCCCCCGAACCGCCGCCGAAATAGGGGGCTGCGGCAAGGCCGAGGGCCACGACCGAGACGCCCAGGGCCACATAGCCGGCGACAGCGCCGGTGAGGCGGCTGCTTTTGGCGGGCGGTGGAGTCTGGGTCTCAGGCGCGGGGGCGTCGTCGGTCATGAAGGCTCGCAGTCAAAAAGAGGCAGGGGGCGTCAGTTCAGCGTCGTCGGCTTGCGCGCGGCGTCGCGGCGGTCGAGGTCCAGAAGGTCGTCAGGCGTGGCCCCGGACGCCAGGACGATATCCACGGCCCGCCGCCATTCCATGGAGTTCGGGTCCAGCATGCTGCGGGCCCGCAGCGCGAACTGGGTGGCCTCGCGCTCCTGACCGGCGGCGAAATAGTACTCGGCTGTGGCCAGACGCGCTTCGCCCTCCTTGCCCTGGGCGGCGTAGGCCTGGCCCAGAAGACGCCAGGCCATGGTGTTCTCGCGTTCGGCGACTGTGGCGTGTTTCAGCTGGTCTATGGCCTCGTCCAGGTTCTTGGGATCGTCCGTGCCAATCAGGGCGTGGGCCAGGTTGACGCGCAGCAGGGGGGCGTCGGGCTTGAGCCGCACAGCCTCGCGGTGGGCGGCCACGGCCTCGACCGGGCGGCCTTCTTCGAAGAAAATCTGGCCTTTCAACTCTGCGAAATAAGGGTTCTGTGGGTCTTCGGCGATCAGGGCGTCGACCGCAGTCAGGGCCTTGTCCGTCTGGCCGTCGCGGTACCAGGCGATGGCGCGGGCGTAGCGGCCGGGCAGGCTGGCGTCGGTCGAGGGATAGGCGCGCAGGGTGGTGTTCGGCGAGTCCATGAAGGCGTGGATCTTGGCCAGAATCAGAGCGTGCTGCGCCATGCGCTCAGGACTGTCGCGATGACCATAGTGGGGCTGGTCCTGGACGTAGCGGCGCATCGATTCGATCCGCTGCGACGACAGGGGGTGACTGCGGAAATAGGGATAGCGGCGGGCGTCGGAGAAGACTTCCTGGGCGCGAAAATTCTCGAAGAAGGAGACCAGGCCCGCGCCGGATTCGCCAGCGCCTTCCAGCGCACGAGCGCCCGTCAGGTCAGCCTCGCCCTCCTGACTTTGCATATATTGAAGCGCGCCGATCGTGCCGAAATACTGGCTGGAGCCCAGCAGGGCGACGCCGGCGTCCGGGGCGCCGGCGGCGATGGCCAGGGCGCCCAGGGCCATGGTCATGAACATCGGCTGTTTGGCGGCGTTCTGGGCCCCGTCGCGCAGGGTGTGGCGGTTCTTGATATGGCCCGCCTCGTGCGCCATCACGCCCAACAGCTCGTTGGCGTTCTTGGTCCGCAGGATCAGGCCGGTGTTGACGCCCATGATCCGCCCGCGCGTGGCGAAGGCGTTCAGCTCGTTGTCATTGACCAGCAGGACTTCGACATCCGCCGGGTTCAGCCCCATGGAGACGAAGACCGGGTCGGCCCACTCGCGGATGATGCCTTCAATCTCGGTGTCGCGGATAAGGCTCTGGGCAGAGGCCTGGCCGGCGGCGACGAGGGCTGCAAAGCCCACCGCCGCCGCGGCCAGAACACGAGATGCGGATCGGGGAAGCCACGTCATGGCGTACTCCAGTAGCGGCCGACCCCCGTCTGCATCCTGACAGTCTAATCGTGACCGATCAGCGGCGCCACCACCCACGCTTGGGCTTTTCGGGCGGGGCCGAGATCTGATTGGGATCCTCGGCGATGATGGCCTCGACGTCGATCTCGGGCGTGGGGGCCACGAACGGTTCCGACAGGACGGCGGGCTGCGGTTCGGGGGCGACCGGCGGGACGGGCTTCTCGACCGGAGCGACCTCGACCGGCTCGGCGGTCAGGGCTTCCTCGGGCGTGACGTCCAGTTCGACAGGCGCGCCTTCGACCGCCGCCTCGTTCGGCTCGATGGCCGTGTCCGGGTGGGGTTCGGCGTGCGGCTCGACGGCGGCCTCGACCGGTTCCGGCGCGGCTTCGATTTCCGGCGCCGATTG
>JBKBXN010000193.1:0-4815 GCA_046314055.1 Brevundimonas sp.
GATGGGCATAGGCGCCCGACTGTTTGCCCGGCCGGGCGCGGCCGTCGATCCAGGGCTTGTCGAAGAAGCCGGCGGCGCGCTGAGCGAAGTCGCCGCCCAGGTCCGAGAAACTGTCCAGCACGATCTCGCGGCCCTGGGTCCAGGTGAAGGCGCGCGGGGCGGTGGTCTCGATGGGGGCGTTGCGGTCCCAGTGGTCCAGCCGCGCCTTGCCCATGGCCTTGGCCTTCAGCGCATAATAGCGGTGCGACAGCTGCGGATAGGCGGCGGCGACGGCCTCGGCCATGGCGTCCACCGCCTCGCCGTCGACCTCGTTGCCCAGGTGGCGGCCGTCGGCGGGCCGTTTGAAGCCGCGCCAGCGGTCCTCCATCGCCTTGTCGGCGGCGACCGTGTTCAGCACCAGGGCCAGGGTCGGGGCGCGGGCGGCCAAAGCCTCCGACAGGCCCTCGGCGGCGGCCCTGCGGCGCGCAGGTTTGGCGTCCGACAGCCGGTTCAGGGCCTCGGCCAGGGTCAGGCTTTCGCTCCCCGCTTTCGCCCGCAGCGCCGCCAGCTGTTCGTCGAACAGACGCGGCCACTGGGCCGTGATCGGGCCGCGTTCGGCGATAAAGGTCTCAAGCTCGCTCGACAGTTCGTGCGGCTTCATCGCCCGCACCCGCCGTAGCCACGGCCGCCAGCGCGATGCGCCTGCGTGGGCCTGAAGCGCGGCCTCCAGCGCGGCGTCGTCGATCTGGTTGATCTCCAGCGTCAGCCAGACCGTCGGGGTGGCGATGGCGGTGATCTTCTCGCGCACATCCGCCTCGAACCCCTGGGCGCCCGCATCGTCGCGCGCCGTCGAGGCGGCCAGAAAGGCGTAGGCGCCCAGGGCGCCCAGCACGTCCGACGCCTGTTCATACAGGCTGATCGCCCGATCCAGCGCGGCGCCCAAGGCAGCCGGATCGCCGCCCTGCCCGGCCAGCCGGCCCTGAAGGCCGTTCAGCTCGTCCACCAGGGCGCGGGCCCTGGCCAGGTCGGCGGCGATCCGGACGTCGTCGCGAGACCCATAGAGGTCGGTCAGGTCCCACAGGGGGGCTTCGATGTCGGGCGTCTTGAAGGGGGCGTTCATGCCTGCCTTTGTGGGGGCGCGGCGAGGCCGATGCAACGGCCGGAAGCCGCCAGACGCCGCGCGCGGATCGTCGCAATCAGATCGCCTCACCCCGGAGATCCCGCATGACCTACCGTATCGAAGCCCTGCCACTGGCGCCCTTCGCGCCCTATTTCGCCATGTCCGATAAAGACTTAGCCGCCGTCGGCGCGCGTCGCTGGATCGCCGACGCCCCCGGTCGCGCCCCCTGCCGGGTCAGTCTGCGCGACGCCGACGCCGGAGAGGCGCTGGTGCTGGTCAATCACGCCCACCTGACCGACCCGACCTCGCCCTATCGCGCCTCGGGGCCGATCTTCGTGCGCGAGTCGGCGGTGGAACAGGCGCCGATCGCCGGTGCCGCGCCGGAGATGCTGACCAAACGGCCGCTGTCGCTGCGCCTGTATGACCGGCGCAACATGATGCTGGAGGGGCTGGTGATCGACGGCGCCGATCTGGATGCACGGCTGGCCGAGGCGTTCGACCATCCGGCCCTAGACCAGGTCCACATCCATTTCGCCCCGCGCGGCTGTTACCTGGCGCGCGCCCGTCGGGTCGAGGCGGCGCTTCCCTGAACGCACCCTCTCCGGCTAGATGGCGCGCCCAGGTCGGTCGCCCACTCGGGCTCCGAGCCGGGCAAAAGGGCGCGCCATGACCATCGAAGCGGCAAATATTCTCGGCACGGGCTGGGGCGGAACCACGCCGGACGGCGACCGCCGCCGGATCGCGATCGTACGGCTGGCGGTCGGCCTGGTGCAGGGGATCGTCCTGTACCTGCTGCTGCGCGCCACCGAGGGCGACAGCGCCAGCTGGTCGCAGCGCCACCCCGACCTGTTCGCCCCCGCCCTGCTGACCGCCCTGTTCCTGCCCGCCGTCCTCCTGTCCGGCGTCGGCAAGCTGCGGCTGTGGGTCTATGTCGTCTGGAGCCTGATCGCGGGCGCTGTGCTGGCCCTGCTGGCGTGGCACGACATCGCCCGGCAGGCCGACGGCGCCCGCGAGGCGACCTTTCCCCTGTTCGTCTTCGCGGCGGCGGCCCTGTTCATCGCCCACCATCTGATCGTGCCTGCCGACCGCGAGCGCCGGCTGGCGGCCTCCTATCCGGCCTATTTCGACGCCGCCTGGATGGCGGGGGTCCAGGGCGTGCTGTCCATCGGCTTCGCCGGCGCCTTCTGGCTGCTGCTTCTGCTCGGGGCCAGCCTGTTCAAGATCATCGGGCTCAGCTTCCTCAGCGACCTGCTGGAAAAGGGCTGGTTCACACTGCCGCTGACCGGCCTGGCCTTCGCCACCGCGGTGCATCTGACCGATGTGCGCGACGGCCTGATTCGAGGCGTGCGGACCGTGGCCCTGATGCTGCTGTCCTGGCTGCTGCTGGTCATTACCGTGCTGGTCGGCGGCTTCCTGCTGGCCCTGCCCTTCACCGGTCTGGACGGACTGTGGGAGACCGGCAGTGCGACGGCCCTGGTGCTTTCGGCGGCCGCGGCCCTGATCGTGCTGATCAACACCGCCTATCAGGACGGACGTCCCGACCATCGCCCCCCGGTGGTGCTGCGCTACGGCGTCCGGGTCGCCTCGGCCTTGATCGCGCCCCTGGTCGCCCTGGCCTTCTGGGGCCTAGCGCTGCGCATCGGCCAGCACGGGCTCACGCCGGATCGGATCATCGCCACGGCCTGCGCGGTTGTCGGCGCGGTCTATGGCCTGGGCTATCTGTTCGCCGCCGTGCGGCCGGGCCCGTGGATGAAGCCGCTGGAGCCGACCAACATCCTCGCCGCCGTCCTGTCGGTCGCGGTCATCCTGGCCCTGTTCAGCCCCCTGGCCGATCCCTCTCGATTGTCGGCGGCGGATCAGGTCGCGCGGCTGGAACGCGGCGCCGTGGCGGCCAAGGATTTCGACTACGAGTTCCTTCGCTTCGAAAGCGGCAAGGCGGGGCTCGCGGCCCTGGACCGGCTGACACGGTCGTCGGACCCACAGATCGCCGAACTGGCGCGCGCCGCCAAGGCCCGACAGGAACGGTCGGGCTATTCGGCGGAGGACCGAGCCGCCCGCGTGGCGGACATCCGCATCCAGCCCGTGCCCGGCCAGACGACCCCGCCCAGTTTCGCCGCCCAGGTGGGCCAGCAGGACGCCCTGATGTACGCCTGCACCAGCGAGCGACCCTGCCGGCTGCGCAATCTCGATCTGGACGGCGACGGCCGCCTGGAGGTTCTGCTGGCGAACTCCAGCGCAATTTTGGCCTTCGCCCAGGACGCCCAGGGGCAATGGTCGCAAAGCGGAACCTATGTCGCCGCCTGCGCGCCCCCATCGCCCGATGAACTGGCGAAGGCTTTCGCAGAGACCTTCGCCGTCGCCCCCGCCAGCCTGCCGGACATCGTCGTGGGCGGTCAGAGATTGCAGGCCCAGCCGCAGATCCGGTGCCCGTCGCCGGTGTCCCGTTAACCCCCCGCTCACCACGCCCTCTCACCCGATTTTCACCTCGTCCCCCTAGATATCGTCCCGAAACGGGCCAGTCCGATCCACGGGCGGCCCCTCGGTGATGACAAGGGACGCCCCATGGCCAAGACCGTTCTGGTCGTCGATGACGATCCGACCCAGCGCCGCCTGCTGCAGGCCGTGCTCGAACGCGACGGTCACGCCGTGGTCCATGCGGCCGGCGGCGGCGAGGCCATCGACCGGATGACGCGCGGCGGCGGGGCCGACGTGATCCTGCTGGACATGGTGATGCCCGAGATGTCGGGTCTGGAATGCTTGGCCGAGCTGCGCAGCGCGGGTTTGACCACGCCGGTCATCGTGCTGACGGCCAACGGCGGCATCGACACCGTGGTCAAGGCCATGCAGGCCGGCGCCCAGGACTTCTTCGTCAAGCCGGTCGGGCCGGAACGCCTGCTGATCGGGGTGCGCAACGCCCTGAAGCTGGAACAACTCACGACCGAGGTCGGGCGGCTGACCAAGCGGGCCCAGGGCCGCGCCAGCTTCGACGACATCATCGGCGACAGCGCCCCCATGCGGATGGTCAAGGCCTTCGGCGCCCGCGCGGCCAAGTCCTCCATTCCCGTCCTGATCACCGGCGAAAGCGGCGTCGGCAAGGAGGTAATCGCCCGCGCCCTGCACGGCGCCAGCGACCGGGCCGGCAAGCCCTTCGTCGCCGTCAACTGCGGCGCCCTGCCCGCCAATCTGGCGGAATCCATCCTGTTCGGTCACGAGAAGGGCGCCTTCACCGGGGCGGTCGACAAGACCCTGGGCAAGTTCCGCGAGGCCGACGGCGGCACCCTGTTCCTGGACGAGATCGGCGAACTGCCGCTGGACCTCCAGGTCAAGCTGCTGCGCGCCCTGCAAGAGAGCGAGATCGACCCCGTCGGCGGCAAACGCCCCGTGAAGATCGACGTCCGCATCGTCTCGGCCACCAATCGCGACCCCGCCCAACAGGTCAAGGACGGCGCCTTCCGCGAGGATCTGTTCTATCGGCTGAACGTCTTCCCGATCGAGGCCCCGTCCCTACGCGAGCGGCGCGAGGACATCCCGGCCCTGGTCGATCATTTCATCGCCCGGTTCAACGCGGAGGAAGGCAAGCGGATCGCGGGCTGCGCGCCCGAGACCCTGGCCATGCTCCAGGCCTTCGACTGGCCCGGCAATGTGCGCCAGCTCGAGAACGCCGTGTTCCGCGCCATCGTCCTGGCCGACTCGCCCTTCCTTCAGCCCTATGATTT
>JBKBXN010000194.1:0-4780 GCA_046314055.1 Brevundimonas sp.
AAGGACGCCATCGTGCGCCAGTTCCACCTCCGCATCTACTCCCTCGACTCGGCCGAGGCGCTCGAGCAGTACGCGACCCAGAACTACCCGCGTCACCTCGAAAGCTTTCCGAAGCACGGGATCCGACCGGAGGGTTTCTTCAAGCTCGCCGACGGCGCCGATCCGAAGCTCTACGTCCTCGTTTCTTACGATGAGGGCGCGGACGGTGACGCCGTTTCAGCCGGATACATGGCGAGCCCGGATTTGCTCGCTGATCTTGAGGGCTTCGACCCGTCTCACATCCTCAACGTCGATGACATCACTCTCATTCCCACGCCCGGTTCTCCGCTGACCTGAGGCGTTCTGGCGCGCGCGAGGGGCGAGGCGAAGGCGATCTGCGCTACCCCTGCACCACCCGCGATGTCGCCCCGCCAGGGGGAGAAGGGCGCTACTCCTCGGCCTTGGCCTTGGCGGCCTTCTTCGCCGGCGCCTTCTTGGCCGCCGGCTTCTTCGCAGCCGCAGCCTTCTTGGGCGCAGCCGCCTTCTTGGCCGCCGGCGCCTTCTTCTTCGGCGCGGCGCCGGCTTTGGCGGCCAACAGGGGCAGGGCGTCTTCCAGGGTCAGGTCTTCGGGCGCCGTGCCCTTGGGCAGGGTGGCGTTGATCTTGCCCGACTTGACGTACGGACCGAAGCGGCCGGCCATGACGTGGATCGGCTCGCCCGTTTCCGGGTGGGCGCCCAGGTCCTTCAGCGGGGCCGTGGCGGCGCCGCGACCGGGACGGCCTGCGCGTTTTTCGGCCAGCAGGGCCACGGCGCGGTTAAGACCGACCTCGAACACCTCGTCGATGTCCGACACATTGGCGTAGGTGCCGGCGTGCAGGACGAAGGGTCCGTAACGGCCCAGGCCCGCCGTGATCATCTTGCCGTCCTCGGGATGGACCCCGACCTCGCGCGGCAGGGCCAGCAGGCGCAGGGCCTGGTCCAGCGTCAGGGACGCCGGCGACCAGCCCTTGGGCAGGGACGAGCGTTTGGGCTTTTCACCCTCCGGCGGCGTGATTTCGACATAGGGGCCGAAACGACCGATCTTCAGCTGCACCGGCTGGCCGGTCTCGGGATCCATACCCAGTTCGCGGTCGCCGCTTTCGGCTGATCCGTCTTCAGCCGACGGGCTGGCGACGGGGCGGGTGTATTTGCAGTCGGGATAGCGGGCGCAGCCGATGAAGGCGCCGAACCGGCTGGTCTTCAGGCTGAGCTGTCCCTGATGGCACAGGGGGCATTCGCGCGGGTCGGACCCGTCTTCCTTGGCCGGGAAGATGTGGGCGCCCAGCGACTCGTTCAGCGCGTCCAGAATGGCCGTGGTGCGCAGTTCGCCGGCGGCCTGGGTCGCGGCGTGGAAGTCCGACCAGAACTCGCGCAGCAGCACCTTCCAGTCCAGCTGACCGGCCGACACCTCGTCCAGACGGGTCTCCAGCGCGGCGGTGAAGTCGTATTCGACCCACTTGGCGAAGAACTGTTCCAGGAAGGCCGTGACCAGCCGTCCCTTGTCCTCGGGATAGAAGCGGTTCTTGTCGACGCGGACGTATTCGCGGTCGCGCAGGGTCGACAGGGTCGAGGCGTAGGTCGAGGGGCGGCCGATGCCCAGCTCTTCCAGTTTCTTGACCAGGGTGGCTTCCGAATAGCGCGGGGGCGGTTCGGTGAAATGCTGGTCGGTGCGGATGGCGTCGACCTTGGCCTTGGCGCCTTCCTTCAGCGCGGGCAGGCGGCTGGTGTCGTCGCCCTCATCCTCATCCGCGCCCTTCTGCTTCTCGTCGCGGCCTTCCTCATAGACAGCCAGGAAGCCGTCAAACGTCACCACCTGGCCGGTGGCGCGCAGGCCGGTCAGGCCGTCCGAGGTTTCGATATCGACCGTGGTGCGGTCCATGCGGGCCGCCTCCATCTGCGAGGCGACCATCCGTTTCCAGATCAGCTCGTACAGACGCTGAAGATCGGATTCGAGGCGCAGACTGTCCGGATGACGGGCGATGTTCGTCGGCCGGATCGCTTCGTGCGCTTCCTGAGCATTCTTGGCCTTGGTCTTGTAATAGCGCGGTTCCTGCGGAACGAAGGCCGGGCCGAATTCCTTGGCGATGACCTCCCGCGCCTGGGCGATGCCCTCCGGCGTGGTCTGGACGCCATCGGTCCGCATATAGGTGATCAGACCGCCGGTCTCGTCGACGCCCTCATACAGTTTCTGCGCCGCCTGCATGGTGCGCTGGGCGCTGAAGCCCAGCTTGCGCGAGGCTTCCTGTTGCAGGGTCGAGGTGGTGAAGGGCGGGGCCGGGTTGCGGCGGACGGGCTTCTTCTCGACCGAGTTGATGGTGAAGTCGCCGGCGTCGATGGCCGCGCGCGCGGCGGCGGCGGTCGCCTCGTCCTTGATGTCCAGACGCTGGACCCGCTTGCCGGCGTGTTTGACCAGGCGGGCGGTGAAGGGCGGGCTGTCGGCGTTCAGGTCGGCCTCGATGGACCAGTATTCCTGCGCCTTGAACTTCTCGATCTCCATCTCGCGATCGACAACGATGCGCAGGGCGACGGATTGAACCCGCCCGGCCGAGCGCGCGCCCGGCAGCTTGCGCCACAGGACGGGCGACAGGGTGAAGCCGACCAGATAGTCCAGAGCGCGGCGGGCCAGATAGGCGTTCACCAGCTCCATGTCGATCTGGCGCGGCGCGGCCATGGCGTCCAGGACGGCGGACTTGGTGATGGCGTTGAAGGTCACGCGCTCGACGTGCGTATCCTTCAGCACCTTCTTCTTAGTCAGGACCTCCAGCACGTGCCAGCTGATGGCCTCGCCTTCGCGGTCGGGGTCGGTCGCCAGGATGACGCGGTCGGCGCGCTTGGCGGCCTCGGCGATTTCGGACAGGCGTTTGGCGCCCTTGGCGTCGGCCTCCCAGTGCATGGAGAAGTCGTCGTCGGGCAGGACCGAGCCGTCCTTGGACGGCAGGTCGCGGACGTGGCCGTAGGACGCCAGAACCTCATAGCCGGAGCCGAGGTATTTATTGATGGTCTTGGCCTTTGCGGGGCTCTCGACGATAACGAGGTTCATGCGTGTTCGGTCTCGGGAAGGGGCGCGAACGTGGTTGGAGCGGAGCCATGTGTCAATGCACCGGCCGCCGGACGCCCGTAAACTAGCCCGTAATCTGGGATTGGGATCAGCCGCTGACTACCACGGATTGAACGCGAGTCCGGAAGAGACTTCACTATATCGACGCGAGGCCGCCGGGCAGCAGCTCGGCGCGGCCCGCCAGGCTCAGCTCCAGCAGGGCGGCGGCCACCTGGCCCATGGGAGCGTTCAGGGCGCGGGCGATCTCGTCGCGCGGCGTCGGGGTGGGGGAAAGCAGGGCGGCGACCCGGTCCAGGAAGGCGTCGTCCACCTCGCCATAGTCGATCGGCTGCGACGGCGGCGCGCGCAGGGTGCGCAGGGTGTTGAAGGCGCGCTCGATATCCTCGATCCCCTCGCATAGGATGGCGCCCTGGCGCAGCAGTTCGTTGGGGCCCTTGGCGCGCGGGTCCAGCGGCGAGCCGGGCACGGCGAAGACGTCGCGCCCCTGTTCGGCCGCCAGGCGGGCGGTGATCAGCGAACCGGACTTGATCTCGGCCTCGACCACCACGACCCCACGCGACAGGCCGGAGATGATGCGGTTGCGGCGGGGGAAGTCACGGGCCTGGGCGCGGGCGCCGACGGGGCTTTCGGAGACGACGCAGCCCCGTTCGATCAGGCGGGCGTAGAGATCGGCGTGTTCGGGCGGATAGACGTCGTCCACCCCGCCGCCGAGAACCGCGACGGTCCCGGTCGTCAGGGCGCCTTCGTGGGCGGCGGCGTCGATACCGCGCGCCATGCCCGAGACGACGACATGCCCGGCCTGACCCAGTTGCAGCGCCAGGCCGCGCGCGATCCGCTGCCCCCCGGCCGAGGCGATCCTGGCGCCGACGATGGCGAGGCAGGGCGCGTTCAGCAGTTCGACCCGACCCCGGGTCCAAAGGATCGGCGGGGGCGGATCCAGCGCCGCCAGCATCTCGGGATAGTCGGCGTCGCCCAGCACCAGCAGCCGGGCGCCGATCCGCTCGCCATCGGCGAGTTCGCGCTCGATCCGCGCCACGGGCGGCGGAATGGAGGCCGCGCCGGACTTGCGGACCAGATCGGGCAGGACCTGCAGCACGCGAACGGCTGAGCCGTAGCGGCTCAGCAGCTGGGAAAAGGCGACGGGACCGATACGGTCGGTGCGGGCGAGCCGCAGCCGGGCGAACCGCTCGTCCGCCGACAGGCTCACGCCTTCTTGGCCCCGATACGCGGTTCCTCGCCCTTCAGCAGCCGGGCGATGTTCTGGTGGTGGCGGACCCAGATCAGCACGGCGGCGAAGACGGTCAGGCACAGGATCGGCATCGCCACCGGCAGGCCCACTGCGGCCAGCGGCAGCAGGGCCAGTAGGGGCGCGGTCGCCGACGAGATCAGGGCCGCCAGCGACGAATAGCGGAAGACGAAGGCGCTGATCAGCCAGACCGCTCCGGCCATCAGGCCCAGGGGCCAGGCGGCGGCCAGCAGCAGACCATAGAAGGTGGCCACGCCCTTGCCGCCTTTGAACTTCAGCCAGACGGGAAAC
The DNA here is from genome assembly GCA_046314055.1 of Brevundimonas sp. Lineage (GTDB taxonomy): Bacteria > Pseudomonadota > Alphaproteobacteria > Caulobacterales > Caulobacteraceae > Brevundimonas. The sequence goes on from JBKBXN010000194.1 coordinate 4,614, forward strand.
AGGTGGCCCAGGAAGGCCGCGCCGCCGGCGACGGCGCCCTGGAGAAGGCCCCGGCCGGTGGAGCCGCCGGTCCCCGGGGCGAGGAGGTTGCGGGCGCGACGGGTCAGGCGCTGGGAATATTCCAGCAGGCGCAGTTCCTCGGCGGCATCCACCAGGACGTTGGAGTC
>JBKBXN010000195.1:0-4723 GCA_046314055.1 Brevundimonas sp.
GGGGCGAAGCCGATGAAGAGGGCGGCGAGTAGGGAAATCCAGAACCCGCCGCCCAGCCACATCCCGACGGAGCCGGCGCCCAGCCCGGCAAAACCCGGTCCCAGATAGGGCAGCCAGGTCGGCGGCCGCATCCGCATTCAGGCGTCGACCTTGATGACGCCGCGACGGATCTGGTCCAGTTCGATGGAGTCGAACAGGGCCTGGAAATTGCCGTTGCCGAAGCCCTCGTTGCCCTTGCGCTGGATGATCTCGAAGAAGATCGGGCCGAAAGTGTCCTGGGTGAAGATCTGCAGCAGCAGGCCGTCCTCGTCCGAGCCGTCGATCAGGATGCGGTTCTTGCGCATCCGTTCCACGTCGTGCCCGTGGTTGGGCAGGCGTTTGTCGATCAGTTCGAAATAGGTCTCGATCGTGTCCTGGAAGTCGACGCCGCGGGCGCGCATGGCCTCGACCGTCTCGAAGATGTTCTCGGTGGTCAGGGCGATGTGCTGGATGCCCTCGCCGTTGTAGCGGCGCAGGAATTCCTCGATCTGGGAATTGTCGTCCTGGCTTTCGTTCAGGGGGATGCGGATGGCGCGGTCGGGCGCGATCATGGCCTGCGAGAACAGGCCGGTCGCCTTGCCCTTGATGTCGAAATACTTCTGCTCTTCGAAGTTGAAGACAGAGCCGTAGAAGCCCGACCAGGTGCGCATCTGGCCGCGGCGGACATTGTGGGTCAGGTGGTCCAGGATCTCGAGGCCCATCGAGTTCTTGCGCTCGGCCTCTTCCCAGCCCTCAATCTCGTCCCAGGCGTCGTACAGCGAGCCGGTGTCGCCGTACTGGTCGATGACGTACAGCAGCGACCCGCCGATGCCCTGGAGGATATAGGGATAGTCGCCCAGCGCCCCGCCGTTCGCATCGGTCGCGGCCACGGCGCCGCGTTCGAGCGCCCCCTCATAGGCGGCCTTGGCGTCGCTGGTGCGGAAGGCCATGCCGTTGGCCGAGGGGCCGTGGTCAGCGGCGAAGGCCTGGGCCTGACCGTTCGGCGTCCGGTGGACCAGGAAGGAGATGTCGCCCTGTTTCAGGCGCACCACGTCGGTCTTGGGGTTCACGTGGGTCTGGGTGAAACCCATCAGTTCAAGGCGCGCAATCATCGCCTTCGGTTCCGGGCCGGTGAATTCGACGAATTCGAATCCGTCGACGCCGAGGGGGTTTTCCAGGTTGATCTGTTCGGCAGTCGTCTGATTAGGGGCCTGATTAGGGGTGGGGGTCATGTCGTTCATGGCGCGTCTCCCGCGTAGCTTTTGTGGCGGGCTTAACCGAAAGGGGCCGCCGATTGGCGCGGAACCTAGTCGCGGATGACGACAGAGCCAAGGCGGACCCACGGGGTCGTGATGAACGGCCGACAGGGCGTCAGCGCAGCACGGTCTCCACATCCGCCAGGCGCACATCATGCATCTGGTCCAGATAGGCGTCGTAGTAGCCCTTGTGCGCCGCGCCGACGATGGTCAGCATCCGCGTACCCGGATAGCGGCCCAGCACGTCACGCATATTGGCGACCATGCGCAGGTTGCGGGTTTCCCAGAAGCCGACGTACCGGCGACCGAAACCTTGGGGCGACGGTTCCGTCAGAGCGGCGCCGAAGTCCGACTGGTAGACCAGCGCCGGCGCATCCGGGGCGTTATAGGTGCGATACATCTGAAGAACGCCGTCCGGTTCGGCCAAGGCGGCGCCGAGGCGGATATCCGTCGCCCTGCGGGCGTGGCTGGCGGGATTGTCCCACGCGCCCATGATGGCTGCGCCATAGGCCTCCACTTCGGCGGGATCGGCGCCGTCCGGCGTGTCCGCGGAATGGTCGTCGACGCTCCAGAGTCGCTCCAGACCGAGTTGAGCCGCAAGAGGCGCCGCGATCAGATAGGTCTCGTTGTGCTCGCCCTTGATCCGGTTCAAGCTCGTGACCAGAGCCGCGTTCAAGCCGTCTTGCGCGATCCGTTCTTCCGGTTGGAGGCGAAGCCACTGCACGAGCGCGGATCCGTTTTCTCCCGCAGCCATGAAGACCGCCGCCAGACGGCGTCGCTGGGCGGGCGTTGGTTGAGCGGGCCAATCCGTCAGAAGACGCTCGGCTTCAGCATTGGCGGCCGGCACGTCCAGGCTCACGGCCGCGTTGGCGGCGGCTGTATCGCCGCAATAGCTCTTGACCGTCTCGGCATAGCGCGACGGATAGCGACGCAGGCTGTCGCACTGCAGACCGGATAGGTCTTCCGTTGCGATGGCGGTGGGCCGCCAGGCGGCGAGGCGATCCAGAAGCGGCGTCAGGAGGGCGGGCTGAAAGCCGTCGTCCAGATTCGAAAGATGCGGCGTGCCGAGCACCAGCACCTCGTTCGGCGCCCCTGCGGGCGGTCCCTTCAGTTCGGACGGATGGAAGGAGGGGTGATAGGCGGGCGGCGTCGCGTTCTGGGCCAGCGACGCTGATCCCGCAGCCAGGGCCATCAGCACGGATGAGAGGAGCAGCGACGGGAATCGGTCGGAGAGATGGATCATGGCGGGAGCCTCCAAGGCAAAAACGACATCGCCTTAACAGGGGCGTTCGAGCGTCTTCCGATGAAACGACGTTCGACGCCCGTTAAACTTTGGACATTCTGTCACGCGGTTCAACCCGCTGCGGGAATCATGGTCTGGTCGGGCGCGCGCACGGTTGAATGCGAAGGGGGGCGGGGGATGGACAGGATGGAGGCCAACGACGGCGTGGGGGACGGGCCTGATCGGCTATGGGCGCTGTGGCGGCGGCTTAAGGCGCTGTTTCCGCTCTGGAGCCTGATCCCGTCCAGCTTCTACACGCCCGGCGCCTGGGGCTATGCGGGGGTTGATTTTGTCAGCGGGTTCCGCCGCAATCCCTCGACGCTGAAGACCTTCGATCTGTTGGACGGGGTGGGTGAAGCTGGCTTCGAGGCCCTGTACGCCTTGGCGAACCTGAACGCGCGTCGGCAGGACCAGATTTTACGGTTCGTCATCATCTGCTATCTGACCGTCCCCCTGTCGATCCTGGCCCTGCTGGCCGAGCTGGCGGGAGATAGCCTGTTGAGCTTCACGCGCGCCCATATGTGGGAGGTGATCAGTCTCCTCGTCGCCGTGGGCTTGGGGCCGATCACCTATATGATGAGCCAGTGGCGGTCGCGTCAGATCATCGGGGTGCTGGACCTGGTCCGCATCGAGCGAGGGCAGGCGTCGGAGCGGTCCATCGCGTAGGCGTCAGCCCGGCAGCAGCCGCGTCGCCCATTCCGCGCCCAGCAGCAGTCCCGTCGCCACGACGCCCAGCAGGGTCAGCCAGGCCGTCGTCACCGCCGCGCCGGCGATCACGAACAGGCCGTCGCGCTGGATCAGACCGACAGACAGCAGGGCCAGGGCGACCGACGGGATGGTGTTGGTCATCGGCAGGACAATGGTCAGGGTGGCCAGGATCATGAAGACCGCCGCCAGTTTCTCGCCCGGTCCGTCGGCGAAGCGACGCAGGCGGGGGCGCGACAGCCGGTCGATCCAGCCCAGTTTCGACTCGGCGAAATCGGCCATGGCCTTCAGCCACGAGCCCTTGGCGCGCAGGTTCAGGAACCAACGGGGCAGCCAGGGCTCCTCGCGCCCGACCAGCATCTGTGCGGCCAATAGAATGACGATGACGCCCACGACCTGGGGCACGCCGTACAGGCCGGGGACCAGGCAGGGGATGGACAGCAGCAGGATCAGCAGGCCGTAGGCCCGCTCGTCCAGGCGGTCGCGGATCTCGTCCAGGGTCAGGCCCGCCTCGCCGCCCTCGTCGGACAGGCGGCGTAGCAGGCGAGTGATGTTGTGGCTGACGTCGTCAGCTTGGCGGATCGGGCGGGGAGCGGTCATTTGACGCTCCTTTAGACGGCGGCGGCCGCGGTCGCGAGCGTTGCTGTGTCGCAGCGAGTGACGGGGCGGCCGGGTCTTGCTACGGCTTTAAGCCTCCCGGGGGACTATCCATGCTTCGCAAGCTCTATGACGGCGTCTTCAATCTGGCGCGCCATCGCCACGCCACGCCCGCCCTGGCGGTGGTGTCTTTCGCCGAGAGTTCGTTCTTCCCCATTCCGCCCGACGTGATGCTGGCTCCCATGATCCTGGCCAAGCCGGAGAAGGCCTATTTCTACGCCGGGGTCTGCACCCTGGCCTCGGTTCTGGGCGGGATACTGGGTTACGCCATCGGCTATTTCCTGACCGACGTCGGCCTGGCGATCCTGCGGTTCCTGGGCCATGCGGACGGGCTGGATCATTTCCGCGAGTGGTTCGCCCAGTGGGGGCTGTGGGTCATATTGATCAAGGGCTTCACGCCCATTCCCTACAAGCTGGTGACGATCGCCTCGGGCCTGGCGGCCTTCAGCTTCCCGATCTTCATGGCCGCGTCGGTGGCGACCCGCGGCGGGCGGTTCTTCCTGGAGGCCTGGATACTGAAGACCTGGGGGCCGGTCATGCTGGCCGAGGTCGAGAAGCGTCTGGCCCTGTGGGCCGGGATCGGGTTGGCGGTGCTGATCGCGCTGATCGTCGTGCTGAAGCTTCTGTAAGTCGACGCCGAGACTGGACCAGAGTAAGACCGTTTCACGATGAGAAAACTCTATCGCTTGCTGACCCGTTGGTGGACCGCCTTCGCCCTGGCCGCGTCCTTGGCGATGCTGGGTGCAGCCCATGCGTTTGAGCGGTTCGCGGGCCTGGCGCCCTGCAACCTTTGTCTGAAGCAGCG
>JBKBXN010000196.1:0-4716 GCA_046314055.1 Brevundimonas sp.
GGCCGCGCGGCCGTTCTGGGTGAAGATGGCGACGCCGTTGCCGTACTGGTGCTGCGACGGCAGGTGCAGCGCCTCCTCGAAGCTGGCGGCGCGGACGATCTGCAGCACCGGGCCGAAGATCTCCTCCTTGTAGGACTCCATCTCCGGGGTGACATGGTCGAACAGCGACGGGCCGATGAAATAGCCCTTCTCGTGCCCCTGCAGGGCGTAGCCGCGCCCGTCGACGACCAGTTCGGCCCCTTCCTGGACGCCCTTCTCGATCCAGCCCTCGACGCGGGCCTTGTGCTGGGCGGTGACCACCGGCCCGTAGTGGGCGCCGGCGTCGGTCGAGACGCCGACCCGCATCTTCGGGATCTCGGCGACCATGCGCTCGCGCAGTTCGTCGGCGGTCTTCTTGCCGACCGGCACCACCACCGGCAGGGCCATGCAGCGCTCGCCGGCGCTGCCGTAGGCGGCGCCGGACAGGTCCTTGATCACCTGGTCCATGTCGGCGTCGGGCAGGACGATGCCGTGGTTCTTGGCTCCGCCCATGGCCTGGACCCGCTTATGGTTGGCGGCGCCGGTCTGATAGACATAGTGGGCGATGTCGGACGAACCGACGAAGCTGACCGCATGAACCAACGGGTGGGTCAGGATGGCGTCCACGGCCGTCTTGTCGCCATGCACCACGTTCAGCACGCCGTTCGGAGCGCCCGCTTCCAGCATCAGTTCCGCCAGACGCACCGGCAGGGACGGATCCCGCTCCGACGGCTTCAGCACGAAGGTGTTGCCGACCGCGATGGCCACCCCGAACATCCACATCGGGATCATGCCGGGGAAGTTGAACGGGGTGATGCCTGCGACCACGCCCAGCGGCTGGCGCATCGAATAGACGTCGATGCCGGGGCCGGCGCCCTGGGTGTATTCACCCTTCAGCGCGTGGGGGATGCCGCAGGCGAACTCGATCACTTCCAGACCGCGCTGGATGTCGCCTTTCGAGTCGGCGATGACCTTGCCGTGCTCGCTGCTGAGCAGTTCGGCCAGTTCATCCATCCGCGCCTCGACCAGGCGTTTGAAGTCGAACATGACGCGGGCGCGGCGTTGCGGATTGGTGCTGGCCCAGCCGTCGAAGGCGTTCTGGGCGGCCTGAACCGCGCGATCGACCTCGCCCGTCGTGGCCAGTTGAACGCGGGCCTGAACCTGGCCCGTATTGGGGTCGAAGACGTCGCCGAAACGGCCGGAGGCCCCGTCGAAAGCCGCGCCGTCGATGAAGTGGCGAATGTCGCGCACCATACCTGAGATTCCCTATGTGCTTATTGCTATTGCCCCCGTCATAGCAGGCAGGATCGGCCGCTTGCAGCCCCAAAGCCGAAATGAAAGCCCGTTAACGGCCTATCCCGCAGGCCCACCGCTCCGCAAAAACCCGAGGGCGTCGCGCCGCACAACACAGTTCATAATAATCGAAATCAACTCGTATAAGATAACAACCGACCCGTCGTATTGCTATTGATTATCAAGTCATAGAGACCCACCTAATACTAAAGCGTTCCTTTTGCTTTTCCCGCGAATTTGAGTAGACTCAATTATGTCAAATTTGACGCAAACGGCGTAAACTCCCCACAGAGGCGAGGCGTCAAACGGGAGACGACCAGGTGGAGGCCTTTGCTGAGAGCATATTATCGGACGCGCCCATGGCGATCGTCGCCCTGGATGAGACGGGTCATGTCTGTTGTGCGAACGCGACGGCGGATCGGTTTTTCGGCCGCCCCCTGACTTCGCCGAACGCGGCGACCATCAGCGATCTGATCGAGGGTTTCGACAGGGCGGCCCTGCAGTCGCCGACATGGGTGGAAGACCTCAATGCACGGGCTCGAAACGTCGGCAAGGATCCCCTGTGGCGGGCGCGGCGATCCGACGGCGTCCACGCCTTCGTCGATGTCCAGGCCGCGCGGTTCTCTGCGCGCAACGGCAAGTTCGTGACCCTCTTCATTCAGGACATGACCACCGCCGTGACGGCGGAAACCGCACTTCTGGAAGTAAAGCTTCAGATCATTCACAACTGGCGACTGAGCTCGTTGGGAGAAATGGCCTCCATGGTGGCGCATGAGGTCAACCAGCCCCTGTCTGCAGCCATCAACTATCTGGCGGCCGCCGAGACGGCGGTCAAAAAGCCGGGTCCGAACACGGCGACGGCGCCGGATCTCATGGCGGCGGCGCGCGCCCAGGTGAAACGCGCAGCCGACATCATCGTGCGCCTCCGCGCGCTGATGATCCACGAGAAGCCCTATCAGGCGCGCGAGCAGGTCGCCGGGGTGATCGAAGAAATCATGCCCATTCTCGTCAGCCATGCCCGCGAGACGAAGGCGGAAGTCTCCAGCCAGATCGACCCGGCCGCCTACACCTACTGCGACCGCGTTCAGCTTCAGCAGATCATCCTCAATCTAGTCCGAAACGCCATGGAGGCGCCGCAGAACGGCGTGCCGCGCCGGGTGGAGATCTCCGGAAGGCAGACGCCGCAGGGCTATCAGATTCTCGTCAGCGACAACGGCCCCGGCGTGCCGGCGGACATGGCGGGCAAGCTTTTCGAGCCCCTCGTCAGCAGCAAGTCCGGCGGAATGGGATTGGGCCTCTCGATCTGCCGCACGATCGTAGAGGCGCATGGCGGCGCCATAGAGCTCGTCCCCAGCGCGCTGGGAGGCGCCGGATTCGCGTTCACACTGAACGCCAATGTCCACGACCTTTCCACCCAGGGCGAAGCGTCCGGGCCGCGCAAACGCCCCAAGTTGAACCCGGGCGTCGCCGAAACTGACGACTGGGGACAGAGTCCGCGCTCAGTTCGTCAACGCGGATGAATACCGATGCGACGGTCTAGTGGCCGGTCGACATCGCGGTTGATCGTATGAAGCCCTGTAAAAGGCTCAATCACGCGACGATCCCACACCCAGATTTTCAAAAATCTTCGGTATTCATGGGAGCGCCACTCAATCTCAGACCGCGCGCCGCAACAGGGACTTTCAGTCCTATTGAAAGTTGAATCAGCAGGATTAGAACAAATCCATGGGCCATCGTGGAATCATCACAGCGGAACGTTTGACTACGGCCGATGAGAACGCTGTCGCACTGATTGGTCTGGACGCCCGTATCCAGCAGATGGACCAGATGCTTGATCGTCTTCTGAACGACGACGACCTGGCGGGACCGGCTGTTCAGGCGCTGCAGATCGTCGAAGCCGCCGGACGTCGAGGATTGCGGCAATGCGCTCTGGCCGAGTCGGTCAGCCTGCCGGCGGGCACGGTCTCGCGTCTGGTCGACACCCTCGTCAAAGGCGATCTGGTCAGCCGGAGACCGCACCCGACCGATCGGCGGGTGACGATGCTGGAGCTGACGCCGGCGGGCGGCCGACGACTTGACCGTCGGCGGGAGGATTACGGCCGGCTCGCCGAAGCCCTCACGCCCCAGGCCGCCGAAGCCCTGCGGGTCGTAAGCCCGCTCCTCGACCTCATAGCGGAAACCCTCGCCCGATCCGTGAAATCAGAGGCGGCCTGAACGCCCGCACGGGATGTTGTTGCAGTGCGAAACCATTCCAACCCCCAACAATGTTCAACCATGGCTTAGGGTTAATGCAAGACTGTGCTCCCAGGTCTGGAGTACCAAGATGTCGGAAAATATGGATCTTCAGGAACGGCTTGCGTTCCTGAAGCTGGATGAAGAGTCGCGCGCCGCCCTGGCCGGCACGCGTCCAGTCATCGAGGCCGCCTTGGCCCAGACCCTCGACGCCTTCTACGATCAGGTGCGCGCGACGCCCGATGTCGCGCATTTCTTCAACAGCGAGACCCATATCTCCGGGGCCAAGAGCGCCCAGGCCAAACACTGGTCCCTGATCGCATCGGGGGACTTCACCCCCGCCTATGTCGAGGGCGTCAGACGAATCGGCCTGACCCACGCCCGGATCGGTCTGGAGCCGCGCTGGTACATCGGCGGCTACGCCCTGGTGCTGGAGGGGCTGATCAAGGCCATCATCAAGGCGGACGCCGGCAAGCACAGCCTGTTCGGCCGCAAGGACAAGGGCGACGCCCTGGGGGCCGCCCTGGCCAGCGTGGTCAAGGCGGCCCTGCTGGACATGGATTTCGTCATCTCGCTTTACCTCGAGGCCGCCGAGGACGGACGGCGGGAGGCGGACGAGAAACGCGCCCAGGCCGAGGCCGAACAGAACCGGGTCGTTCAGGCCACCGCCGAGGCCCTGACCGCCCTGGCCGGGGGAGATCTGACGACACGCATCCATGCGGACTTCCCCGGCAGCTACGCCCGGCTGAAGGCCGATTTCAATACGGCCATGGCGCAACTGGACGCAGCCATGGCGGAGATTTCCGGCAATACCGAAGCCATGCAGGCCGGCGCCGGAGAGATCAGCGAGGCCGCCGACGACCTGTCTCGCCGCACCGAGCAGCAGGCGGCCACTCTGGAAGAAACCGCCGCCGCCCTGGATCAGATAACCGCCACGGTGAAGAAGACCGCCGAAGGTGCGACCCAGGCGGCGACCGTCGTCGAGACCTCGCGGGTCGCGGCGGAAAAGTCGAAAGACATCGTCGAACGCGCCGTCGAAGCCATGAGCGCGATCGAAACCTCCGCAGAAAAGATCAGCCTGATCATCGGCGTGATCGACGAGATCGCCTTCCAGACCAACCTTTTGGCCCTGAACGCCGGGGTGGAAGCGGCGCGGGCGGGCGAGGCCGGCCG
>JBKBXN010000197.1:0-4389 GCA_046314055.1 Brevundimonas sp.
CCCCCGCGGGGGGGCGGCCGCGCGGTGGGGGGGGTCAACCCCCCGCCCGCCCCCGGACCCCACGACCCCGGCGACGGAATGGTCGTCGACCAGGCCGAAGACGAACAGGGCGAAAAGACTCACCCCCAGGGCGATGGCGTAACCGGGCAGGGTGAAGTGGAAGAAGGCCTGGGCGGGATGATCGGCCTCTTCCTGACCCGCAAATCCCGCCTGGAAGACGATCAGATGCAGCAACAGGATGGAGACGGCGATCAGGGCCAGCACATGAATGGCCGTGGCCTTGTAGGCGATCAGGATCATCTCCTCGGTCGGGGCCACATTCAGCGCGAAGAACAGGGCGCCCGCCGCCATCAGGAACAGTTCCCCGACATAGGAGGCCTGGTCCTCCTTGCTGTCGCCTTGACCGTCGCCGCTGAGCTGCTTGCGGGCCAGCAGCGCCCCCATGGCGCCGGGAACGGCCTGAAGCGTGACCATGCCGATGGCTTCCTGTGGCGGGGCGTCCCACTGCACCACCCCAAAGAGGACCAGCAGGGCCGCCGCTGTAATGAAGCCGACCGCCAGGGCTACGGCCGTATCCAGCAGATCGTTGCGAAAGCCGCGACGATCGGAAAAGCCTGCATAATAGGCCAGACCATAGAGCAGGGGCAGGCCCGCGCCGACGAACAGCAGCATCCGCCAGCGGTCCATGACCACGCCCTGTTCCCACATCTCCATCGTCATCAGCAAAGGGATGTTAAACACCAGCGCCCCGGCGAAGGCCCGTCCGAGATCGCGCAGATAGCCGCGCTCGCGGCGCAGATCGATCAAGCCGACGGCGGACGGACCCATGTTCTTCACCGCAGGGTGCGCACGGAGATCTGGCCCTTGCGGTGTTTGGGAATGACCACGGCGCGACCGTCGACCGGCTGGATGTTCAGATCGACGACCGATCCCGCGATCTCCAGCCCGGTGATCTTCAGCCGCTCCAGACCGGCCGGCAGGAGCGGGTCGGCCATGTCTATGGTGCCGGTCCAGGCGTCGATGGACAGGCCCAGCGAGGCCTGAAGCATCAGGAAGACCGACCCCGCCGCCCAGGCCTGGGGCAGGCAGGCGACCGGATAGGCGATGGGCGGCTCGCCCGGCTCACGCGGGAAGCCGCAGAACAGTTCGGGCAGGCGCAGATGGAAATGGGCGGCGGCGGCGTAGATCTCGGCCAGGATTTCGGCGACCGCCTCGCGCTCTCCGTAGTTGGCCATGCCGGCGGCGGCCATGGCGGTGTCGTGCGGCCAGACCGAACCGTTATGATAACTCATCGGATTGAACCGGGCCTGGCCCAGCTCAAGCGTGCGGATGCCCCAGCCGGTGCGGAACTCGGCCGACAACAGGCGTTTCGTCACCCGCCGCGCCCGCTCGACGGACGGCAGGCCGGTGAACAGCAGATGGCCGGCGTTCGAGGCGATGGCGCGGCACTGTTCCCCGTCGCCGTCCAGGGCGACGGCGTAAAAGCCCTCGTCCTCCATCCAGTATTTGTCTTCGACCAGGGCGCGGACCTGTTCGGCCCGGTCGCGCCATTCTGGCGCGCGGTCGTCGCCCAGACGTTCGCCCAGATCGCCCAGGGCGCGCCAGGCGGCGAAGGCGTAGCCCTGAACCTCCAGCAAGGCTATCGGCCCCTTGGGGAAGCGGCCGTCGGCGTGGAAGATGGAGTCCTCGGAATCCTTCCAGCCCTGGTTCGACAGGCCGGTGTCGGCCCCGCGCTGATAGTCGATCAGCCCGTCATTGTTGCTGTCGCCATAGTCGCGCATCCAGTCGGCGGCGGCGATCAGGTTCGGCCACAGGGTGCGGATCAGGTCCAGGTCGCCGGTGCGGCTGGCGTAGGCGCCGGCCAGGGCCACGAACAGGCAGGTGGTGTCCACCCCGCCGTAATACAGGCCGAACGGCACCTCGTGCAGGGCGCTCATCTCGCCGCCGCGCGTCTCGTGCATGATTTTGCCGGGCTGGCTGTCCTGGAACAGCGAAGTCTCGGTCGCCTGGCGCGACGCCAGATAGGTCAGCACGCCCTTGGCCAGGGACGGGTCCAGCCACAGCATCTGCCAGGCGGCGATGATGCCGTCGCGCCCGAACGGGGTCGAGAACCAGGGTGTGCCGGCATAGGGATAGGGGCCCGTCGGCAGGTCGGTGGTCAGCAGGGCCATGTCGGCTCGCGACTGATCCAGCCAGTCATTGAACCGCGGGCTGCGCGGCCCCCGCACCGAGGCGCCGCGCCGGCGCTTGGCCCGCATGGCCAGGCGGGCCTGGACGGCGTTCTCGCGCCAGCGCCGCGCGTCCGGCGTCTCGCAGGAATCGACCCCGCATTCGATGAACAGGTCCATGGACCGCCCCTTGGGCAGGCTGAACATGAACTCGGCGCGCTGATGGGTCAGGCGGGCGGGGGGCTCTGAAAAGGCCAGGCAGCTGGAGCGATCGACCTTGTCCAGACCGGTGTAGCGGAAGGTGACACGGCGCCCGTCGGTGGTCGGTGTGTGGACGGTTCCACGTTTGGCCCGATGCGTGCCCCGCACCTGGAAGATGTCGTTGAAGTCCGCGCCGAAGTCGAAGGCCAACGGCAGCAGGATGTCTTCGACCCCGTGGTTGACCATCCGGATGCGTTCGAACATCCGCCGCCCCCACAGGAAACGCCGCCGTTCGATGTGCAGCACCCCGGCCGGCGCCGAACGGCCGCCCATCGGGGGCAGGGGGCGGTTGGTGGTGTGGCAGGAGAAGAAAACATTGTCCTGACTGACGCCGGACGACAGGCGCGACGGCTTCAGCAGCCCCACCGTCATGGTCCAGCGCGACAGAACGCGGGTGTCGCCCGCAAACATACCGTCGGCCCCGCCCCTCATGTCGCCCCACCCGTCGGCGACCAGGAAGGTGTCGCCCTCCTTGAGCGCCATCAGCTGTTCGAGGCCGGAGGCCTCGACGGAATCGCCGGCGGTCAGCTGGGTGGTGTAGGCGTCGTCCATGCAGTCTCTTCCCCGTCGTGCGTGAGGCCCGTCGTTCGTGAGCCCTGTCCCGAACCTATCCCACCCGAATGCGGCCTTGAGGAGCCGCTTGCAGATCAAATGGCGCAGGCGGCGGAGGGTTCACCTCCGCCGCCCTGTTTTCTTCGAGAGTGGTTGCCGCGACGCTCAGGCGAGGGCGGCGAAGCTGCGATCTTCTTCAATCGGACGCAGCGGCGTCACCACGTCGTTCAGGGCAGCCCCGGCGAAGGGGCGGCGCGCCAGAAGGTCGCCGTAGACGTCCAGATAGCGGCGCGCCATGGCCGAAGCCGAGAACCGCAGGTCGAACCGTGCACGCACGGTCTCGCGGTCCAGCAGATGCGCCCGACCGGCGGCGGCGACGGCCTGTTCCAGGGCGTCCACCAGGAAGCCGGTCGCCCCGTCCTCGATGATCTCGGGCGTCGAGCCGCAACGGAAGGCGACGACAGGCGTGCCGCAGGCCATGGCCTCGATCATCACCAGGCCGAAGGGTTCGGGCCAGTCGATAGGGAACAGCAGGGCGTCGGCCCCGCCCAGGAAGGCCGACTTCTGATGGTCGCCGATCTCGCCGATGAATTCGATCAGGGGATTGCCCTCGATGAGCGGGCGGATCGTCTCTTCCCAGTATCGCTTGTCGGCGGCGTCCACCTTGGCGGCGATTTTCAGACGCTTGCCCAGCTTGGTCGCGATCTCGATGGCGCGGTCCGGCCGTTTCTCGGGCGAGATACGACCCAGAAAGGCCAGATAGCCCTCGGATTTCGGCGAGAACAGATACTGCTCGCCCGGCATGCCGTGATGAACCGTGGCCGTCCAGTTGGCGAACTGAAGCGGCTTGCGCTGGTCGTCCGATATGGAAATCAGACCGAACTCGCTCCACCGCGCATAGACGCCAGGCAGATCCTTCATGTCCAGCCGCCCGTGCAGGGTGGTCACGGTCTTGTCCGCATAGGGGCGGAACATCGGGAAGTGGATCATGTCGGTGTGGAAGTGGATGACGTCGAACTCGTCCACCCGGTCCAGCACTTCGCCCAGCATGGACAGGTGGGCGGCGAGGTCGGATTTCAGGGGCGCCGGGTCCAGGCGGATGGCCTGGTCACGCACCGGCGCCAGTCGCGCCTTGGTCTGAGCGTCGGCGCTGGCGAACAGGGTGACGTCGTGACCCAGGTCCACCAGGGCGTCGGTCAGATGCGCCACGACGCGCTCGGTTCCGCCATAGAGCTTCGGAGGAACGGCCTCGTAAAGCGGGGTGACCTGCGCGATCTTCATGATGTGTGCTCCGACCCGCCAAGCCGGGCCGCCAAACGTAATGGCCGGGCGCTGACTCGGTTCCGCTGTGGTCTGTATTTCTTTAATGGTTACGGTAGTTTAAGCTGAGCAGCGTGGGAATTTTGTG
>JBKBXN010000197.1:4399-4670 GCA_046314055.1 Brevundimonas sp.
GACGGGTCCGGTTCCCTTGGCGGGTCCGAATTTCTCTAGAGGTTCCGGTAGCTTATGATGAGGGGTGATGTTGTTTTGTGTACGAATTCGTTCAGTTGCGCCCCTTGTTCACGTCGTCATGGAGATCCGGTCCCTATCTGCGGCTTTCGCCGCCGCAGGCGCGCCTCTATAGGCGGGAGCGCGACGCCCATTCGTGTCCTCGTCGGCGGCTTTGCCAAGCTTCCTTTCGGCGATGAACCCTAATGCAGCTCGCGTGTTGATTACGCCGCCC
>JBKBXN010000198.1:0-4626 GCA_046314055.1 Brevundimonas sp.
CCGTTTCTGACGCATCAGTGCGCCATAACACCATCATCGACAAGAGGCCGACCGCTTCAGGAGATCATCAAATGGCTCGTTTCCAACCTACCAACGCCGTCAACGCCAACCGCTATCTGATCGTGCCGTGCGAGGCCGACGGCTCGTCGGACCTGGCCGTCATCTGGGATCGGCTGGAGGAACAGGTCGTGGACGTCATCTCCGCCGCCGCCATCGCCCGCTATTCGGACGAGGACGCCCTGTGGGACGAGGCGCGGTCAGACCCGGCGGAAACGCCCTGGCTGATGGCGGCCTGAACTCAGGCTGCTTTCGGCTTGGTCCAGCGGTCGATCAGACGCTGGGCCGGCCGTTCGACCCGATTGTGCGCCACGACCGCGATCACGACGATGAAGCCGAACAGGCCCAGCGCGAACAGGTCGTTCAGCCAGACCGAGCCGAAGTCGACGCGCCGTCCGCCCGGCATCCAGTCTAGCTTGCGTGCGATGATCAGCATCACGGTCAGGATGAACATGTGGACCATGTAGATGGAGAAGGACCAGCGTCCCAAGGTCACCAGCGCCGGATGATCCAGCAGCCGCGACACCCGCCCCTCCTCGCCCGCGAACACCCAGACCAGGGCGACGAAGACCAGGGTCACGGCGACCGTCACCGGCCCCTGGGCCCAGGCCACGAAGACGCAGACGGCGACGATGGCGGCGATCTCCAGCCCCGTGGCCGCGAGGCCCTTCAGGCGCGGGATGTTCATCCATAGGCCCTGCAACAGACAGCCCAGGAAGAAGCCGTAGACCGCCCGCGGCACGGCGAAGTCGTAGGTGGTGTTCATCCAGCGCCGGGCGTAGCTGACCACCAGAACCCCGCCGATGATGGCCAGGACCAGGCCGATCCAGCGGAACCGCTTCGGCGCGACCAGCACCAGACCGGCGAAGATCAGATAGCAGGCCCATTCGGCGCTCAGCGTCCAGGAAGGGCCGTTCCAGGTCAGATGCGGATGGACGTTCCAGGCCTGGATCAGCACCAGATTGGTGAAGATCGCCCACACCGACCGGTCCCCGGTAAACGGCGCGGCACTATCGAAATGGAAGGCCAGCCGCGCCAACTCCAGCCCGACATAGGCCGCCAGCATCAGCACGTGCATCGGCCAGATTCGCCCGAACCGCCGCACCATAAACCGCCCGGCGTCCGCCCCGGTCTTCAGCCGCTCGGCATAGGCGTGGGCGATGACAAAGCCCGACAGGACGAAGAAATAATCGACGAACAGATAGGCGTGCTGGATGAAGTCCCAGCTCCGCCAATGGCTGGCGACCGGCATGTGGAACATGACGACCAGAATGGCGCACACCCCGCGCAGGGAATCGAGCGCCTCGAAACGGCGATGGGCGACGGGGGCGGGTTTGGACAGAGCGTTCACGGATGCGTGATAGCGCCGGTCAAGCTCGGGCGATAGGGGTTTCAGCGGTTGGCGAGACGATGGGCCGGACGGCCCGCGTCACCCCGGATGGCGAGCGCGCATCGCCCCCACGGATTGGTCGCACAGGTCGCGCAGCACCGCGCCGTCCAGCTGGTCCAGCCGGTTGACGTAGATACAGCCTACGCCGGTCTTCACCCTGCCCAGCTTCGCCACCAAATCCTCCCGCCCTGGGAAGCCGGCGACATAGAGGACGAGGTTCGCCTTGCGCGGCGAGAAGCCGATCAGCGGCCAGTCGCCTGTCGGGCCGTCGGTATGGCCGAAGCCGACGATGGAAGATCCCCACATGACCGCCGGCTCGCCGGTCGCCTCAGCCATCAGGGCGCACACGGCCCCGGCGTCGGCCCGTCGGCGCGGGTCCTCGACGGCGGCGATGAAGTCATCGACCGGGGCGTCGGTGGGTCGGGTCTTCACCGAACGAGTCTGCGGCGCGCTGGCCATGATCACCCCTCCTGAGGCGGCCCATCATCCGGCGCCAGCTCGAAACCGGCAAATTCGAACCCTGGCGCGACCGTGCATCCGACCAGGGTCCAGTCGCCCAGGCTGCGCGCCGCCTGCCACGCCCCGGTCGGAACCACCGCCTGCGGCCTCTGCCCCGCCGCCAGATCGACGCCGAGGGTCACGACGCCCTGCCCCTCGATCTCCAGCGCCAGAGGCGCGCCCGCATGGAAATGCCAGATCTCGGCCGCGTCCACCCTGTGCCAGTGCGACCGTTCGCCCGCCGCCAGCAGGAAATAGATCGCCGTCCCCACCGACCGCCCCTCGACCGTGCGTGGATCGCGGAAGGTCTCGCGATAATGCCCACCCTCGGGATGGGGCTGGAGATCGAGCAGGCGGATGATGTCGGCGGCTGAAGTCCGCATATCAGTCAGCACGCACCCAGTGGTCATCATGATACACAAAGGCGCCGCCTGCGATCCAGGGCACGGACGCAAACCCCTTGGTCCAGCCATGCGCATACGCGTCATAGACGGCGCCGGTCCGCAAGGTCGCAGCAGGCGTCAACACGACGAAACCGGCAGGGGGCTCGCCATAGATGATCTGACCGAGACGGATGCAGTTCTTCCCTTCCGTCTCGATACTCCAGACTGCCTGACCGCGCGCGCCGTCTGCAAAGACATCCAGCCGATCGACACAAGCCCGCCGCTTTCCATCGAAGGCCACCACGGGCCGTTCCAACTCACCGGACACCCGCATGTCGAGCATGGCCGAACAACCGGCCAAAGCGAGCGCCGTCAGAAGGATCAAGCGCCGAATCACAGCCCCTTCACGATCCCCTCGACCATCTTCTTGGCGTCGGCGAACAGCATCATGGTGTTGTCGCGGAAGAACAGTTCGTTCTCCACCCCCGCATAGCCCGACCCCATGCCGCGCTTGATGAACAGCACGGTCCCGGCCTTTTCCACGTCCAGGATCGGCATGCCGTAGATGGCGCTGGTCGGGTCGGTCTTGGCGGCGGGGTTGGTGACGTCGTTGGCGCCGATGACGAAGGCGACGTCGGCGGTGGCGAACTCGGCGTTGATGTCCTCCAGCTCGAACACCTCGTCATAGGGGACGTTGGCCTCGGCCAGCAGGACGTTCATGTGGCCGGGCATGCGGCCGGCGACGGGGTGGATGGCGTATTTCACCTCGACACCCTCCTCCTTCAGCTTGTCGGCCATTTCCCGCAGCGCGTGCTGGGCCTGGGCCACCGCCATGCCGTAGCCGGGCACGATGATGACCTTGGAGGCGTTCTTCATGATGAAGGCGGCGTCCTCGGCCGAGCCCTGTTTGACGGGCCGCGTCTCCTTGGCGCCGGCGGGACCGGCCGCCGCGTCCGCGCCGCCGAAGCCGCCCAGGATGACGCTGATGAAGCTGCGATTCATGCCCTTGCACATGATGTAGCTCAGGATCGCACCGGAACTGCCGACCAGGGCGCCGGTGATGATCAGGGCGATATTCTCCAGCGTGAAGCCCAGGGCCGCCGCCGCCCAGCCGGAGTAGGAGTTCAGCATCGACACCACGACGGGCATGTCGGCGCCGCCGATGGGGATGATCAGGGTCGCGCCCAGCACCAGGGCGATCAGGAAGACGCCCCAGAAGGCCCAGGTCGCCGCCCCGCCGGTGCCGATCAGAATCCCGATCAGGAAGACCAGGCCCAGGGCCAGGCCGACATTGATCAGGTGGCGCGCCGGCAGGATGATCGGCGCCCCGCTCATGTTGCCGTTCAGCTTGGCGAAGGCGATGACCGAGCCGGTGAAGGTGATGGCCCCGATGGCGACGCCCAGCGACAGTTCGATGATCGAGAGGGTTTTGATGCCGGTCCCGTCCTCGGACAGGATTCCGAAGGCCTCGGGCGCATAGACGGCGCCGATGGCGACCAGGCAGGCGGCCATGCCGACCAGGCTGTGGAAGGCGGCGACCAGTTGCGGCATGTCGGTCATGGCGACGCGCTTGGCGATCAGGGCGCCGGCCCCGCCGCCGACGACGACCCCGCCCGCGATCAGGGCCAGGGTCATGGTGTCCAGCGCCCCGGTGGTTCCCAGGGTCAGCAGGGTCACGCCGATGGCCAGGGCCATGCCGATCATGCCGAAGGTGTTGCCCTGGCGGCTGGTCTCGGGGCTGGACAGGCCGCGCAGCGACAGGATGAACAGGACGCCCGAAACCAGATAGGCCAGTGCGGCCAGCGATGCGTTCATCACGCCCCTCCCCTCAAGACGTGCGCGCCAGCCGCCACAGGGCGGCGGCGATGAACAGGGGGCCGATGAAGAACAGGGCCCATTCGAAGACGCCCAACGGCCGGTCCTGGGTCACGACCCGGACCAGAATGGCCGAAAAGACAAAGGCGATGCCGCAGTCGTGCAGCCGCTGGCGCTTGATCGGAACCTTGGTCCCGAACCAGCCGTACAGCCACAGGCCGAAGCCCAAGGCGGTGGCGACCCAAGAACCGGTTATGGCGATCTGGGCGGGGTCGGTCATGCGGCGCTCTTGGGAGCCGGCCGCTCCTTTTTCTTGTACATGGCCAGCATTCGCCGCGTGACCATGAAGCCGCCGAAGATGTTGACGCTGGCCAGGGTCACGGCCAGCACGCCCGCGCCCTTGGCGATCCAGGCGCTGGGGCCGGTGACGTCGCCCGACCCGGCCGCCGCCGCGATCAGGGCGCTCCAGTAAAGCACCTTGCG
>JBKBXN010000199.1:0-4591 GCA_046314055.1 Brevundimonas sp.
GAGCCCTGAACCGAATAGCCGATCTTCAGCATGATCTCGGCGATGCCGCTCATGCCTATGCCGCCGATGCCGACGAAATGGACGGGACCGAGGTCGAACGGGACGGGGCGAAGGCGAGCGATCATCCGATGCGCTTAGCAAGGGATTAAGCGGAATGCACGGGGGCGCGTGTATCCAAGTTTCGAAGCCCGCGCCGGGCGGATCTCGTCCGGAACATCGGATCGCGTCTACGACTTTAGTCGATTGGCCTTCGGCAGGCCTATCGTGCAAACAGGTTGTGAATCCATCAGCCGTCCGGTCGAGTAGGAGTTAGTCGTGGGCAAACTCAGCACCCCCTTAATCTTTGGCGCCATCGCCATCTTGGGGGCGGTGTCCCTCGGCGTGATCGCCCTGCACCAGGGCGAAAGCATCAGCGCGGTCTGGATGGTGGTCGCGGCGGTCTGCACCTACGCCATCGCCTATCGCTTCTACAGTCGCTTCCTGGCCAACAAGGTCATGCAGTTGCAGCCCTCGCGCCCGACCCCGGCCGTGCGCCGCGACGACGGCCTGGACTATGTGCCGACGCCCCGCAACGTCCTGTTCGGCCACCACTTCGCCGCCATCGCCGGCGCGGGACCGCTGGTCGGACCGGTTCTGGCGGCCCAGATGGGCTATCTGCCCGGCGTCCTGTGGATCCTGGTCGGCGCCGTGCTGGCGGGAGCGGTGCAGGACATGATGGTCCTGTTCATGTCCACCCGACGCGACGGCAAGTCGCTGGGCGACATGATCCGCACCGAGATGGGCAATATCCCTGGCATCATCGCCCAGGTCGGCGTGCTGATGATCATGGTCATCATCCTGGCCGTCCTGGCCCTGGTCGTGGTCAAGGCCCTGGCCGAGAGCCCGTGGGGGACGTTCACGGTCGCCGCCACCATCCCCATCGCCATCTTCATGGGCCTGTACACCCGCTTCCTGCGGCCCGGCCGCGTGGGCGAGGTCTCGGTCATCGGCGTCGTTCTGCTGATCCTGGCCATCATCGGCGGCGGCCATGTCGCGGCCGACCCGTTCTGGGGCCCGGCCTTCACCCTGACCGGCCCAACCCTGGCCATACTGATGATGGTCTATGGCTTCATCGCCTCGGTCATTCCGGTCTGGCTGCTGCTGGCGCCGCGCGACTATCTGTCGACCTTCCTGAAGATCGGCGCGATCGTGGCCCTGGCCATCGGCATCCTGATCGTGCGTCCGCATCTGCAGATGCCGGCCATCACCCCCTTCATCGACGGCACCGGCCCGGTCTTCGCCGGCGCCCTGTTCCCCTTCCTGTTCATCACCATCGCCTGTGGCGCCGTCTCAGGCTTCCACGCCCTGATCTCGTCGGGCACCACGCCCAAGCTGCTGGAGAACGAGAGCCAGATCCCGCTGATCGGTTATGGCGCCATGCTGTGCGAAAGCTTCGTCGCCGTCATGGCCCTGATCGCCGCCACGGTTCTGGACCCAGCGGTCTATTTCGCCATGAACAGCCCGGTCGCCATCATCGGCAATGACGCGGTCTCGGCCGCCGCCGCCGTGGCGCAATGGGGCTTCCACATCACCCCCGGCGAGCTGGAGCAACTGGCCCGTGACGTGGGCGAGAACTCCATCCTGTCGCGCGCGGGCGGCGCCCCCACCCTGGCGGTCGGCATGGCCCACATCCTGTCCAGCGTCATCGGCGGCAAGGCCATGATGGCCTTCTGGTATCACTTCGCCATCCTGTTCGAGGCCCTGTTCATTCTGACCACCGTCGACGCCGGCACCCGCGTCTGCCGCTTCATGATCCAGGATCTGCTGGGCGTCGCCGTGCCCAAGATGCGCGAAACCAAGTCCTGGGGCGCCAATGTCATCGCCACCGCCCTGACCGTCAGCCTGTGGGGCTATTTCCTCTACACCGGCGTGGTCGATTCCCTGGGCGGCATCAACAGCCTGTGGCCCCTGTTCGGCATCGCCAACCAGATGCTGGCCGCCATCGCCCTGATCCTGGGGACGGTGGTTCTGTTCAAGATGAAGCGCGAGAAGTTCGCCTGGGTCATGGCTGTCCCGGCGACCTGGCTGCTGATCTGCACCCTGACAGCCGGCCTGCAGAAGCTGTTCCACCCGGAAGTCCGCATCGGCTTCCTGGCCCACGCCCGGAAGTATCAAGAAGCCCTGGGCGCCGGCGAACTGATCGCCCCGGCCAAGAGCGTCGGCGACATGCACCGCATCATCGTCAACGACTACGTCAACTCGACCCTGACGGCGGCCTTCCTGTTCGTGGTCGTGACCATGGTGGTCTATGGCGTCCTGGCCTGCCGCAAGGCCTATCTGAACAACCGGCCGACTGCGCGCGAATATCCCGAAAGCCACGAGCTGACGGCGGCCGACGAAGCAGCGGACGTGGCCCGTGCCTAGCCCCTCGAACGAGGACCTGCTCTGCCTGTGCCGCGACACCGCCCTGCGGTGGGGTCGCGGCGTCAAGCGGACGGCGGGGGCGATGATCGGCCAGCCCGACTATGAGGCCTATGTCCGCCACGCGGCGACGACCCATCCCGACCAGCCGCCGCTGGACAAGATCGCCTTCTTCCGCTTGCACGAACAGCGCCGCTTCGGCGGCTCCGGGGCTTTCAAATGCTGCTGATCTAAAGGCCTGAAGCCGCTCCGGCGGTTTGAGCCCGCTCCGCCCTCAGCGCAGAGATCGCCGCTTCCAGGGTCGGGTCCTCCCCCGCGCGGCGCTGGGCCACGGTGCGCGGGGCCTCGATGTCCGGCGTGACCCCGTGCTTCTCCAGCCGCACTCCGCCCGCCGTGACGAAATTGGCCCGGCTCAAGGTCAGCCGCCCGCCGTCCGGCAATTCTGTTTCCTGGGCGATCAGGACCGAACCTATGGTCTTTTCGCCCACGACGATCCCGCGCCGCGCCTCCTGCAAGGCGGCCGGGGTCAGTTCGGCCGCGCTGCGGCTGCCCCGATCCACCAGAACCGCGACCTCGTTGGGCACAGGCTCGCGCCGGTCGCCGCAGTCGCCCGATGCGGTCAGGGTCACCGACCGCCCCGTCCGCCCCGTCTGGGTCGCCCAGACGCGGTCGCGCGGCAGGAAACAGGTCAACACCGACTCCGCCTCCGACAGACGCCCGCCCGGATTGGCCCTCAGGTCCAGGATCACATCCACATCCGGCGACAGCCCGTCCAGTTCACTGCCCAGCCAGCGTCCCAGGCCGGCGTCAAACTGCTCCACCGTCAGCACCAGGACCCCCGGCCGCGTCTTGTCCGCCGTGAACGGCTGCGGCCCGTCCATCAGACGCGGGACCACGGTCGTCTCGCGCCGCGCGCCCGTCTCGTCGGTCAGGACCAGATGCACGGGCAGGCCGTCCCGCGCCTCGACGTCTGGCCCCCAGGGCCGCCCATCGACACTGTTCAGGGTCCAGCCCAGTTGCACCCCGGCCTCCTGCGCTGGCGAGCCCTCGCGCACCCGCTCCACCGTCCAGATGTCGGGATCCTCGCCCCGCATCAGGGTCATGCCCATGACCGCCCGTCGCTCATACTGGGTGTCCTGGCGACGCACGGCCGCCGGCGGGCTGGCCCCGGCATGACCGTCGTCCAGCAGGTCCAGCATCTCGTTCAGCACCCGGTACAGGGCGCGATCATCGCCGGCCGACGCCGCCAGGGGCCGGAACCGATCCCGCGCCGCCCCCCAGTCCACCCCGTGCAGGCCGGGGTCGTAATAGCCGCGCCGCACCTCGGTCCAGACCTTGTCGAACACCCGCTGGTTCAAGCGGGCTCGATCACGCGAAGGCGCCATCTGCACGATGTCGGAAAAGCGCGTCCCGGTCGTCGCCTGGGGCGCGCTCGACGCCGATCCGGCCGCAAGCAGCAAGCTTAACGACAAGGCGCTGGAAACACTCAGGAAGCGACGACCGAACATGGAACGATCCTTGGCCGAACCCCGCTCGCCGCGCAAATCACGAAGAGTCGCGCGTCTTGTCTTCGCCACAGGCTCGGGCCAAGAGCCCCGCACCTGATTTGCGGACCGCGCCCATGCCCATCACCACGGTCGGCCTCGATGCCGACGACACCCTCTGGCACAATGAGACGATCTTTCGTCTGACCCACGCCCGGTTCGTCGACCTGCTGGACGACCACGGCGACGCGGCCACCATCGAGGCGCGCCTGGCCGAAACGGAACAGCGCAACCTGCGCCTCTACGGCTACGGCGTGAAGGGCTTCACCCTGTCGATGATCGAGACGGCCATGGAGCTGTGCGACGGCGGCGCCCCGCCCGAGGTGGTGCGCGAGATCCTGGCCGCCGGTCGTGAAATGCTGGCCCACCCGGTCGAGACCCTGCCCGGCGTGGATGAGGTGGTCGCCCAACTGGCCGAAAAATACCGCCTGATCCTGATCACCAAGGGCGACCTGCTGGATCAGGAACGCAAGCTGGCGGCCTCGGGCCTGGGCGACCTGTTCGCGGCGGTCGAGATCGTCTCGGAAAAGGACCGCGCCACCTACGACCGCGTCTTCGCCCGCCACGGCACCGGCGCGGCCGAGGCCGTCATGGCCGGCAATTCGATGAAGTCCGACGTCCTGCCCGCCATCGCCGCCGGCGCCTTC
>JBKBXN010000200.1:0-4505 GCA_046314055.1 Brevundimonas sp.
ACCGAGGTCATTCACTCGAACAATCTGCTGGCCAAGATCCCCGGAACGACGCGGCCCGACGAATATGTCGTCTATTCCGCGCACTGGGACCATGTCGGCAAGGCCAAGGAGCCGAACGCGGATGGCGACGCCATCTTCAACGGCGCCTGGGACAACGCCTCGGGCACATCGGGCCTGATCGAGATGGCGCGCGCCTTCAAGGCGGGGCTGGCGCCGGAGCGGACCGTGGTCTTCCTGCATGTCACGGCCGAGGAACAGGGGCTGCTGGGTTCGGAAGCCTATGCCGCCGACCCGGTCTATCCGCTGGCGAAGACGGCGGCGGACATCAATATCGACATGCTGCCCTTCACCCCCGCGACGCGCGACGTTGCTGTGTTCGGCGTCGGCAAGTCGGAGCTGGAAGACATCCTGGGGCGGTTCGCCGCCGTGCAGGGCCGCACAGTGACCGGCGACGGCTATCCGGAGGAAGGATTCTACTACCGCTCCGACCATTTCAACTTCGCGGCGGGCGGGGTGCCGGCCCTGATGCCGTGGAGCGGTCGCGACTTCGTCGAGGGCGGGCTGGAGGCAGGCAAGCCCTACTACGAGGCCCAGATGGCGCGCTATTATCACAAGCTGACCGACGAATGGCGCGCCGACTATGACTTCACCGCCGCCCTTCAGAATCTGGATCTGCTGTACCGCCTGGGACTGACGGTGGCCGACAGCGAGACTTGGCCGGCCTGGAAGCCCGGCGCCGAGTTCAACGCCATCCGCGACGCCAGCGCCGATCAGCGGCGATAAACACGAAAACGGCGGCCGGAGGGGAGTCCGGGCCGCCGTCGATCATCCGCCGGCTTGTACGGTCAGCGTGCGGATGTCGCCTGGGCGATCAGGACACGGGCCTGGGCGATGGCGTACGCTTCGGTAGCTTCGCCGTCGGCCAGGGACTGGGCCAGGTCCATCAAGGGCGCGCCGGTGACGGAGCCGGTCTGGGCCTCCTGCTGCAGATGGACGCCGTTTCCAGCGGCGATAGCGTCGTCCCAAGCCTGGCGCACGGCGGCCCAGAAGCCCTGGGTCCTGGCCCAATAGGCGTCGCCGGCCGCAGGGGAATAGCCGGTCGACCGGTCATAGGTGTTGATCACATCCTCCTGGACCACGGCGACCGGCGCGCCGCCCGCCTTGCCCGACATTTTCACATTGTCCTGGATGTGGACCCAGCCGTTCGGCGTCAGGATGTGGCGATTGGTCCCCAGATAGCGGTCATAGACGGGGTTCCGCACCGCATCGCGCCGCGCCAGCGGCCGCCAGCTCGGGTTGGACGTCCAGGCCGACAGGCCGTTGTCATAGGTCCAGCGACCAACGCCGCCGTATCGGGGTGAATCGTCGGTCTGCCACACGGTCTGGGACCAGGCGCCGTCGCGTTGATCGGCCGGAACCGGCGTCAGCACCCACTGGTTCGGCCCGGCGTAGGTCAGCACCGTCTGGGGCTGATAGGTCCAGTCCTGACGCCAGTGTTTGATGACCATGACCTGGCCCTCATGCTCCATCACCAGGATGTGCTGCAGGCTGATCTTGTCGCCCTGATCATAGACGACGCGGACGATCTCGCTGCCGCCCGACAGCTTCTCTTCCAGCGGGTCGTAGTCGGGTTGGAAGCTGACGTTCTCGCGCATGTCGAAATGGACGCGGTACTGGCCGGCCTGGGCCAGGATCGACTGGCGATCCCGTTCGAAGGCGCTGGCGGGGGTGGAAGCCGCAGCCGGGGCGACAGCTCCGGTTTCCAGCGCCTGGGCGGCGGGCGCAGCGGCGGTCAGCAGGGCGGCGGCGATCAGGATGGCGCGCATGGGGCGGGGGCTCTTGATGTCAGAGGTTTGCATGATCGCTCACAGACGCAGGGTCAGGGACAGGCCGAAATTGCGGCCCGGCTGGGTGTAGGCGTCCTTGATGGCTGAAGCGGCGGACAGGCCGCGCACGTCGCTCCACCAGCTGTATTTCTCGTCGAGGACGTTGAAGGCGCCGGCCCGCAGTGTGGCGCGCTCGGTGACGTTCCAATAGGCGGTCACGTCGAGAAGGGTGAAGCTGTCGCCGGTGTAGCAGGCCGATCCGCACGACAGTTCATAGGTGGCGGCGTCCTTCTTGTCCGACCAGGTCACGACGGCCGAACCGCCCCAGACGCCCGAAGGCGCGGCATAGTTCAGTCCGCCCACCAGCTTGATGGGATCGACGCTGCTCAGCTGGGTCTTCTCGCCGTCCGTTTCCTGCTCGCCGTCCGCAAAGGCGGCGGAGACGATCAGGCTGAGGCCGTTGTTCCAGGCTATGTCGCCCCGGGCTTCCAGCCCCCAGATGTCGACATTGGTCAGGTTGACGTACTGATAGATCAGCGGATCGACGCCCGGCACGCCCGTGCCCGACACCACCACCTGTTCGATGAAGTTGTCATAGTGGGTGCTGAAGGCCGTGGTCTGGAGCCGCAGCTCGCCCCCGAAGGCCGCGATGTCGCGGAACCGCAGGCCGCCTTCGATACTGTCGCTGGTCTCGGGCTCCAGGTCCGGGTTGGGGATCGAGGTGTAGCCGTAGACCGGGTTTTCGAAATAGTTGTTCACCTGCATCGGCGACGGGGCGCGGAAGCCCTCGGCGTAGTTGGCGAACAGGCCGAAGTGGCGGTCGGCCCACCAGACGACGCCCAGCTTGGGCGAGATATGATCTTCCGACTGGCCCGTGGCCGAGGCCGGGAACAGGGCGTCGACTTCCGGCGACAGGTCATACCAGTCGTAGCGTACGGCGGGGATGATGCTGAGCGCGCCGCCCAGCAGTTCGATCTCGTCCTGAATGAACAGGCCCGCCAACTGGTAGTCGGTCTTGGGGAAGGCGCGGGTGGGGAAGGTTTCGCCAACAGGCGGGGTGACGCCGTCGCGGACGCCTTCCTGCGTGGTCATCGACCAGTCGCCGCCGACCGTGACACGGTGTTCCACCGCCCCGCCCGCGCCGAAGACGCGCGCGCCCTGGGCGGCCAGGCCATAGACAGTGTTGTCGAAGGTGGTGTCGCGGACCCGGTCCACGGCGGGCGTGCGATCCTCGTAGGTATATTGGCGGGTAGTCGCATCCTGCCAGTAGGCGCTGACCGAACCGGTTTCGAAGCCGGCGAAGTCCTGGAAGCGCCACTCGCCCTTCAGGCTGTCGCGCTGGGTTTCGTCATGGCCCGTGACGGCCAGGACCGTGGCCGATTGGGCGGTCAGGGCGTCGCCGTCCATTTCCGAGTCGAGGTGATCATAGGTCAGGCGCAGCGAATGGCCGGGCGCCACGTCCCAGACCAGCTTGCCCAGGATGGCGTTGGAGACGAAGTCCTGCGGATTGGGTTGGGTCCGGGCCGAACCGACCCCGCCGACCTCGCCCTGGTTCTCCGTCTCCTGGTGATCGCGGCGGGTGTAGGCGAGCAGGCCCGAAACCGAGCCCGTGCGGCCGGCGAAGGCCAGGCTCTCGGTCCAGCCTTCGTCCGCCGAACTATAGGCCGCCCGCGCCCGCGCGCCGAAATCCTGGTTGCTCTTCAGGAAATCGGACGGATCCTTGGTGGTGAAGGCCACGGCGCCGGCTATGCCGTCCGAACCATACAGGGCCGAGGCGGGGCCGCGCAGGATCTCGACCGACTTGACCATGTCCAGGTCGTTGTAATCGCCGCGACCGACCGCCTGGGCGCCGAAGCTGAAGCCGCTGGGCAGGCGCACCCCGTCGTTGATGATCAGCACGCGATCCCCGCCCATGCCGCGAATGGTGAAGCCGGAGTTGCCGTCGCGACCTGCGCCCGAACCCGCCAGGCAGAAGCGGGCGGGGGAGGTCGGCACGCTGACGCCCGGTTCAAACCGGATCAGGTCCTTGATGTCGGTGGCCAGCATGGCCTCGATCTGGTCGGCGCTGATGACGCTGACCGTGGCGGGCGTGCGCGAGGCCAAGCGTTCGGACCGCGTGCCGATGACGATAACCGGATCGACGTCGGTCGCCGGCGTATCGGGTGTTTCGGCCCAGGCGGACGGGGCGATCAGGACCGAACCGAAGGCGGCTGCGGCGGTGGAGAGGAGGAGTAGGTTGCGCATAATGGCCCCGCTTGATGACAGGCGGGGGTATTACTGCGAACGATTATCAGAATCAACCGCAATGAGGGTGCGGGTTTGAACCTTAGCCTTGGCCGTGGTGTTGTAGGCGGATGAAATATGCGTTGTTCCCGGTGGTTGCGGCCATCGCCCTGCTGACCGCCTGTGGAGACAACGCGGTCAATCCTCCGGACGAGCCGGCTCCTCCGCTCAGGACGCCCGATGCAATGCAGCAGGTCGAGCCACGGGGGCCGTCCTCGCTCGCCGGTCGCGGCCCGCGCAGTTTTGTGGGAATCTGGGCCGCGAATCCCGTCTGGTGCGCCAATCCCCAGGGGGAGCGGGCGCCGATCACCCTGACGCCGATGCGGTTCGAAGCCCCAGACGCCAACTGCGACATCGCTCGAATCGACGAGACGGTTTCAGGCTATCTGGCGACCT
>JBKBXN010000201.1:0-4481 GCA_046314055.1 Brevundimonas sp.
GGGCTTCGGGAGGATGGTGATGCGATTTACCGAAGACGATCGGGCGCGGGTCGCCGGCGCCATCGCCTCGGCCGAGCGCGGCACCTCGGGCGAGATCTTCTGCGTCGTCGCGCGCGGGGTCTCATCCTATGTGGACGTCAGCCTGGCCTGGGCGGCTGGGGCGGCTCTGTTGGCGCCGACCGCGCTCATCCCGCTGGGCTTCAATCTGTCCTGGCCGCTCGGCGACGGTTGGGAGGCCGCCCACGTCTCAGCCCAGGCCGCCGGCGTCGGTCAGGCCCTGGCCTTCTACGCTTTGGTCCAGGCGGTGATCTTCGTCGGGGTCTTCCTGCTGACCCGTATTTCGCCGGTCCTGCGTTGGGTCACGCCGCGCGGTCTGCGTCGGGCCCGTGTGCGCAAGGCGGCTCTGCAACAGTTCCTGGCGCACGGCGTCCACGTCACACGCGAGCGCACCGGCGTGCTGATCTTCGCCGCTCTGAAGGAGCATCAGGTCGAACTGATCGCCGACGAATTGATTCACCAGAAGGTCAATGAGGGGGTCTGGGCCGACGCCGTCGCCGCCCTGACCCGCGAACTGAAGGCCGGCCGACCGGTCGCCGGTTTCGAGGCGGCCATTGACCAGTGCGGCCGTGTCTTGGCGGCCCATTTCCCGCCGCGCGCCGATAATCCCAATGAGTTGCCGGATCATCTGATCCTGCTTTGATCGTCGTACCGGGGTCGCAATCGACGGCCAAAAGGCTTAGCCGTCCGCAGGTTTCGGACACGTCCTTGGGAAATCATGCCCCGCCTTCTGACCTATAACGTCCATCGCTGCGTCGGGACGGACAAGCGCCTGGACGTGGATCGCATCGTCGCCGTGATCGGCGAGCACGAGGCGGACATCGTCTGTCTTCAGGAACTGGACGTCGGCCGCGCCCGGACGGGCAAGGTCGATCAGGCCGAAGCCATCGCCGAAGGTCTGGCCATGACCTCGCGGTTCCATCCGGCCATGCGGGTCGAGGCCGAACTGTATGGCGACGCCATCCTGACGCCGCACCCGGAGACGCTGGTCCGCGCCGACGCCCTGCCGATGGTGCGCGGCATCCCCGGCCTGGAGCCGCGCGGCGCCATCTGGTCCGAGATTCAGATCGGCGGCGTCGGCGTCAATGTGCTGACCACCCATCTGGGCCTGGTCCCGCGCGAACAACGCTTGCAGGCGGCGGCCCTGGCGGGAACCGGCTGGTTGGCCGGCTGCACCGGCCCCACCCTGCTGGCAGGCGATTTCAACGCCACCTCGATCACTCGCCCCTACCAGACGCTGGCGCGCCGATTGGGCGATTGTCAGCGCCTGTTGAACCTGAAGCCCTCGGTCAAGACCTTCCCCTCGGGCTTCCCCGCGATCCGCATCGACCATTGTTTCGTCAGCCCGGAAATCCGCATCACCGGCGTCAAGGCGGACTTCTCGCCCCTGGCTCGGGTCGCCTCGGATCACCTGCCGCTGATCATCGACTTCGAGATTGTTCAGCCCGAGGATTAAGTGGAGACGCTAGCCGGGGGCCTGACCGCCTTCGGACGCCGGGCGCGTGCGGTGCGAACGGTTCAGCCGCTTCCACGGCCGCCAGGCGTCCGTCGACGAGGTGGGGTCGCCCAGTTGCCATTCAGCGAAGATCCGCTGGATCTGCGTCGGTGGATCGGATCCCAGCGGCTTCAGCCGATCGCTGGCGAAGCTGCAAATGGCCGCCCCCGTCGATCCCAGTACCGCCTCCACCGCCGCGAAATCGTCGGCGGGAATGCCGATCCAGTGACCGATGGTGCGGTGACGGTGATTGACGATGACCGCCTGGCCGGCCGCATCGGTCGGTTCGACGGCGACGTCGCATTCGGTGTCCAGCCCCATCGACCGGTTGTTCAGATTGGACGAGCCGATCCGCAGCAGCCGATCATCGATGATCGACACCTTGGCGTGGACGATGATCCGGTCGCCCTCCGCCGTCAGGGGCGCGAAGGCGAAGAAGCGGTTGTATTTGTCGGCCCGTTCCAACCGGTACAGCACCTCGGCGCGGGCCGTGTCCATGGTCATGCTGTCGAACCAGCTGGGGCTCTTGCCCGTCGAAACCAGCACCACTTCCGGACCGTCCACCTCGGCCAGACGCTCGGCCAGGGCGGCGGCGATGATCGGGGAGGTGAAATACTGGTTCTCGAAATAGATCAGCCGCTTCGCCCGCCGGATCGCCTCCAGATACAGGGCCTCGTTCTCGCGCACCTCGTGGCGACCGCTCCATTTGGGTTCGGTGCGGGCGATGCCGACCGGCGCCTCGGTCATCTGCACCGGCACGCCGTCAGGCCAGGGGTCGCTCTCCACCTCGTCCGGCACGGTCCGTTCCCAGGTCGCCTTGAACCAGCGTTCGCGCGCCAGATCGCCCAAGGCGCGAGCGGCCGGCCCATCCATCACGCACATCACCTCATGCCGGGCCTTGCAGATCACGCCGTTCGGCAGGGCGCGACGCGGATCTCCGTCCAGATGCTCGTCGGAATCCCACCGATCCGTCGAGATGTCGCCTCCGCCGCAGAAGGCGACGCGGTCGTCGATGACGATGACCTTCTGGTGGTGGCAGGCGCCGATGGGGCCAGGGGCGTCCATACGGAACTCGACCATCCGCTTGCGGAACCAGCGCTGGGCCCGGTGGGGATAGAAGCCCTGGGACGCTGCGATCAGCAAGGGCGACTTCCAGATCAGCAGCCGGATATCCAGGTCCGGCTTGCGCTTCACCAGCATGCGCAGCTGGTGGCCGATCTCATGCTGTTTTTCGCCGGGCCGGGTCTCGGGGTCCAGGTGGGTGCGGGGATCGAATTGCCAGCC
Source organism: Brevundimonas sp. (assembly GCA_046314055.1). Classification (GTDB taxonomy): domain Bacteria; phylum Pseudomonadota; class Alphaproteobacteria; order Caulobacterales; family Caulobacteraceae; genus Brevundimonas. Next base: position 2,837 of record JBKBXN010000201.1, read on the forward strand.
CAGGACGACGATGGATCGCTCAGCCTTCTGAAGGGCGGAGGACAGGGCGTCGAAATAGGTTTCGTTCTCCATCAGGATGGAAAACCTGTGCGCGATTTCGCTGCGCCAGACGCCCGCTCCGGGGGTCAGCAGACTGCCGTCATAGCTGTCGCCGTCTTGGGTCATTCAGCCTGCCTGTCCGATTCGCATGACACCGCGATGCGGACGCCCTCGCCTTCTCCGTTTCATGCACATCACGCCCGGTCAATCTTTACGCAGCGGGATTGTGACGTTCGCCAAAAAGGCGCATAAAACAATCGGCCATGGGGGCTGTGGGAGACGCCTTCTATGCAGGCGCTTGTGGAACTGATCGCAGGCTTCATTGCATTGCTGGCGGCTGCCGTATTGTCGCAGTTCGGCGTTGATATCCATTCACCCCAGCCTGCGGAACGCGAAGTCCACCGCAGCTCAGACTGCCGTCCGGACAAGGCCGCTGCCTTCACTGCAGAAACCAAGCGCGATTGCTGATCGCGAACAGTCCACGTCTGTTGGATCTGTACGGCTTGGACCTTGGGTTTTGACTCGCTAGGGTCGAATCGGCGCGTTTTCGCGCGCCGCGCGCATGAATCGAGCTCGACGCCTGATGAAATCCCGTAACCGGCCGCCGCTTAAACTGACCAACGACGAGGCTGTCCCGCCCCTCGAGACGTCCGATGCGCCTGCGTCTGACATCGAAACCGAGATCGAGGTGGAGCCGACGCTGGAGGTTGAGGCCGAGCCGCACGCGGAAATGGAGCCCCTGCCCGCGCGGCCTCCCGAACGGCCCATGTCCGAACGTCGCCGCCGCCGTTTGGCGGAAGAGGCGCGTCAGGCCGAGGAACGCGCCGCAGCCGCTCTGAAACCTAAGCCAGAGCCCCTGCCCGAGGCCAGCCCTGCCCCGCCGCCGGTGGAACCTCTTGACGTCATTCCGACCCTCGCGCCGGAGATCGATCCGGAACCGATGTTCGAATCCTCCGCCGCTGTTGAGATGGCCGTGGCCGCAGGCAAGCCCCCGGCGCCGTTCGAGCTGTCGTCGCCTCAGACCCTGAGATCAAGCGTTTCCGCCCGTGCGGCAGCCACCGCGAGCGGGCGGACCGCCTATCTGATCGCCGTCCTGGCCTCGGCTCTGTGGATCGGCGGAGTCGCCTCTTGGGCCGCCTATGAGTTCGGCTCCGGCGCGTCGGAACTGGATCCGTTGCGCTTCGCCATCTACGCCCTGATGGCGCTGGCTCCGGCCGGCCTCGCCATCATGTTGGCCCACGCTGTCCGTCAGGGCGCCGGCCTGGCCGCCGAGACGCGGCGCGCCCGCGATATGGCCGAGGCCCTGGTCGCCCCCACCGCCCTGGCCGCCCAGCAGACCGGCCAGGTGCTGAATTCCCTGCGGACCGATATCGACCACGCAGCTCTCGCGGCCGAACGCGCCCGCAACGACATGGTCCTGTTGCGCCAGGCCCTGGCCGAGGAGACGGATCGTCTGAACGCCGCGGCCGAGAACGCCGGCCGTACGGCGCGTCGCCTGACCGAAAACCTGGCGCGCGAGCGTGATCAGATGCAGACCCTGGGCGTCCACCTCGACAGCCAGGCCACAGGCGTCATCGATGCGGTCGAGCGGCAGTCGCGAATGGTC
>JBKBXN010000202.1:0-4475 GCA_046314055.1 Brevundimonas sp.
GATCGATCCGCTGATGGGCTGGACCAGTTCTTCGGACATGAAAGGTCAGGTGCGCCTGGCCTTTGATTCGAAGGAAGAAGCCGTCGCCTATGCCGAGCGCCACGGCATTCCGTTCCGCCTGCACGAGCCGAACGAAGCCCCGACGATCCTGAAGGCCTACGCCGATAACTTCGCCCCCAATCGCAAACAGCCCTGGACGCACTGACGCCCGGCTCGCTGCCGAGCGCCCTTAGCTCAACCGGATAGAGCACCCGCCTTCTAAGCGGACGGTTGCAGGTTCGAGTCCTGCAGGGCGCGCCACCTTCGCCACGGCGCCGCTGGAAGCCAGGCCATGACCGAATCAGCATCCTCCAACACCGGCCAGATCCGCGTCGCGGCGCTTTACCGATTCTCAGCCATCGGCGACGTCGAGGCAGTGCGCGCGCAGTTGCAGACCGTCTGTGACGCCGGCGGGGTCAAGGGCACGCTGCTGGTGGCGAATGAAGGTCTGAACGGCACTATCGCGGGGCCAGAAATCGGGGTCGAGGCGGTGCTGACCACCATCCGCGCCATTTCCGGCTTCGCTGATCTGGACATCAAATACGCCTGGACGGGAGATATGCCGTTTCTGCGGATGAAGGTTCGGATCAAGCGTGAGATCGTCACCATGGGCCAGCCGGATCTGGACCCGGCGCGACAGGCGGGGGTCTATGTTGCGCCTGTGGACTGGAACGCCCTGATCGCCGATCCGACGACCCTGGTGATCGACACCCGCAACGACTACGAGGGCGAGATCGGCGCCTTCGAAGGGGCGGTGCAGCCGAACACGCGGAGCTTCCGTGACTTCCCCGACTGGTTCCGCACCAAGGGACGGGCGCTGTTGGACGAGCGACGGCCTCGGCGCGTCGCCATGTACTGCACCGGCGGCATCCGCTGCGAGAAGTCGACCGCCTTCCTGAAGGCCGAGGGGGTGGAGAATGTCCATCACCTGGAAGGCGGAATCCTGCGCTATCTAGAGGAAGTCGATCCAAACGATAGTCTGTGGCAGGGCGACTGTTTCGTCTTTGACGAGCGGGTCTCGGTCGGGCACGGTCTGGTGCAGGGCGATCACACCCTTTGCCGCGGCTGCCGCATGCCGGTGGACGCGGCGGGGCGCGCCTCGCCCCACTTCATAGACGGCGTCTGTTGCGAACGCTGCCGCGATACTCGGGACGACGCACAGCGGCTGCGTTACGCCGAGCGGCAGAGACAGATCGAGTTGGCGCGTGGGCGCGGCGAGACCCATCTGGGCCGCAACGATCCCGCCTGAGCCCCTTACTTAGGCGACGGGTAATAGACCACGCGGCATTCGCCATCGAGGGTCGTGTAGCGGTTGTTGGCCGCATCGACGAAGGCGATCCTTCCGCCGTCGTTATATTCGACCTTGCCGGTGGAGCGTCCCTTGAACGTCTCCGTCCCATAGCTCCAGCAGGTGATGTCGGCCGGGGTGTCGCCCCAGGTGGCGGCGTTGCGGGCGCGCTTGCTGTCGGTGCAGGCTCCGGTCGCGGCGACGAGGGTCAGGGCGAGGGCGGCGAAGGTGAAGCTTTTCATGGGGCGCAGCGTCGCATGATCGCAGCGCCGGCGGAAGCGGTGGGATTCGAACCCACGGACGGCTTTCACCGTCGCTGGTTTTCAAGACCAGTGCCTTAAACCACTCGGCCACACTTCCTTGCCGGTCTCGCCGGTCGGGCGGACGCCATAGCAGGGGAAGGGGGCGTTAACCAAAGCGGAAATGTCTTCGGTCATCCTGTTTTTGAACGAGTGTGGCGAGGCGTGCGGATGCGAACTGGACAATGGGTGCGGAGCGGCCTGATTTTGGGACTGTTCTCGCTGCTGGCGGCCTGTTCGACGTTTGGCGGCGGGCGAGGCGGCGGAGCTGCGCCGGTGGTCAAGGATCCGGCGCCGATCGTGTCGGGAACGATGCGGCCCTATCAGGTGCGCGGGCGGTGGTACACGCCGAAGGAACAGCCGGACTATGAGGAGGTCGGCATGGCTTCCTGGTATGGCGACGCCTTCAATGGGCGGCCGACCTCGACCGGCGAACGGTTCGACATGAGCCAGCTGACGGCGGCGCACAAGACCTTGCCGCTGCCGGGGCTGGTGGAGGTCACCAATCTGGAGAACGGACGGCGGATCGTCGTGCGGGTCAATGATCGCGGGCCGTTCGTCGATGGGCGGATCATCGATCTGTCGCGGGGAGCGGCGCAGGAACTGGATATGCTGCGGCAGGGCGTCGGCCGGGTGCGGGTTCGCTACCTTGGACGAGCGCCGAGGCTGGGCGGAGGGACGGTGCTGCGGGCTGAAGCGCCGCCGCCGACCCAACCCACCACGGCTAGGCCGTATCAGCCCGTGTCACAGACCGCGCCTGTCGAAGCGACGGCGGTCGTGAGTGGAAGCGGATCCTACTGGGTGCAGGCCGGGTCGTTTTCAGATCAGGGGGCTGCGCGGCGAATCGCTGGGCGACTGGGCGCGCGGGCGACCGTGGACGCCAGCCGCGGCGGATATAGGGTTCTGGTCGGGCCCTGGATCGACGCCAATTCGGCCGAGACGGCCCGTCAGGCGGTCGTGGCGCGCGGATATGCGGACGCTCTGTTGATATCCGGCGGCTAAGGCTTGCCTCCCGCGCCGCGGTCGCCATTGTGCGCCCGTGACCCGTGGAAAATTCATCAGCTTCGAAGGCGGCGAGGGGGCCGGCAAGTCGACTCAGGTCGGGCGGCTGGTCGAGCGGCTGCAATCCGTGCTGGTCGACCGTCAGGTGGTGCGGACGCGCGAGCCGGGCGGGTCGAAGGGGGCGGAGGTGATCCGCAACCTGGTCGTGGCCACCGAGGCCGAGCCCTGGTCGGCGATGACCGAGACCCTGCTGATGTACGCCTCGCGTTCGGACCATCTGGAGCGGACCATTCGGCCGGCTCTGGAGGCCGGCGACTGGGTCGTGTGCGACCGGTTCGCCGACAGCAGTCGGGCCTATCAGGGCGCGGGCGGGGGCGTGGCCCAGAGCTTTATCGAACAGATCGATGCGGGCGTGGTCGGGGACGACCAACCGGATCTGACCCTGGTGTTCGACCTGCCGGTCGAGGTGGGGCTGGAGCGGGCCTTTGGGCGCGGCCTGTTCGAGACGCGGTTCGAGTCCAAGGGGGTGGAGTTCCACCAGCGACTGCGCGAGGGCTTCCTACGTATCGTCGAAACCAATCCGCAGCGGTGCGTGCTGATCAATGCGGTGGGATCGCTGGACGAGGTCGAGGCGCGGGTTTGGCAGACGGTCCAGGACCGGTTGCTGTGAGCGACGATCATCCCCGCGACCGGTTCGACCTGGTCCCTGATGCTGCGGCGGAAGCGGCCTTTCTGGACGCCTGGGAGCGGGGGCGGCTGCACCATGCCTGGCTGTTGTGCGGGGTCGAGGGGACCGGCAAGGCGACCTTCGCCTATCGCGCGGCGCGGCGGCTGCTGGGGGCGGCGGCCGATCCGGCGCGCGGGCCGCTGGGCGCGCGGCGGGAGGATCCGGTCAGCCGGCTGATCTCGGCCCAGTCCCATCCCGACCTGCTGGTGCTGGAGCGTCTGGTGGAGGGCGGCAAGACCAAGAAGTCGATCTCGGTCGATCAGTCGCGCGACCTGCCCGAATTCTTTTCCAAGAGCCCGTCCCAGGCCCAGCACCGGGTGGCGATCATCGATGCGGCCGACGACCTGAACATCAATGCGGCCAACGCCTTGCTGAAGGTTCTGGAGGAGCCGCCCGAGCGGGGCGTGCTGTTCCTTGTGACCCACGCCCCTGGGCGGCTGCTGGCCACGATCCGGTCGCGCTGTCGGCGGCTGAGCTTCCCCATCTGGACGCCGGAGCGGCTGGAGACCCTGGTGCGGAACCGGACGGGAGCCGAGCCGGAGGAGGCCGAACATGCGGCGGCCATGGCGGGCGGATCGCCGGGCGCGGCCCTGGCCCTGGCGTCGGGGGCGACCTTCGAGATGGACCAGTTGGCGCGGCGCTGGGTCGAGGGGGATGTGGACCGGGCCGAGGCCCTGGCCATTGCCGACAAGTTCCGGGGCGCGGAAGGCCAGGAGCGGTTCGAGACCCTGATGGACCGGCTGATCGCGGCGGTGCGGATGCGGGCCTTGAGCAGCCCGGCCGGCGCGGGGAACCGCTGGGCCGAGCTTTGGGAGCGGCTGCAGCCCTTGCCGGAGCGGGCGGCGGGGCTGAACCTGGACAAGGCCGATGTGCTGGCCGGGGCGCTGGCGGACCTGAGGCGGGTCCAGGCCCAGCAGGCGCGGATGGGCTGATGCTGATCGACAGCCATGTGAACCTGCACGCGCCCCAGTTCGACGAGGACCGGGACGACGTGATCGCCCGGGCCCGCGAGGCGGGGGTCGGCCTGATGGTCGAGATCTCCGACAAGCTGACCACCTTTGAAGCGACCCATGGGATCGCCATGGCCAACCCGGACATCTGGTGCACGGTCGGGGTCCAT
>JBKBXN010000203.1:0-4465 GCA_046314055.1 Brevundimonas sp.
GAGGAAGCGGCGTCAGGGCCGACAGTCCCGGCTGTAGGCTTCGTCATAGGGCTTGTCGAAACAGGCTAGGAAGCCGTCGAGGACATCAAGGTTGAGCGGCCAGCTCAGTTCGCGGCCATATTGCGCCTTGAACCTCGCCGCACCCTCTTCGAATCCGGGAGGCGGCGGGACGACTGCGAGACGATCACGGGCGGCCTGCAACGCGGCGCGGTCCTTTAGCAGGAAGGCGACCGTGCCGATGGCGTAGTGCTCCTTGCCGTCGACGATGGCATCGGGGCTGACGCCAGCCAGCAACAGTCGCACGGCATGATCCGTCTGACCCAGGGCGGCCCGAATCTGACCCTCGTGCCAATAGTTGGTGTGGAGCTGGTCGCTGGTCATGTCTTTCCAGCGCGCCTTGCGATAGGCGGCCAGAAGCTCGGCCGCTGCTTCTCGGCATTCACGCCTGTTTCCAAGCGGTCGCCAGCCTCCATCCAGATCCTGGTCGAAAGCGGCCGGGGAAAGCGCCAGCATTGGCTCCCTGTCGTAGGCGCAGGGATCGGGCGTCGGCGCGGACTGCAATAAGACGGCGGCGATGGCGACGAGCAACATGACGTCATCCTTGGCGTGTGGGAGCTAAAGCAAAGATTGTGATTGCGGCGTCAATTGGACCGCAAGATTGGCGGTTGATGCACGTGAATGCGACATTACGTTCGACTGGCCCCTCCGTATGGGAAGCGCGCCACAAGGCGGGCGAGATTTATTTGTGCACCACACCCTTCTGCGGCGATGCAAGGGTTTGCAGCCCGCTTCACCCTTCGAACCATCGGCGTCTCGCCCAGGATTATATAATGGCCTCCGAAATGCCCGGAGGGGCGCGATGCAGTGGATTTTTGGCGGTTTGGCGGTTTGTCACCCTGTTTTTACGACAGCCCTCCCGGACATCGTTCAGCCTCCGGGTCGCCAGCGGGGCGATGTTCTTGTGAATCCGCGCCTGTGCCGCTAATCCCGCCCCCTAGACCCCTTTATCGACGTGCATTGGAGGGCCGCATGGCCATCGACGCTGCGACGGTGCGCAAGGTTGCGCATCTCGCCCGCATCAAGACCCCCGAGGATCGGCTGGAGCCGCTGGCCCAGGAGCTGAACGGCATCCTGCAGTGGATCGAACAGCTGAACGAGGTCGATGTCGACGGCGTCGAGCCCATGACCTCGAACGTCGCCCAGCCCCTGCGCCTGCGCGAGGACGTGGTCACCGACGGCGGCAAGATCGACGCCGTCCTGTCCAACGCCCCGAAGTCGGCCGACGGCTTCTTCGTCGTGCCCAAGGTGGTCGAATAGTCATGAGCGACCTGACCAAACTGACCCTGAAGGGCGCTGTCGACGGCCTGAAGGCCAAGGACTTTTCCTCGGCCGAGATCACCCAGGCCTTCCTGACGAAGATCGAGGCCGCCAATCCGACCCTGAATGCCTATGTCGAGGTGACGGCGGACAAGGCCATGGACATGGCCCGCGCCTCCGACGCCCGCATCGCGTCGGGCGAGGGCGGGGTGCTGGAAGGCGCGCCGCTGGGGATCAAGGACCTGTTCTGCACCGAGGGCGTCCAGACCACGGCCGGCTCCAACATGCTGCGCGGCTTCACGCCGCCGTATGAATCGACCGTGACCGCCAATCTGTGGCGCGACGGTGCGGTCATGCTGGGCAAGCTGAACATGGACGAATTCGCCATGGGCTCGTCAAACGAGACCTCGGCCTTCGGTCCGGTCAAGAATCCGTGGAAGTCGACCGGCTCCAACGCCGATCTGACGCCGGGCGGATCCTCGGGCGGTTCGGCTTCGGCCGTCGCCGCCGACCTGTGCCTGGCCGCCACCGCGTCCGACACCGGCGGTTCGATCCGCCAGCCCGCCGCCTTCACCGGCACGGTCGGGATCAAGCCCACCTATGGCCGCGCCAGCCGCTTCGGCATGGTGGCCTTCGCGTCCTCGCTGGACCAGGCCGGCCCGATCACCAAGACGGTCGAGGACGCGGCCCTGCTGCTGCAATCCATGTGCTCGTTCGACGCCAAGGATTCGACCAGCCTCGACGTCCCGACCCCCGACTGGACGCAATCGGTCGGCAAGTCGGTGAAGGGCCTGCGCATCGGCGTGCCGCGCGAATATGTCGTGGACGGCATGCCGGCCGAGATCCAGGCCCTGTGGGACCAGGGCGTGGCCTGGCTGAAAGACGCGGGCTGCGAGATCGTCGAGATCAGCCTGCCGCACACCAAATACGCCCTGCCGACCTATTATATCGTCGCCCCGGCCGAGGCGTCGTCGAACCTTGCCCGTTACGACGGCATGCGGTTCGGGCACCGGGCGGACCAGTTCAGCTCGCTGGACGACCTGTACGCCACCTCGCGCGCCGAGGGCTTCGGCAAGGAGGTTCAGCGTCGCCTGACCATCGGCGCCTATGTGCTGTCGGCCGGCTTCTACGACGCCTATTATGTCCGTGCACTGAAAGTCCGTCGCCGCATCGCCGAGGACTTTGACAATGTCTGGGGCCAGGTCGACGCCATCCTGACCCCCTCGACCCCGTCGGCCGCCTTCGCCATCGGCGACAAGCAGATCGACCCCCTGACCATGTATCTGAACGACGTCTTCACGGTCACGACCAACCTGGCGGGCCTGCCGGGCATCTCGGTCCCCGCCGGCGTCGATTCCGGCGGCCTCCCGCTGGGCCTCCAGGTCATCGGCAAGGCCCTGGACGAGGCGACGGTGTTCCAGGTCGGCGCGGCGCTGGAACGGGCCGCCGGCTTCACGGCCAAGCCGGGGCAGTGGTGGTGAATTGAAAGAGGGCCGGCGAGATCGCCGGCCCTCCCTTATTGATCAGGCCGCCGGAAGCGCCTTCAGATCCGCTTCGATCGCCGCGATCTTCTCGTCGGTGATGGCCCCCTGGGAGTAGGGCGCGACCTGCCGCAGGGTCATGCCCTTGAACTGGCCATAGGCGGGATGCTTGTCCATGCCGGGCAGGTGCTTCTCCAGCACCGCCTTGGTCGCCGGATCGTTCACCAGGGCCTCGATCGGGCTCTCGATGGTGGGGTGTTCAGCGTGGTGCTCGTCATGGGCGTGATCTTCGGTCGGAGCGGGCGCGGTCTGGGCCGAGGCGGCACCGACCAGAAGCAGGGAGGCCGCAGCAGCGGCGAACAGGGTCTTGGACATGGGATTCTCCATTGAGGCGACCAAGTTGAGCGCGATTTCGCGACACCCTCAAGACACCCCCTTTCTCGCCGCCGACGACGGCGCTAGGACGAACCCATGACCGACACTGTTCCGAACTCGAAAACGATCAAGGGCCGCACCGGCGATTGGGAAATCGTCATGGGGCTGGAGATCCACGCCCAGGTGGCTTCCAAGGCCAAGCTCTTCTCCGGCGCCGCCGTCGGCTTCGGCGCGGGGCCGAACGAACAGGTCTCGCTGGTGGACGCCGGCTTCCCCGGCATGCTGCCGACGCTGAACAAGCACTGCGTCGAACAAGCCGTGAAGACCGGCCTGGGCCTGCGCGCGCAGATCAACAAGCGCAGCCAGTTCGACCGCAAGAACTACTTCTATCCCGATCTGCCCACCGGCTATCAGATCAGCCAGCTCTATTACCCCATCGTCGGCGAAGGCGTTGTCGAGGTGGAGGCCGAGGACGGCAGCTTCTTCAACGTCGGCATCGAGCGACTGCACCTGGAACAGGATGCGGGCAAGCTGATCCATGACCTGTCGCCGACCGAGAGCTATGTCGACCTGAACCGGGCCGGCACGGCGCTGATGGAGATCGTCTCGCGCCCCGACCTGCGCACGCCGGAAGAGGCGGTCGCCTACGTCAAGAAGATCCGGACCATCCTGATCTATCTGGGCACCTGCGACGGCGACATGGAGAAGGGCAACCTCCGCGCCGACGTGAACGTCTCGGTCTGCCGCGCGGGGAACTACGAGAAGTTCAAGGCCAGCGGCGATTTCAGCTTCCTGGGCACGCGCTGCGAGATCAAGAACGTCAACTCGTTCCGCTTCATCTCCCAGGCGATCCAGTACGAGGCGCGCCGCCAGATCGAGATCCTCGAGGACGGCGGTTCGATCACTCAGGAGACGCGCCTGTACGATCCGACGGCCGGCGAAACGCGCTCCATGCGGTCCAAGGAAGAGGCCCAGGACTATCGCTACTTCCCCGATCCGGACCTTCTGCCGCTGGACCTGGAAGAAGCCTGGATCGCCGAGATCAAGGCGTCCCTGCCTGAACTCCCGGACGAGAAGCGCAAGCGCTTGATGAGCGAGTATGGCCTGTCCCAATACGACGCCATCGTCCTGATCTCGGAACAGGCCAAGGCCGATTATTTCGAGGCCGCCGCGAAAGGCCGCGACGCCAAGCTGGTGTCCAACTGGGTCACCAACGAGATCTCGGCGCGTCTGACGGCCGACCAAAAGGACTTCAGCGAGAACCAGCTGCCGGCCGCCCATGTGGCTCAGCT
>JBKBXN010000204.1:0-4438 GCA_046314055.1 Brevundimonas sp.
CGTCCGGCGTCAGCTGCGCCAGCGACTTGCCGAAATAGTTATAGGCCGCCGAGGCGATGCCGAACGAGCGATAGCCCAGGAAGATCTCGTTCAGATACAGGTTGAGGATCTGCTCCTTGGACAGGGTCGCCTCCAGGCGATTGGCCAGGATGGCTTCCTTCAGCTTTCGGTTCAGGCTCGATTCGTTGGTCAGCAGGACGTTCTTGGCCACCTGCTGGGTGATGGTCGATCCGCCCTCGAGCCGGCGCCCCTGCACCAGGTTGAAGACGTTCTTGATCGAGGCCCGGCCGATGCCGCCCACGTCGATGCCGCCGTGCTGGAAGAAGTTGCGGTCCTCGGCGGCCAGGAAGGCCTGGATCACCGTCTCGGGAATCTGGTCATACGACACATAGATTCGGCGCTCGTCCGAGAATTCGCCGATCAGGGTGCCGTCGCCGGCATAGACCCGCGTCGCCGTCGGCGGCCGATAATCGGCCAGCTCGGACGCGTCCGGCAGGTCATGAAACAGCCATGCCGCATAGACGGCGACGACCAACCCCGCCAGGGCGATGCCGCCCAGCAGAACCATGCCCGCCCATACGAACCAGCGTTCGGCTATCTTCACTGCGTACTCCGACGACGCGCCCCGAAATCGTGCTTTAGCCCGCGTCGCCCCCCAAAGGCTAGGGCGTGGATGCAACGCCCCCTTCCCGTCTCCCGTTAAGCCCCCATCTGAAGCCTTCCCAACCCCCAGGAGCCCACCATGGAAGTTCTGTATCGCGCCCAGGCCACAGCCTCCGGCGGCGGCCGCGAAGACGGCCGCTCCGCCACAGACGACGGCAAGATCGACGTGAAACTGTCCACCCCCAAGGAAATGGGCGGCAAGGGCGGCGACGGGACCAATCCCGAACAGCTCTTCGCCACCGGCTACGCCGCCTGCTACCTCGGCGCCCTGCGTCTGGTCAGCGGCAAGGCCGGAACCCCGGTCGGCCCGGACACCAAGATCACCGCCGGGATCGGCTTCGGCAAGAACACCAAGGGCGAGGGCTTCAACCTCGACGTCGACCTGACCGTCACCGACCACGGCCTCGACCAGGCCGTCATCGACGACCTGATCGAAAAGGCCCACCAGGTCTGCCCCTATTCCAACGCCACGCGCGGCAATGTGGATGTTCGCCTGGCGGCCAAGTGAACACACTCCGCTCATCCCCGCGAAAGCGGGGACCCAGCGCTTTGGGCGACGACCGCAGCCGTTTGCAAAGGGTCGTCGTCCAATGTCCTGCCGAGCAAAAGAACTGGATCCCCGCTTTCGCGGGGACGAGCGGGGTTTAAGTGGCCCCGAACCTGCGCTAATCGCAGGGCATGACCTCCCTGCTCGACGCCCTCCCCGATCCCCTTCTGACGCTCGAACCCGCCCGCCGCGTGACCCTGCGCGAAGCCTTCGGCGTCGACAGCGACATGACCGTGCCCGTCTTCGCCGAACGCGACAGCCATGTGCCCGAGATCGACGAGGCCTATCGCTTCGACCCGCAAACCACGATCGCCATCTGCGCCGGCTTCGCCTTCGACCGCCGCGTCATGGTCCAGGGCTATCACGGCACCGGCAAGTCGACCCATATCGAACAGGTCGCCGCCCGTCTGAACTGGCCCCTGGTGCGCGTGAACCTGGACAGCCACGTCAGCCGTATCGACCTGATCGGCAAGGACGCCATCGTCCTGAAAGACGGCAAACAGATCACCGAGTTCCGCGAGGGCATCCTGCCCTGGGCGCTGCAACGCCCCGTCGCCCTGGTGTTCGACGAATATGACGCCGGCCGCCCCGACGTCATGTTCGTGATCCAGCGCGTGCTCGAGGCCCAGGGCCGCCTGACCCTGCTGGATCAGAACCGCGTCATCCGCCCCAACAAGCATTTCCGCCTGTTCGCCACGACCAACACCATCGGCCTGGGCGACACCACGGGCCTGTACCATGGCGCGCAACAGATCAATCAGGCCCAGCTGGACCGCTGGAACATCGTCACGACGCTGAACTACCTCGACCACGACGTCGAGGCCGAGATCGTCGCCGCCAAGGTGCCCGAATGGTCGGACGCCGAGGGCCGCCGTCGCATCGCCGCCATGGTCCGCGTCGCCGACATGACCCGCAACGCCTTCATGAACGGCGACATCTCCACCGTCATGTCGCCCCGCACCGTCATCACCTGGGCCCAGAACGCGCTCATCTTCAACGGCGACCTGGCGTTGGCCTTCCGCCTGACCTTCCTGAACAAGTGCGACGAACTGGAACGCCCCACCATCGCCGAGTTCTACCAGCGCGCCTTCGGCGAAGACCTGCCCGAGTCAGCGACGCGGGTGAAGGTGGGCTGAAACCTTCACTATTGAGGCCTCGTTAAACTCCCTCGGGTAAGGCCACGCTTGAAGCGGGGACTTGGCGACGTGGCCGACAGTGCAGATTACGTAAAGGCTTACGCCGACCGCTATCGGGACATGTTCCCTGTGCGCTTGGCCGCCGTCGGGGCCATTGCCGTGATGGCCTGGTGGAAGCTGGGCTGGGAGTGGGCGCTAGGGTTTCTCCTGATCCAGAGCCTGCTCTATGGCCTGCTTTGGCGCATGGTCCAGGGATTGCGCGCCAATCCGGCAGCGCCGCGCGCCGAGCCGATTCTGAGACATGGCACCGAGGCGATCACCTTCTGTCTGGCGCTGCACAACAGCCTCTTCTTTCTCGCCGTCTGGCGCGCGATGCCCGAATATCACCTCCAGCTGCTGCTGCTGATTGGCGGCGTGTTGATGGTCGGCGCGCTTCAGGTCCATTCCAGCCGGCTCAGCTTCGCCGCCGCCGTCATCCCCCCCTCGGCAGCCATCGCGTGGATCACCGTCGGCGAAGCGCCCAGGAATTCAGCCCTGCAGCTCAGCGTCGCCCTGTTCTTGTTCGGCGTCGTCAGTGCGGCCTGGCGTCAGTGGCGCAGCGACCGCGAGACCGTCGATCTGATGGTGGCTGTGACCGAACGCTCGCGCGAGCTTCAAGCGGCCCTGGCCCAGGCCGAGACCGACCACGCCGCCGCCGCCCGCGCCAATCAGGCCAAGTCCCGCTTCCTGGCCATGATCAGCCACGAGGTCCGCACCCCGCTGAACGTCATCCTCGGCCTGACCGAAGTCCTGCGCGGCCGTCGCCGTCCCAAGGCCGAGGCCGCCGTCATCGACGACATGGCCGAGGCCGGGGGCATGCTGCTTCGCCTGCTCAACGGCGCCCTGGACATCTCCAAGATCGAGTCCGGCCAGGTCGATCTTCGCCTCGCCCCCGTCGATCTCGCCGCGCGGATCGAGGCGATCGCCCGCGTCTGGCGCTCCCGCGTCGACGAACTGGGCCTCACTCTGGAGGTCGAGCTCCAGGGCCGCCGCGAGGACTTCCTGGTCCTGACCGACGAGGCCCGCGTCGAACAGATCCTGATCAACTATCTGTCCAACGCCCTGAAACTGACGCCGTCCGGAACCGTCAGCATCCTGGCCCGCGCCCTGCCCGCCGCCGACGGCCGCATCGACCTTGACCTCGAGGTTCACGATCAGGGTCCGGGCGTGCCGAAGGACCAGCGCGAGCGTATTTTCGAACCCTTCGAACAGCTGTCCCCCGGTCGCGCCGCCGGCGGCGCCGGCCTGGGCTTGGCCCTGTGCCGCACCGCCGCCCAGGCGCTCGGCGGCGCCCTCGGCGTCCGCGCGGCCAAGCCGCAAAACGGCGCGCAAGGCGCTGTCTTCTGGGTCAGTTTCACAGCCGAGCCCGCTCCACGCCCGACCGTCCGGCCTGCGAACGCCGGGCGCGCCGCTCAAGGGGCGGTCGAAGCTTCCACCCCGCTCCGCGTCCTCGCCGCCGAGGACCACCCCGCCAATCGCAAGCTGCTGGCCCTCCTGTTCCAGGCCTTCGGTCTGGACCTGGTCCTGGTCGAGAACGGTCAGGAGGCGGTCCAGGCCGTCGCCGCCGAACGCTTCGACCTGGTCCTGATGGATGTGATGATGCCGGTCATGGACGGCGTCGATGCCCTGACCGCCATCCGCGCTGACGAAGCCGCCGCGGGCCGGCCCCGCACCCCGATCCACATGCTCACCGCCAATGTGTTCGACGAGGACGTGGCCCGCTACATGGCCGCCGGCGCCGACGGCGTCCTGCGCAAACCCATCGAAACCCCCGCCCTCCAGGCCGTCCTCCTGGGCGCGCGCCAGACCGCCGACGCGTGACGCCCCACTCGCTTCCCCCGCGCCTTCGCGGGCTCAAGGCTCGAGAGCGAATTCGCGGCTAAGAACCCCTCCACCACCGCGCAAAGCGGGGAGGAGACAGACCGACGCCCCCGTCTCCTCCCCACGAAGTGGGGAGGTGGATCGACGCGCAGCGGCGAGACGGAGGGGCTCTTTGACGCCGCACCGCGCACAATGACGCTGCCTCCACCCCAACAATTCCAACCCCTTACAC
>JBKBXN010000205.1:0-4428 GCA_046314055.1 Brevundimonas sp.
GGCGCGGTTGGGGTTCCTGCGCGGGCTTGATCCCGCCTGGCCCGACATGTCGGACGCCGGCCTGCTGGAGGCGCGGGAGGCGTGGCTCTGGCCGCTGCTGGAGGGCGCGCGGTCTTTGACATCAATCGTTGACGGAAAGTTGGCCGACGCCTTGCGAGGGCTGATTCCCTGGGACCTGCAGAGACGGTTGGATGAACTGGCCCCGTCGCGGCTGACGACGCCGCTGGGGTCGGCCGGGATCGATTATGGCGCCGAGGGCGGGCCGCGCGTGGAGATCCGGGTGCAGGAGTTGTTCGGCGTCACGACCCATCCGACGGTCGGAGGCGGGCGGGTTCCCCTGACCCTGTCGCTGTTGTCGCCGGCGCGGCGGCCGGTGCAGGTCACCAAGGACCTGCCGGGGTTCTGGGCGGGCTCCTGGGCGGCGGTGCGGTCGGAGATGCGGGGCCGCTATCCGCGACATCCCTGGCCGGAGAATCCGGCGCTTGCCCAGCCGACCAACCGGGTCAAACCGCGCGGAACCTGAGGCGCAGGCTTGACCACAGCCGGTGATCAAGCAATGCCTTTGCGCCCAAACAGGATTCCGCCGTGTCTGACGCAAAGACGATTTCGCCGACCGCCCGGAAGGGGCGGGTTCTTTTCGCCAGCCTGATCGGCACCACGATCGAATTCTACGACTTCTACATCTACGCCACGGCGGCGGTGCTGGTGTTTCCGCGTCTGTTCTTCCCCGGCGCCGATCCGACGACGGCCATGTTGTCGTCCTTCGCCACCTTCTCCATCGCCTTCTTTGCGCGCCCGATCGGGGCCCTGGCCTTCGGGCATTTCGGGGACCGGGTGGGGCGCAAGGCGACGCTGGTGGCGGCCCTGATGACCATGGGCGTCTCGACCGTGGCCATCGGCCTGCTGCCGACCCATGCCTCGGTCGGGATCATCGCGCCGCTGTTGCTGGCCCTGTGCCGGTTCGGACAGGGGCTGGGCCTGGGCGGCGAATGGGGCGGGGCCGTGCTGCTGGCCACGGAGAACGCCCCGCCGGGCAAGAAGGCCTGGTTCGGCATGTTCCCGCAACTGGGCGCGCCGATCGGCTTCATCCTGTCGACCGCCTCCTTCATCATCCTGACCTCGACCCTGAGCGAGACCCAGTTCGAGGCCTGGGGGTGGCGCATTCCCTTCCTAGCCAGCGCCGTCTTGGTGTTCGTCGGTCTGTGGGTGCGGTTGAAGATCACCGAGACGCCCGAGTTCCAGAAGGCGGTCGACCGGAACGAGCGGGTCAAGGCGCCGGCCGTGACCCTGTTCGCCCATCACAAGATGGCGCTGTTCCTGGGGACGTTCAGCGGGGTGACGACCTTCTCGCTGTTCTATCTGATGACCGTCTTCGCCCTGGGGTGGGCCACGACGGGCATGGGGTACGAGCGGGCGGACATTCTGCCGATCCAGCTGATCGGGGTGCTGTTCTTCGCCGCCTTCATTCCGGTGACGGCCCTGCTGGCGGACAAATACGGGCAGGTGAAGGTGCTGATCGCCTCGTCGATCGGGATCGGCCTGTTCGGCGCCCTGTTCGCGCCCCTGTTCGACGCCGGCCTGACGGGCCTGTTGATCTTCTTCGCCCTGGGGTTCGGGCTGATGGGCTGCACCTATGGCCCTATCGGCGCGGCCATGGCGCGGCCTTTCCCGACGACGGTCCGCTATACGGGGGCGTCGATGGCCTTCAATCTGGCCGGGATCGTCGGGGCGTCGCTGGCGCCCTATCTGGCGACCTGGCTGGCGCGACACTTTGGGCTGGCGGCGGTCGGCGGTTATCTGGCCCTGTCGGCGGTGGTGACCATCCTGGCCCTGTGGGGCATGGGACGGGTCAGCCCGGAGACGGAACTCTAGGCTTCGTCCGTGGCGGCGTAGACCATGATGCCCGTGGCGATGGCCAGGTTCAGGCTGTCGGCCCGGCCGCGCATCGGGATCTTGACGTTGACGTCGCAGGCGGCGGCGAGATCGTCGGTAAGTCCGGCCTGTTCATTGCCCATCAGGATCAGCGACGGCTTGCGCATCACTGCGGAGCGGTGACTGACCGTCGCATCCAGACGGGTGCCGACGACGCTGCCGGGCCAGGTCTTGCGCCAGGCCAGGAAGGCCTCGGGGTCGGTCTTGGTGATCGAGACAGCGAACACCGAGCCCATGGTCGCGCGCACGGCCTCCACGGAATAGGGATCGACGCAGTCGCCGATCAGGATGACGCCGCCGCATCCGGCCGCGTCGGCGGTGCGGATGATGGTGCCCAGATTGCCGGGGTCGCGCACCTGTTCAAGGGCCACCCAGCAGGGGGCGGAAGCCGGGTCCAGGCTGTCGAGAGGCGCATAGGCCTGGTCGAACACGCCCAGCACGGTCTGGGGATTGTCGCGGCGGCTGATCTTTTCGAGGATGGCGTGGGTGACGATGATGATGTCGCCGCCCGCCCTGCGCGTCTCGGCCTTGGCCCGATCCAGCAGGGGGTGGGGGCGGGCTTCCTCGCCGACCAGCAGCATGCGCGGCGCGCGGCCCAGGTCCAGGGCCTCGCCGATGAATTTCAGACCTTCGGCCAGGAAGGCGCCGGTCAGGTCGCGCTCCTTGCGCATATGCAGGGCGCGGACGCTCTTGATCGTGTCGTTCGTCAGGGAGGTGATGACGCGATATTCGTCTCGGGCGCTCATCGGCTCCACCGCGCGAAGAAGGACAGGCCGATGGCGCGGGCGTCCGGGCCGTCTTCGGACAGGGCCAGTTCGCCCCAGTCGATGCGGCCGCCGCGATCATGCGTCGCCTCGGCCATCAGATGGGCCAGGGACAGGCCCGAGACCCGGGCGGCATAGGCGTTCAGCAACAGGAAGTCTGCGTCGTCTGCCAGCAGGGCGGCGCAGTCCTTCAGCAGGAGCGGCATGTCCTCGAACAGGCGCCAGACCTCGCCGGTCGGGCCGCGCCCGTATTTGGGCGGGTCCAGGATGACGCCATCGTATTTGGAGCCGCGACGGACCTCGCGGGCGACATATTTTCGCGCGTCCTCGACGATCCAGCGGATCGGGTGCTGGCTCAAGCCGGACTGTTCGGCGTTTTCGCGAGCGTAGGCGACCGACTTCTTCGAGGCGTCGACGTGGGTGACCTCGGCGCCGGCGGCCGCGGCGGCCAGGCTGGCGACGCCGGTGTAGCCGAACAGGTTGAGGATTTTAGGGGCTCTACCGGCTGCGCGCGAGAAGCTCCGCACCCGGTTGTCCAGCCATTCCCAGTTGGCGGCCTGTTCGGGGAAGAAGGCCAGGTGGCGGAAAGGGGTGAAACGGCCGGTGAATTTCACTTCGCGCCATTTCAGGGGGAAGGCGTCGATGGGGCCGTGCTGGTCGAACTTCCAGCGGCCGGAGTCTTCCTCCTCCTGCTGCGGATCGAAGGTGGCCGTGGCCTGGTCGAAGGCGGCCGGATCGCGCGGGGACCAGAAGCACTGCGGCTCGGGACGGACCACGGTGTAGCGGCCGTAGCGTTCCAGCTTCTTGCCGTCGCCGGAGTCCAGCAGGGCGTAGTCGGACCAGCCGCGGGTCACGAGCGTTTCGGGGGTGGGGGAGAGCAGGGGCGCCATCCTGCGGCTGATAGGCGGTCAGGCGGCCTCGCGTCCAGCGTCCACGGTCACGACCGGCGCGCATTCGACCTCGAGTTCCGCTTCATGGACCGTCTTGTCCCAGACATGGGGCGCCACGATCAGTCGCCAGACCGCGTGGACGAAGGCCAGGCTGAGCAGGGACCAGTAGGCGGGCGCGGCCAGCATGTCGGTCAGTCTATAGTCCAGCCCGGCCCGCCGCGCCCCGACGGCGCAACCCATCCAGGCGGCGATGGTCCCCACGGCCAGGACGGCGAAAGACGCCAGCGGCGCTTCCGGCGCCATGCCCGCGTGAAGTCCGACCATCAGGGCGGAGGCGATCCAGGCCAGGGTCGGAGCATGACAGGCGGCGGAGACGATGGCGGCGCCCAGGGTCATGACCAGGGACAGCAGCCCCCGACGGCCCAGGGCCAGGGGCGTGCGGGTGTGGACGCCCCAGGTCTGCATATAGCCCTTGAGCCACCGGGTCCGTTGCGGCAGCCAACGCTCCAGACCGCCTGGCGGGGTCTCCCAGGTCGGGGTGTTCAGAACGCCCAGTCGCCAGCCGGCCGACCAGAGGCGGAAGCCGAGATCCGCGTCTTCGGTGACATTATAGGCGTCCCAGCCCCCGGCGGCGCGAAGGGCGGACGTGCGGAGGTGATTGCTGGTGCCGCCTAGGGGAAAAGGCAGGTTCAGACGCGCCATGCCGGGCAGGTTGACCTCGAACAGGGCCGCGTATTCGAAAGCGAACTGCCGGTCGAGAAAGCGGGTGCGGCCGGACCCCCAGCGCCCGCTGCGGAGGGGCGCCGGGGGGCAGCCCCGGTTGGGGCTGTGTGCGACGCGCG
>JBKBXN010000206.1:0-3473 GCA_046314055.1 Brevundimonas sp.
GCCAACAGCTCGCTGGCCCTGCTGAACGGCATCCAGGCCCTGATCATGAACCTGGGTCTGGGCGTCATGGCGGTGATGGCCGGGTTCGAGGCGGCCGCAGGGCGGATGGGGCCAGGGGATGTGACGGCGGCGGTGCTGATCATGATCTCGCTGTATGCACCGTTGAACATCCTGGGCTTCGCCTATCGCGAGATCCGCCAGTCCTTCATCGACATGGAGGAGATGCTGAAGGTGACGCGGCTGACGCCCCAGGTGGCGGATGCGGCCGACGCCGCCCCCCTGCCGCGGCCGGTCGATGCGCGCGGGGCCTCGGTGGAGTTCCAGCAGGTCGGCTATCGTCACGATGCGCGGGCCAGCGGGCTGGAGGACGTCAGTTTCGTCGCCGCGCCGGGCACGACCACGGCCCTGGTGGGACCGTCGGGCGCGGGCAAGTCGACCATCGTCAAACTGGCGCTGCGGCTGCTGGATCCGCAGGAGGGGCGGGTCCTGATCGACGGCCATGACGCGCGGACGGTGACCCAGGCCTCGTTGCGGGCGGCGGTGGCCCTGGTGCCGCAGGACGTGGCCCTGTTCAACGACAGTCTCTACGCCAATATCGCCTTCGCCCGGCCGGACGCGGACGCCGCCCAGGTTTGGGCGGCGGCGGCGGCGGCGGAACTGTCCGACTTCATCCAGGGCCTGCCCGACGGGATGGAGACCCGGGTCGGGGAGCGCGGGCTGAAACTGTCAGGCGGGGAACGCCAGAGGGTGGGCATCGCCCGCGCCCTGCTGGCCGATCCCTGCATCCTGATCCTGGACGAGGCGACCAGCGCCCTGGACAGCCGCACCGAGGCGGCGATCCAGAAGACCCTGCGCCGGGTCAGCCAGGGGCGGACCACCCTGGTGGTGGCGCACCGGCTTTCGACCGTGGCCGACGCCGATCAGATTCTGGTGCTGAAGGCCGGGCGGATCGTCGAGCGCGGCGCGCACCATGAGCTGGTGGCGCGGCTGGGCGGGGAATACGCCGCCCTGTGGCGCAAACAGACCCGGGCGGGCAAGGCGGTTCAGGCCGGAGACTGAGGCGACGTCGGCAGCTTGCGTTTCAGGACTTCGCTCAGATTGGCCATGATGGCGATGCGGGCTTCGACCGTGCCGGGGGCCTGGGGCGGCAGGCTGAGCAACAGCTTCATCGCCTGGGCGTGGACCGTGGCGATGCGCCAGTCGAATCCACCCTGGCGCGGGGCGGCGTCCAGCAGGTCGCACAGACCCTTGGCAGCCGTGCACAGGTCGTCCAATGCGAAGGGGCTGGCGGCGTCGATGATCTGGCTGGAGGCGGCGTAGACGGTGTCCAGACGCAGGGCCTCGGGAACGTCCGGCGTCGGCGGGGCCAGCAAGGCGGCGATATTCTCGGATATGATGGCCTGGGCCTGGTCCTTCAGCCCGTCCAGATTGGCCTTGGCCTGGGCCAGGGCGACCCCGACGCTGACGCCGCCGGGCCGGTCCACCATCTCGGCGAGACGGGATTTGCGCTGGACGTGGGTGATGACCGTCATGCGAACTCCATCGTCTTCTTGCGGATCATGTCGGCGCGCCGTTCTTCCCCGTCATAGTCATCGTGCCGGAAACGGCGATCCGGTCCCAGATAGTCCCCGACCTCGAGGAAGGGGCGGCTGTCGCGCGCGACCCACAGGATCCGCTCCAGCAGCATGGCGGCGCTGAACGGCTTGGTGACGACGAAATTGGCGCCGCAGTCGCGGGCCTCGGTCACGCGTCCGCGCCGAATATGGCTGGCCGTCATGATCACGGGCGTGAAGGCGTTGGGGTTGGGTCCCGAACGGCGCAGCCAGCGCACCAGTTCGAAGCCGTCGATGTCCGGCATGTCGGTATCGACCAACAGCAGATCGACCGGCTTCTCCTGAAGGAGGCGGCGCGCCTCGGCGCCTTTGCCGACGGTGAAGGCGGGGCGAATGCCGAACCCGGCCAGGGCGCCCGTCGTCAGGGTCAGGGAGAAGGGCGAATCATCGACGACCATGGTGATGGCGCCGCTGAGGTTGAAAACCGCGCTTTCTCGAAGGGAATCGCCCTGTGTCGCCATGCTTGGTAAGATTTCGCCCCCGTCAGGCGGGAAACTTCACCTGATTTCATGGACGCGGAGTTAACGTTGTTCGGTCAAAGCGCCCCGATGGCGTAGAAGCGGTCGGCGCGCTGTTTGCGGATCTGCTGGGGCGACAGGCCTTCGAAGGCCTTCAACTCTTCGGCCAGGACGTCGCCCACATTGGCCATGGCGGCGGCGCGGTCGGTGTGGGCGCCGCCGACGGGTTCGTCGATCAGCCGGTCCACGATCTTCAGCGCCATCAGGTCCGGGCCGGTGATCTTCATGGCCATGGCCGCGTCCCTGGCCCGGGCGCCGTCGCGCCACAGGATGCCGGCCGCGCCTTCAGGCGAGATGACCGAATAGATCGAATGTTCCAGCATCAGCACGCGGCTGGCGGCGGCGATGGCGATGGCCCCGCCCGAGCCGCCTTCGCCGGCGATGGTGGCGATGGAGGGGACGCCCAGGGTCAGGCAGCGTTCGGTCGAACGGGCGATGGCCTCAGCCTGGCCGCGCTCCTCGGCGCCCAGGCCCGGATAGGCGCCGGCGGTGTCGATGAAGCTGAGCACCGGCAGGCCGAACTGTTCGGCCAGGTCCATCAGGCGCACGGCCTTGCGATAGCCCTCGGGCCGGGCCATGCCGAAGTTGTGGGTGATGCGGGTGGCGGTGTCGTGGCCCTTTTCCTGGCCCATGATGACGACGGGTCGACCGCGGAACCGGGCCAGGCCGCCCAGTATGGCCTGGTCGTCGCCGAATTTGCGGTCGCCGTGCAACTCGTTCCAGTCGGTGAACAGGCTCTCGACATAGTCCACGAAATGCGGCCGCTGCGGATGGCGCGCGACCTGGGTCTTCATCCAGGGGTCGAGACCGGCGTAAGTCTTCTTGCGCAGCTGCTCGGCCTTTTTGCGCAGGCCGGCGATTTCCGTCTCGAACGAGCCCGAGGTTTCGGACAGGGCCGACAGTTCCTCGATCTTGGCTTCCAGATCGGCGATCGGCTTTTCGAAGTCGAGATAGTGCGTGGCCATAAAGGCGTCCGGGACTGCAGGCGGGAAAACCGCCCCTAGGGAAGGCGGCCGAAACTAGAGAGGTCGAGGCCGCCGGGCAAGCGGGGTTCAGAATGCTTTGGGTAGGCCAGCCTGTTTGAGGACGGTGTTGGCGGTGTGCCGGCTCTTGGAGCGCGGAACGATGATGGCGTGCGGTTGATCCGGGTGACGCCATTTCTCGTGGCTGCCCTTGGCGTTGGTGATGCGACGCCACCCGGCGGCGAAGAGGAGGTCGGTGAGTTCGGGATAAAAATCCTTGGGCATGGCCGCCTTTGATCAGATGAAGTCGCTCATCATCGCTTCCGCGCCATATCTCTCAACGCACGGTCGATCACGCGGCGATAACGTCGAACCCGCGA
>JBKBXN010000206.1:3483-4397 GCA_046314055.1 Brevundimonas sp.
AGCTCAGGCGCGAAATGGCGAGCGAGATTCTCGAACTCTCCGAGCGTCGCAGTTTCCAGCACCAGCCCCACGATATTGGACTCGCTGCACCAGACCCCGGCTTCGGGGTCCCAGATCGCCTTGACGTAGAAATCCTCGGCCATGCCCGAAATATGCCCTTTCAATCATCCCGCGCCAAGGGGTGGTTTTGCTGGACGACCTGGGCCAGGCGGTCGGTGGCGACGTGGGTGTAGATCTGGGTCGTGGCGATGTCGGCGTGGCCCAGCAGGGTCTGGACGACGCGCAGGTCGGCGCCGCCTTCCAGCAGGTGGGTGGCGAAGGCGTGGCGTAGAACGTGGGGGCTGACGCGGGCGGGGTCGATGCCGGCGACCAGCGCCGCCTCGTCCAGAAGCTGGGCGAACCGGCGCGGGGTCAGATGGCCGGTGCGGCCGGACGAGGGGAACAGCCAGGGACTGTCGGGCGTCTCGGGCTTTCGCCCATCTTTGCCCTTGAGCTTGGCGTCGCGCGCGGTCAGCCAGGCCTTGATCGCCTCGCGTGCGGCGGTGTTCAGGGGGGCCAGTCGTTCCTTGCCGCCCTTGCCGCGCACGATCAGATAGGCGGGGGCGCGGCGCACCGCCTCGACCTTCAGTCCCAGCAGCTCCGAGACCCGCAGGCCCGAGGCGTAGGCCATCTCGACCAGGGCGACCAGGCGCAGCCCTCCTGCGGCGTCGCGGGCGGCGGCGGCGGCCAGCAGACGGTCGATCTCGTCGCGGCTGAGCAGCTTGGGCAGGGGGCGGCCTTGCTTGGGCGCATCCAGGCGGCGCGACGGATCGTCCGTACGCCAGCCCTCGGCCAGGGCGAACCGATAGAACTGGCGCGCCGACGAGCGACGTCGGGCGGCGGTGGCGGCCGACAGGCCACGCCGCGACAGGTCG
>JBKBXN010000207.1:0-4396 GCA_046314055.1 Brevundimonas sp.
TTTGTTTGCCCAATCTCCACTCAGCGCTTGATTGGGGGGTGAGGCCTCGGTAGAGAACGCGCCTCGCGATGCGCGGGCCGCCTTAGCTCAGTTGGTTAGAGCGCCGGTTTGTGGAACCGGAGGTCCTCAGTTCAAGCCTGAGAGGCGGTACCATCGTTCGACGCGGCCGGGCTTGCGGCCCGCCGCTTCAATGACCATCTGAAATCCTGTCGGCGTCGTCGCCGATCCCCCACATCGACAGGAGAGCGCAGATGAAGACGCGCAAGTTGGGTCCGAACGGTCCCGAGGTCTCGGCCATTGGCCTGGGTTGTATGGGTATGAGCGCCTTCTACGGTGGCGCGGACGAGGCCCAGTCCATTTCCGTCATCCACCGCGCCCTCGACCTGGGGATCACCCTGTTCGACACCGCCGAGATGTACGGCCCCCATACCAACGAGCTTCTGGTCGGCAAGGCGCTGAGGGATCGGCGCGACCAGGCCTTTATCGCCACCAAGTTCGGCATCAACTACAACGCCGACCGCTCCAAGCTTCTGGTCGACGGCAGCCCGACCAATGTGCGCCGCGCCATCGAGGGCAGCCTCCAGCGGCTCGGCGTCGATCACGTCGATCTCTACTATCTGCACCGGGTCGATCCCGACACGCCGATCGAAGAGACGGTGGGGGCGATGGCCGAGTTGGTCCAGGAGGGCAAGGTCCGGTTTCTGGGACTGTCCGAGGCCGCGCCGGAGACGCTGCGTAAGGCCCACAGCACCCATCCGATCACGGCGCTCCAGACCGAGTATTCTTTGTGGACGCGGGATCCGGAAGACGAACTGTTCACGGTCACGCGGGAACTGGGCATAGGCTTCGTGCCCTATAGCCCCTTGGGGCGCGGCTTCCTGTCTGGAGACATCAAGTCCGTTGACGACCTGGCCCCGGATGACTTCCGTCGGACCAATCCGCGCTTCATGGGCGAAAACTTCCAGAAGAACCTGGATCTGGTCGAGGCGGTGAAGGCCATCGCCGCCGACAAGGGCGTCACCGCCGCCCAGCTGGCCTTGGCCTGGGTGCTGGCCCAGGGCGAGGATCTGGTCCCGATCCCCGGCACTCGCCGAATCGCCACGCTGGAGCAGAACGCCGCCGCCGCGGACATCGTGCTGACGGCGGAGGATCTCACGCGGATCGACGCCGTTTTCCCCAAGGGGGCGGCCGTGGGGCACCGTTACGCCGAGGCGGCGCGGGCGGCGCTGAACCGCTGAGGCTAGGCTGGAGCCAGGCATGAAGAGGCCCGGCCGGATCGCTCCGGCCGGGCCTTCATTTCGTCTAACGCTTGGCTACTGGACGCGGGTCCAGGTCTGGGTCTTGCACAGGGGAGCGACGACACAGCCGCGCAGGTTCAGGCTGTTGTCTCCGGTCATGGTGATGGTCCCGCGATAGGTGCGGCCGTCCGCAGGGTTGTAGACCGAGCCGTTGCGCCACTCGGTCGGCCCGCCGGTGAAGCCGGTCAGCATGGGCAGATTGCGGAGCGTGCGGCTG
The DNA here is from genome assembly GCA_046314055.1 of Brevundimonas sp. GTDB lineage: Bacteria > Pseudomonadota > Alphaproteobacteria > Caulobacterales > Caulobacteraceae > Brevundimonas. Next base: position 1,516 of record JBKBXN010000207.1, read on the forward strand.
CGCAGGGCAGTGTCGCGGTTATGCTCATCACGAGCGTTGGGGTCGGCCCGAATATGGTTTGATGTCACCAAGGTCCCGCACAGAGCTTGGCCGCAGTGGGCGATGCGCACCTGCCCGCCATTGGTCGGGGTCTGCCACAGGCCGGTCGGATCGCCAGCCAGGGCGGGGGAGGCGAAGGCCGCAGCAAGCGCCGCAGCCGCCAGAATGGTCTTGGTCTTCATGGTCGTTCCCTTTGCTCGAGCCGGTTCGCCGACCCGTTGAGACAGAGGGTGATCCGGGTTTCGGTTCAAAACAAGGCTGAACTTATCTCCTAAGGCCAATGAAAACCGGACCTTAGGGAAGCTTTTTAGGTCTTCGGGCCGGCCGCATTGACCTTGTCGCGCAGCGGGCGTTTGATCGTGGGAAACAAGCCTTGGGAGACACCATGGGCGACCGACCGGGAAACGACCACGGAAGCCTGATCAAACAGGCGCTGGATAACGGCGCTGAGCCGGCGCGTTCGGCCTTGGCGGCCTCCTGGCGGCGATCAATGTCGCTGTACGGACTGGATCCCGAGGACGGGGGGCCGCCCAATACCCTGACCGAGACGCAGCTGCGCGAGGCGCGGCTGGCGATGGAGCCGATGACGCGGGCGGCGCAAGGGGTGCTGGATCGGTTGTTCCTCGCGGTGGGCGACACCGGCTGCTGCGTCCTGCTGACCAATGCCGACGGGGTGCCGTTGGAACGCCGGGGTGCGGCGGCGGATGATGAGACCTTTCATCGATGGGGCCTGTGGCCCGGCGCCGTCTGGTCCGAGGCGGTAGAGGGCACCAACGGCATCGGCACGGCCCTGGCGGAACATCGGCCCCTGACCATCCATCGGGACCAGCATTTCCACACCCGCAACACGGCCCTGAGCTGCACCAGCCATCCGATCCATGATCATCTGGGGCGGCTGGCCGGCCTGCTGGACGTCTCGTCCTGTCGGGCCGATGCGACCGCGGGCGTGTTGGGCCTGATCGCGGCGGCGGTGGCGGATGCGGCGCGGGCGATCGAGGCCCAGACCTTCCGTCAGGCCTTTTCCCAAGCTCGGATCGTGCTGGCGGGTGACTCTGTCGAGCGTAATACGGCGGCCCTGCTGGCGGTCGATCGTGACGATCTGGTGATCGGCGCCACCCGCGCAGCCCGCCTGGCCCTGTCCATCACCGACGAGCGGATCGCGGCCCAGCTGGCGGCGTCCGAGGTGCTGGGGGCGGGATCGGTCGAGGCGGAACTGCTGGAAGCGGAGCGGGGGGCGGTGCGTCGCGCCCTGGCGCGCAGCAGCGGCAATGTCTCTGCGGCGGCGCGGGCCCTGGGGGTCAGCCGCGCGACCCTGCACCGTAAGCTCCATCGGCTGGGCCTGTCCCGCGAAGCTCACTGATCCGACTGTCGCAGGTCTGCGACAGGTTTGCACCGCACCATGAAGCCGCCGTCTGGCGGATCGGCCGAGCCAGGCCGAGCCTGCGGTCCCAACGACGTCGGCAATCGACGCCCGAGGGAACGTAGGAGTGTTTCATGACCAAACCCGAATTCGCGCGCGCCGTGACCCCCAAGTTCAAGACGCGCTATGACAACTTCATCGGCGGCCAGTGGGTCCCGCCGGTCAACGGCCGCTATTTCGAGAACAGTTCACCGGTGAACGGTCGCGTCCTGTGCGAAGTCGCACGCTCGGATGCGGCCGATGTCGAACTGGCGCTGGACGCCGCTCACGCCGCCAAGGACGCCTGGGGCAAGACCAGCGTCGCCCAACGCGCCGTCATCCTGAACAAGATCGCCGACCGGATCGAGGCCAACCTCCAGGCCGTCGCCGAGGCCGAGACCTGGGACAACGGCAAGCCGGTGCGAGAAACCCTCGCCGCCGACATCCCCCTGGCGATCGACCACTTCCGCTACTTCGCCGGTTGTATCCGCGCCCAGGAAGGCGGGATCTCGGAACTGGACCACGACACGGTCGCCTATCACTTCCATGAGCCGCTGGGCGTGGTCGGTCAGATCATTCCATGGAACTTCCCCATCTTGATGGCGACCTGGAAGATTGCGCCGGCCCTGGCGGCGGGCAACTGTATCGTGATGAAGCCGGCGGAACAGACCCCGGCCTCGATCCTGCTGCTGATCGAGCTGATCCAGGATCTGTTGCCGGCGGGGGTGCTGAACATCGTATCCGGCACGGGCGCCGAGGTGGGCGAGCCCCTGGCCACCAATCCCCGCATCGCCAAGATCGCCTTCACCGGCTCGACCGCCGTGGGTCAGAAGATCATGGAGTATGCGACCCAGAACATCATTCCGGTCACCCTGGAGCTGGGCGGCAAGTCGCCCAACATCTTCTTCAAGGACGTGATGGACGCCGACGACGCCTTCCTGGACAAGGCGCTGGAAGGGTTTGCGATGTTCGCCCTGAACCAGGGCGAGGTCTGCACCTGCCCCAGCCGCGCCCTGATCCACGAGGACATCTATGAGGCCTTCATCGAGAAGGCCATCGCCCGGGTCGAGGCCATCGTCCAGGGCGATCCGCTGGACCCGGCGACCATGGTCGGCGCCCAGGCCTCGGAACAGCAGCTCAAGAAGATCCTGACCTATCTGAAGATCGGCAAGGACGAGGGCGCTCAGGTCCTGACGGGCGGCGAACAGGCCGTGCTGAAGGACGACCTGTCGGGCGGCTATTATGTCAAGCCGACCGTGTTCAAGGGCACCAACGACATGCGGATCTTCCAAGAGGAGATCTTCGGTCCCGTCGTCTGCCTGGACACGGTCGCCGACATGGACGAGGCGATCGACCTGGTCAACGATTCCCGCTACGGGCTCCAGGCCGCGGTCTACACGCGCTCGCTGGCCAACGCGTTCGCCGCCGTCAACCGCCTCGACG